>JAMCZP010000212.1 GCA_023485185.1 Gammaproteobacteria bacterium
CTGGGCTGCTGGCGCTCTTGGGCGGCGCGCATGAGCTCGTAGCGGTCCAGCGCCCGCCGGGCGAGCCGGTTGAGGACGACCCGGGCGACCTCGCCCATGTAGCGGGCGTAGTACCCCTCCTTCTGCGCGATCGACGCGACCGTGACGAGCTGGTACGCGTCCAGGCCGTCGAGCCTGGTCGTCGGCGTGAGCCGTAGCGGCGCACCCGAGGCGCTCAAGGCACGCGGTAAGCAGATCGCCCAAGGCTTCGTCGGCTCGCTCAACATGGGTGCGGGCCAGTTCTGCACCAATCCTGGGCTGGTGATTGCGGTCAAGGGCGCCGAGCTCGATGCCTTCGTCGAGGCCGCTGCAGAAGGCGTGAAGGGCAGCGCGCCCCAGACCATGCTCACGCCGGGCATCTACGATGCTTACCAGCAGGGTGTGGGCCAGCTGTCCAACAGCAGCAAGGTGCGTGAAGCCGCACGTGGCCAGGTGGGCGAGTCGCCCAACCAGTGCCAGGCGGGGCTGTTCGTCACCACGGCGAACGACTTCCTGAACGAGACCGAGCTGCAGGAAGAAGTGTTCGGTTCCACCTCGCTGGTCATCGAATGTGCCGACCAGGATGAAGTGAAGCGTGTCGCGGCCCAGCTCGAAGGCCAGCTGACCATTACCCTGCAGATGGACGACGGCGACCTGCAAGCGGCCAAGGCGCTGATGCCGGTACTCGAGCGCAAGGCCGGGCGGATTCTCGTCAACGGCTGGCCAACCGGGGTCGAGGTGTGCCACGCCATGGTTCACGGCGGGCCGTACCCGGCGACTTCCGACAGCCGCACCACCTCGGTAGGCAGTGCAGCGATCTTCCGCTTCCTGCGACCGGTGTGCTACCAGGCGTTGCCGGAAGGGCTGTTGCCCGAGCCGCTCAAGGACGGCAACCCGTGGCAGCTGTCGCGCCTGGTGGATGGCAAACGCGAAGCGTAAGCAACCCCATGGAAAGCGGCCTATCTCGCAGCCTGTCAGTAGAGGGCAGCCATGGGCTGCCCCTTGTTTTATCAGAGTGCGCGAAAAACCCCGTACTTTTTGAGTGCGGGGTTTTTCGCGCACTCTGATAACCACCGCTAAGTAAAGCCAGCCTTCGTACGTTCGGATGTAAGTGATGTCCGTCACCCAAGCAACATTTGGCGCTGTTACTTCAAACTGATGGTCTAAATGGTTGAGTGATACAACAGCTGGTTTTCCACCGCCATAGCTGCCAGGGCGTCGTTTACCTTCACCCTGGCGCAAACAGGCAATCAGTTCCTTCTTGAGCGAGCCGCGCGGCAAGAGGTAAAGCGCGTTGTAGATGGCTTCGTGGGAGATGTGGCAGTCAGTGTTAGAGTGCCTTTCAAAACTGTCGCGTGAGTCGCTTCAAGCAGATCAGGGAGCAGCCCAGTAAAGTGAACGCATAGTGGATGTCAGTACGCCGCTCATATCGTGTTGCGAGCCGACGCATCTGTTCCAGCCAGGCGAAGGTTCTTTCAACCACCCAGCGATGTCGTCCCAGTCGCTGAGTATCTTCCACACCACGTCTGGCTATACGAGCCTGAATATGGCGTCTACTGCAGGCACGGCGACAACGAGCAAAGTCGTATGCCTTGTCGGCGTGAAGCTTACGAGGTCGCTGGCGAGGACGACCCAGACGACCTGCGACGGGGGGTACCTCGTCTAGCAGGACAGATAGGGGAACACTGTCATGCATATTGGCCCCGGAGAGAACGACCGCCAGCGGTGTTCCCTTTCGATCCGCCAGTAGGTGCCGTTTAGTTCCGGGTCGCCCACGGTCTGTCGGGTTTGGGTCGTTATCTGCCTCTATTATGTCTCCAGCGCAGGCTAGGCTAAGTTTACTCAATCGGAGTGCTTGGGTCACCTTGATCTAGCAAAAGGCCCGATCTAGCAAGCCTGAAAGGTTTTGCATTCCGAATCGCCGAGTTAAGCACCGTCTTTTACGTAGGTTGAACCAATTAGCATTCAATTTGAATCAGCGCCGTTATCTACCTGATACTCAAATAAGTCTCCCACCTGACAGTCAAAATACCGACATAACGCTTCCACAGCTTCAAGCTCTATTCTACTTGCTGTTTCGTGATACAGCCGTGTAACCGTTCCTCGGTTAATGCCGGTTTCACGGGCCACGTCGACGATTTTCAGCTTTCTCTCACCCATGATCCGAGATAAGTGGCACTTGATCATAATGTCTCTTTGTAGAATTATTTGATCTTCTGTAGAGCAAAAATGCTTGCAGATGGTCTCTTTTGGTCTATTATGTTCTCCAGGAGGTCATTAGGGCCCTCTGGGATGCTTAATGAACTTTTAAGAACATATCATAAGGAGACCAAAAATGTCTTATTGCTACCTCACTACGGCCGAGCTCGCCAAGCGCATCAAATACGATGCGCGCACTATTCGCGAACGTTTAAAAGATGAGGTGCTGCTAGAAGGTATTCATTACATTCGTCCATTTGGCGGCCGTAAGATTTTGTACCTTTGGGAGCCCATTGAGCGCGATATGCAATTGCATTCAAAAGAGGAAAGCATCGGTGTACCGATGGCTGGAGGGGGACTGTGCCATGGGTAGAATTGCGGTCAGGAAAGAAACTAAGAAGCTGTTTTTTGACTTTAACTTTCTAGGTAAACGGTGCCGCGAACAAACGTCCCTAGATAACACGGCGGCTAACCGTAAGAAGTTAGAGCGAATCCTGGAGAAAATTGAAGCGGAGATTACGCTGGGCTCATTTGATTATGGGCGCTACTTCCCGGATAGCCCGCGAGCACAGACGTTAAGTAAACGTGCACTGACTACCTTAGGAGGTTATCAAGCGACGCCATTACTGCGCGGCTTTGCTGAGACGTGGTTTGCGGAGAAAGAGATCGAATGGCGCGAGTCACAGATCGTCACCGTGCAAGGATGTCTGGATCGGCATATTTTGCCAGCGTTAGGGCATAAGGAAGTCGGCAGCATCACCCGTGCAGAAATTCTTGAGTTCCGGGCCTCACTCGCCAAAGTAAACACCCGGAGCGGCAAGAAACTCTCTGCCAGTCGCATTAACCACATCATGACGCCATTGCGCATGATGCTGAATGAAGCCGCCGACCGCTATGAGTTTAGCTCACCGTACCGCGGGATTAAATCGCTCAATGTGCCACGTACCGATGTGGAACCGTTCTCTCTTGATGAAGTGCAGCGGATTATCAGTAACGTCCGCGACGACTTTCGTCAGTATTACACCGTGCGCTTCTTCACCGGCATGCGAACGGGCGAGATTGACGGCTTAACCTGGGAGCATGTGGATTTCTCGCGACGCCAGGTTCTGATTCATCAAGCGGTGGTGAACGGCAAGGTTGTGCCCACTAAGAACGACGGATCCTTTCGTGCGATTGATATGTCGCAGCCGGTCTTTGATGCCTTGAAGGCTCAGTTTGAAGTCACGGGGAAGACAGGTCTGGTCTTCACCACGCGTAAAGGCACCGCGCTATCGCATCATAACGTCACTAAGCGCGTCTGGTATCCGTTGCTAGAAGAACTGGGGATGAACAAGCGTCGTCCTTACCAGACACGCCATACCGCGGCGACATTATGGTTGGCGGCAGGCGAGAGCCCCGAGTGGATAGCGCGCCAGATGGGCCATACCACGACGGAAATGCTTTTCCGTGTTTACTCACGCTTTGTGCCCAACCTAACGCGCCAAGACGGCTCTGCGTTTGAGCGCATGCTTAACCAGAAACGCGCCTAGGAGAAGACGATGAAACAGCTCAATACCCTAAAATTGAACCGCGACGATATCGAACACTCCCTGCGCGTTACGGCAGCTATCCAATCTCAGCGTCGTCTTGAACGTCGCTTGGCGGAGTCCTTGGCCGCCGCTACCAGCTTGGCTTCTGGCAGCGCGCTCGTGATGTGGCTTGGTGATGGGCAAGAGAGCAGCAACCTGGATGCGTTAACGACCTGGGTAGGGCGCACCCTTCAACAACTTGGCCTTGACGCTAATCGCCAAGCGATCCCGCGTCTTCTCGCCGAATTAGAGTGCACGCTGTGGGCTTGGGAGGATCAGGCATGGCAGTAACATCGCAACGAACCACTCAGGAAGCAGATTATCAGTTCGAAGGTGAGGTTTACGTAGCAGGAGTGGAGGGACCAGAATGGTTAATGCAGCATCAGGTGTGGTTGCTTTATCTGATTGGCCCTAAAGGCAACCTCCGTGTCTTCTTGACCGACCGTCATGTG
Source organism: Gammaproteobacteria bacterium (assembly GCA_023485185.1). Next base: position 4,238 of record JAMCZP010000212.1, read on the forward strand.
GGCGAGGTGGGAGTTCCGAAAATGGGCCAGCGGCTTCAGGTAACAATACGCTGGGCCAATTTTGTCAGCCAAAAGCTTTGCTTTATCTCGGCTTATACTTTTCTAAGTGACTAGTCTTATACCTCACAACCCCGCTCTCCCCCACCTCCTAAAAGCTAGGAGGTGGGGATAGATGGCTACTATCTATATAGCTTTATTAATCCAGCTTCGATACAAGCATTACCATGAAGGCAGCAAAGCGCAAGGCTTCCCATAATGGCTGTTGATAATCTGAGTAATGTCCTCGCGTGATTTTTAAGTTGGCGTTGCCGTACCAGTGCCGAGTGCGGCCAAGAGCCGATTTGGTAGGGGTCAGATCAATACGTTTATGGGGTATTCCCGTTTCGGAAAACCAATAACGCTTAACCTGTTGTTCATTTGCTTGTGCGTCTATCTCGACGACAAGGTAAACATGCTGTATGCACCCTAGTGCGCTTATCATGTCCAGTATTCTATCCATTGTATGGATATCAGGAAGCACGATATGCCCGGTACTTCGCTGCATATGGTCGCGAAAGGCAATAAAAGAGTCTTCTTTTCCATAATCACTATTGTCTTTAAGCCAACGCAGCAGTTTATGAAAAAACTGGTTTGCTTCTTTCAAAGACTTTGGTTTAAGAGGCGGGGCCATGCAGCGCCGAAGCTCAGGCATGTAAATATAGGGTGACGCCGCAATGTCGACTCTTCGCTCTTGATGGTGCTGGCGGCTGAACCTTAAGTTTGTGCGTCGTGTCTTGCGACGCATCAATGCCTCGCCCTTTTTTACCCACTTATCCAGCTCGGTGGGTGAGATGCCAAAGCGCTTAGCTGCTTGCTCAATAGCTTCTGTTAAAGCAAGGCCTTGATGCTCTTGTTGCTCGACCAATCGCAGGCTTTGATAAATCGTGATGATATCTGGTGATCTGTTCGGTGCTTCCAGCATTGTGTTGAGCGGATTTTGCATTGATGGATGGTAAGACTCAAACGTAGACTGTAAAAAAAGATTTTTACTGTAACTCTCCTTTTGATCTTGCCAGTAGTGAAGTAAAACGCTGGCGTGAGTTGGGCCTTTAAGTCCATGTCGATTACGCCAGCTCGTGAGCGCTGTTTTGGAGGGGAGGTTGAGTAGCGTGAGTTGCTGATCGATGCTTAGAGCAGAATTAAAACGTTGGTGAAGGGTTTTACCTAGCGCCCAGTCTAGCGAATGGCTATATGAGCTAAGTGTTTCCTCAGGGCTGGCATGGCCTGTCCATAACGCAAGCTGCCACAGCCGCTTACGAGATGGGCGGTGTTGGGGAGGTAGCCCTGCTAGGGTAGATATATCATCGTTAGCGTTGGGCATGGCCATTTTTTTGTGGTCATCTGTGGCCCACGTGGGTTCCAGCAGTTCATTCGGTTCTGACTCAAGCAGGCGTAGTAGCGTAAACGTCACGAAACTGTGGCGAAGGTGGTGATAACGAAGGTGTTTATCACCGCTAACTGCTTTAAGAGCAATTTGGATCGGTCGAAAAAACTCTTTGTCTTCCTTGAGTGAATAACCGTTTCCGCCACTAGAAAACAGTAGCTGTTTTTCGATGGAGCGAGTTGTATTTTCGCTACGGCGCTTTTGAATCAACTCGATTAAGAGCGTTCGCTCTTCAGGCATTAGTAGCCACAGGGGTAATCGACGGGTAGCGGAGTAGCTTTTGCCACTGTGGAATTGGTTTGCACGTACAATGACTTCACCTGATATTTCAGGGCTCTCGGGCAAATAGGCGATGTCTTGTACAAGCAGTGAAGCACACTCACTTCGACGAAGGCCTAGTCGATAGCCGAGCATTAATGCCAGCTGTTGCTCTGCTTGCAAGCGCTCATCTTGATAGGATGTCCCAATCATTGCGATTGCCCGACGGTATTCGGCGGGTGTAATAATATTTACATCTACGCGACGTTGATGCTGACCGGCGGCCTCAAACGCAATGGACGGAACAGCATAGGCGTTGGATAAATAATGATGAAAGTCGCGTAATCGACTTTGTGTTCTTATGCGGCTGGCCGATGTTTTAGTGTCATTGAGTACTGTCTCGTAAAGCTTTTCCCATTCGTCGGGTGTGGCGATTTCCAGCTCACCAATCATGTGCTCGTGAGCAATCAGCGAGCGTGCAATATTAGAAAGACAAGTGGTAACCGTGCTTATGGTGAGTTTAGATTTAACCCGACCTCCTCGACGGATTAGCTTCTTACACCAGCCCGCTAATAGCGTCACCATGACGCCGTTTGCCTCTGTATTGGCAAGAAAACTATCGACGTTAGTAAGTGCTTTGCTTTTTCCTATTTTTCTAGATGAGGAAGCTGAAAAACATGCTTGAAGCTGCCTTAATTGCTTCAACTGGTCAGGGTAATCGCCATGACGTTCAGGAAATACCTGAAAGGTTAGTTGAGTGTCTTTCTCGTCTTCGCTAACTTTATCGGTTGCGACAGATACTATCTGTTGACTGACTAGTCGATGCCATGCACTTGGTTGTAGCGATAAAGAGGCGTCTGCTTGGCTAGCGTAATGTGTCAAAAGAGGTGACATTTCCAGGGATGCTGACGTTTTTGCGACAGAAAGAAGCGCTGTTAGTTTCGTTCTAGCCAGTTCTTTGGAGAGGCGTTTGGCATAATAGAGCAGGCACGCTTCGGCGCTGTCAGATGGCGGCCAGCTGCGTCCACACTGCTGGAAGTAAGCCAATAACAATAGCTGGCTCATAGGGCTCAGAAAGAGGCGCCTATATTGGTACTGTTGTTCGTACTCCAGGACATCGTCAGGCGACACATCTAGGCCGGCTTTAGCCTGAGGGGTTATCTTTTTACTGCCTGATTTCTCGGCTTGAAGATCTTTTTTCAGCGTTAGATAGGCAATGTTCTGCTCAAACGCGATACCGTCAACGACGGCGTTAGGAACCTGCTTTAACCACTCCTTATTGAGTAAAGCGCCTTCGCGAATAAGCTGAAATAAAAAACGCCCTGCCAGCCATTTTTTTAATTCATTCGGATTAAGATTGGTAGGGGGCAATAATTGATCGTGACTGTTTACAGCGGTATCCCAGCTGTGTAGCTGACTAAAAGAGTCAGTTGTTACTTGAGGTGATTTGCGTGGCAGCGTGACCATAGGGCTTGGAATACTTACTTGCCAATCCAGTACGCGCGAGCCGCGTTCCAGCCCTTTCACTAAAAAATTATGCTGTTGGCGAAGCTTTTGTGGGCTTGTGATCGTATGAAGAGACTCAAACGCATCGCTGATAGCGCGTTCAGGAAAGTCTAATCCAAGGCGTCCTTCCATGGCTCCCGGCACTCGAGCCTCTAGCTGATTTAGCGCTGAGGACAGCTCTTTGTATTTTTCGCGTGCGCGTTGATAGCTCCGCGACGCTTCGCCGTCAGTACTTGCTTGTATCGGAGGCGTTAATTTCCAGCCGGCCCAAACTGATTGTTCGCTCATAGCACCGCCCCCTCGATGGCTTTCCATCCCTGGTGCTGCATGATTGACTTGATGGCTGAGCTAATGTGCTCACGATACTCGAGTGGGCAAAATGTTGAATATTTTGCCCACGGCTCTTGGCCGGCATCCCAGTGGCCCATATAAGCATCGACTAGCTCGGATGAGCAGCCGCTTTCTTTAAGCTGTGTATGGAGAAAGTGGCGGTTGATGTTAAGTGGTGGAGAGCCTGGCCAGTCCAAGTGTTCCTGAAGTTTTTTAGGTGTGACCTGTTTGGGATGGCCGTATGTATCTAAAAATAGAAATGGTGTTTCCCATTGCTGCTGCAGATATAGCTGAAGGCGACCTAAGATGGCTTCGCGATGCCGAAGGTAGTATTGGAGCTGATGTACCATAATAGTGGGCAGCGGCAAAAAACGAGCATGGCTTTGCACATCATCGGTTTTATCAGCGATGACCATCATGCGACGTGACAACGATAGTTGGTTCCATTTCGGTAAGGGGTCGCGGATGCTGCGATAACCGGTGCAGAACATCAACATTGCTATGGTATAAGCTGTATAACTGTTATGAACACTCACCATTCGCTGAAAGAGCGACCCGCTCTGATCGGCTACCGCTAGCTGTCTTTGCATATGCGTTACTAGTTTCTTCACATAAGCCGAGGTGGGGACTAACTGAGAGCCTACGTACTGAACTTTTTGTTGTTGTGAATTTGAAGCGACTGCTGTGTGCGTTGAGTCAGTGATAGTTAGCGACTTTTCAGCTTGAGGTTTTAGCCACTGTTGTTGGATGACCTGCATGGCATCCAGGTAAAGCTTTTCCAGATAGTTATTGCTGGGCGCGAAATAATACAATGATGCTTGCTGGCCAAAAGTGGGAACCCGGGCGGTGATCAAACAGGCCGAGGTTAGATCGGCATCACCTGTGTTTAGCGTATTGAAGAGATGCATGCCCAGTCGGTGTATCGTCAGCCTGGAGCCTGTTTTCTTATTAGTGTTGACAAGCAGCTTTTTAAGCTCGCTCGTGAATTCCTGTCTTTGGTTATTAGGAAACAATGCGACTGACTGCTTAATTACGCGGTCACTATTTTTCTTAGCAATGGGTTCCAAGAGCTGCTGCAAAAATACTGGAATCGGTAATATAAGATATTCCTGAGTGTTGCGCATATCGGATCGCCACTGGCGACTTAGTTGTCGGCTATCGGGTGGCCTAATAACGCCGGTGATCCAGCTATTTTCGTTATAAACGAGATAGATCGATTGATCATGAAGTGATGTTTTAGGTACTTGATCAATGTTGTTAACGACATGCGCATCGAGAATACTCACCAAGTTTCGGCCCGTCATTAACATTAGCCCAAGAATACATTTTAGTGAGGATTTGTTCTGCTTTGTACGAGTAAGCTCGTCATGGAGATGATGTAAATCGTATGCAGAGAGGTGTTCCCAACGGCCGGGTAAAAGCTGTGCTGACTTATCTAAATGCAGCTGTTGAGAACGCGCGCGAAAAACAGATTGAAGCGACGAGTCGCCTCTCGCTAATGCTAATGGCTTGTCGCTCTGTATCAATTCAATCGATGAGCGTTCTTCAGTAGCAGAGAGCCCAGCTTGGCGTAACGCGCTGTAATCTGCTGCTTGAGATGGAAGCGTTACAACTGAACTTGATAGTTCTTGCCATGGCTCTTCAGGATCTACGTCAATAGGTCGAGTACGCTGGGGCAGTAAATAATTATCGTTATTCGCTTGTTCAGCGCGGTAACTTTTTCGTGGTTGCCGGACATTGAGTGCATACGCAAAAAAGCGTTCTAGTTCCTGTATATAAGCTTCACTGCCTTCTATCACTTTTTCGGCAAGCGCTTGACAGGATTTTAATAACTCACGGCTAGATTGATCCCCAGGCGCAAGCTGGATCAGACCATCCGCATCCATCCGTCGGGCCACTTTGCAGGCTGCCTCGAGATTTTTTTGATAAGTGGCTGTGTTGAGGCGTTTTTTATCATGATCTGATTGCGATTGATTAACGGATAATGCTTCAATTTCTTTTCGCCATTGAAAGGCCGCATTGATAATATGGCCGAGAAGCTTTAATCGATCTTCCATATCTATATTTTTAGATATCTTATAGAGTGCGCCGTGAATTGGGTTAGTGCCGTAAATGCCTTTTTCGCCTTTAACAGACTCAACTTGAAACTCAATCTCTTTATTCTCAATGGCAGTGATCAAATCTTTAATCGCTGCTACATCCCAGCAGTCATCTCCCACGATAATAAGATGCTGAAGTGTGGAAACCAGTGCTGGTTGAAGCTTTGTAAAAGAAAAGTAGTCAGAGCGGGGTTGTATCGCATCTTCAAGAAGCGATCTCATTTTTAATTTATATATCACTTAGAAAACCTTTGCCTTTGTCAGTATTTTTTTCGGTTTATGCCAATGGCTTCTAGAAACGATTTTTTAAAACGACATTTAGCCGAGATGAAACTTAATACGTCCGGGGAGTAGTCGATAGTATGGTTCCGAAGCTCTAAAAAATATGGTCCTGCTTTATCGGGATCTAAAGATAACGCCAGATCACTGATCATGTTTAACGTGAGTGCCATAGAGTCAATGTTAGTGTGAAAGGGGGGGGCAATGAGATTGACTCTTATTTTTGAAGAGCCAGGTAGCAGGCCAGCAAGCTGAAGAGAACGGAAGTTGGCGATACATATATAGAGCCTTTTGCCAGCTGTGCTATTTTTCTCATAAACAATTGGCGGTGATAGAAGAATTGCCATGTTGATGGCTTCGTCAGTTAAGTCGCGGGCATTTTGCAATAAAGGAGGCCGCCCAAATAATGTTTTTCTGACATTGCTCGCTATCTGTTCAGAGATCTTGATTTGAGAAGTAAGAACCACTCGTGAGCCGATAACGTTGATCATTGATTTAGTGCCTGGTTTCATTGGTTACTTTTATTGCTGATAAGTTAATTAGTTTTTTATAGATGTGCAAGTGTGTGTTGCAAATAATTTTAGGGGATTTAAGTTTACGATTAAGTGTGCCTGGATTCTCGGCTGGGATGTCTAAAATGCTATGTCGCTATCATATTATGATAGTATCGTATTATCGTAGCTGAAGCTTAGCTGCAGGATTTTAATTAGTTAAACTGATATAAATTTCATTATAATAATGCTGGCTGTTGGCTGAAATTGCTGTTTTTAAGCTGTTTTTTGGTTTAAGTTAAATCAGATAAAGTGGTAATGGCTAGCTTTTATAAAAGTGTTGATGGAGCCAGGGGGTGTTTGTGAAAAAAACAAAAAAAATAGTCTAATTTATAGTTTAAATAGTTGGAATTTACATGCTTTAAGGTTCGCTCAGGAGCAGCTAAATCGGCACAAATTAGGTCTAGGAAAGAATGCAATAGGTGAATTGTTGATAGTTTTGATGAATACGAGCTATGTGGAAAGGTTGAGGCTAAGGACGAGATTCGCTCATGGCATATTAAGTATGAATGAACATACTGACGTTTGTGCAGCACAGCGGTAGATCAGCCTAGTGGCAGGGGAACACTCACAGTATTTTGTCTTAATAATGATCGCAAGCCTATGTGAAATTTTACAGCCTACGCTTTACCAATCTTATGGTTTTGACCAGTTTAGAGATAATTGTCAAAGTCAAACGGTTAAAAGCGTAAATTATGTTATACATATTACTATTTTAAATTCTAGAGCTACAATTATATAAGAGGGGGTCATATATGATTCGTCTCAGGTCTTAATGGATTTTTCACTTATCTGGCTCTGTATGTTATTTGCTCTTATTGAAGGATTGTTTTTTTGCAGAAAATGAATAATTGCCAGTCACAAGCTAATGTCGGTATATTTATATAACCAGCCTTAAGCGAGAAAGCTGATGATGACTAGTGAAGTTTATGGGGTTATAGGTATTATTATTGCTACTTTTATAATATTAGTCCTACTAGGTTCTGTCTGAAAAGTCATAAATGTTACGCTCTCTCTGTTCATTGAGCAGGAGGGCGATATGGCAGGCCGTTACGAGCTTTCTGATCAGCGTTGGCAGATGATCGAGGACATCGTTTC
>JAMCZP010000309.1 GCA_023485185.1 Gammaproteobacteria bacterium
GCCTTCGTCATCGCCAGTGGACTCAAAACCCGTCGAGGTAAACGTGGCCGTTGGGTACTCGCTGGCATTTAGGAAGTCGTCGCTCAAAATATGACGATCACGTTCAGCATGATTACTGTTCAGGCTGCTTACCTGAACTTCAAGCTCAACGGATGAAGCATCAAGGTCTTCAGGGTCGTAAGAGAACTGACCATCAAACTCTTCGAAGCTACCCAGAATGTAAGAGTAACCCAAGTGATTAATTTTGAATTGAATAAACGCGTGCTGACCTTCGATATCAATCTGATAATCATCCGCCTGCGCCTGGCTCAAGGGTACTAGTGCTACCGCGGCGATAGCAGATGCAAATGCTGTCTTCTTGAACATATTAAATCGCTCCTTGCTTTACTTAATTGGCACTACGAGTAGGCAATGATCACCCTCGCAGTGTATTGAAAATGTGTAAATCAATTCTTTGTAGTGAAGCGGCTACCGTACCACTTTATGATCGCTACGCTTGCTGAGCACAGGATTCAACATACGCACTAACGTTTTATGACCATCTAACCAATGGTGCTTAATCGCGGCAAGCGCATGCCCTGCGGCTAAGATCATTAATGCTAAAGCAGTGTACCAATGAATATCACCTGCCAAACTGGCCTGATTGGGTAACCCATGCAGCAGTGCAGGCACTTCAAACCAACCAAATACACTGATACCGCGCCCATTAGCGGTAGAGATCAAATAGCCGCTAATCATTACCACCAATACAAGCACATAGAGTCCAATATGACCCAGGTGAGCTGCGATAGTTTCTAATCGGCTACCCTCAGCTTTCGGTGTCGGCTGAACGAGACGCCATATCAAACGCGCCAACGTGGCAAACAGCAGTAATAGTCCAATTGAGCGATGTATCCAGGGACCTTGATTATACCAGGGGTCATAATAGCCTAGCCCGGTCATCCACCACCCCAGTGCGAACAGACCAATAATGGTCAGCGCGCTGAGCCAGTGAAACAGTATGCTGACCAATCCCCATCCACTGCGACTATTGCGCCACATCACTGTCTTCCTTATCCATCGCTATCTATTAGCGAAACGTTGATAGCAAAAGCATATCGCGTAATCGCAATGGTAACCGCTGAAAAAAGCAGAATGCTCCATTCGTAAAAACCACTGCTTATATCAAGCCGATAAAAAAACCGGCCAACGTTGTGGCCGGTTTTGCTAAGCAAGCCCTGTTAGCGCACTGCCAATGCATCTAGCCCGCGGGCAAGATCACGCTGAATATCGTCCTGGCTCTCTAAGCCTACCGCAACACGGATTAACCCGGGGGCGATACCGGCAGCGGCCTTTTGATCATCAGAGAGTCGACCATGTGTGGTGGTCGCAGGGTGGGTAATGGTGGTTTTGACATCGCCAAGATTACCGGTAATCGACAGCATGCGGGTCGCGTCAATCACTTGCCACGCAGCCTCTTGCCCACCCTTCACTTCAAATCCTAGTACCGCACCAAAGCCTTTTTGCTGGCGTTTCGCCAAGGCGTGCTGAGGATGGCTCTCTAGACCACTATAATAGACCTGGGCGACGGCCGGGTGCGCATGCAGCCAACGCGCCAGCGTTAGGGCATTTTCGCAGTGCGCCTGCATACGCAGCGACAAGGTTTCTAAACCCTTGGTAAAAATCCATGCATTGAAGGGACTCAGGCAGGGGCCACAGGTGCGCACCACGCCAAACACTTCTTCAAGTAGCGTGTGACTACCGACGACCGCCCCACCAATGGCACGGCCCTGGCCGTCTAGGTACTTGGTCGCCGAATGAATGACCAAATCAGCGCCCAGTGCCAGCGGCTGCTGAAGCGCAGGGGTAAGAAAGCAGTTATCAATTGCCAATAGTGCGTCATGGCGTTTTGCTAACGCTGCCAGCGCTGGTATATCAGCAATTTCCGACAGCGGATTTGACGGCGTTTCAGCAAACAGCAAGCGCGTTTTTGGCGTGATTGCTGTTTGCCAGGCAGATACATTGGAAAGCTCGACATAGCGCGTAGTAATACCAAATTTACCTAGGTACTTGTCGAACAAGCTAACTGTGGAGCCGAACAGCGAGCGTGAGGCGACAATTTCATCACCCGCCGAAAGCAGCGCCAGCGCAGTCGATAAAATAGCCGACATTCCCGAGCTGGTCGCGACACAACGCTCGCCCCCTTCGAGTGCTGCCAAGCGACGCTCAAAGGTATGTACCGTAGGATTGGTAAAGCGTGAGTAAACATTGCCAGGCTCTTGCCCACCGAATTTACGCGCCGCTTCAGCAGCGCTTTCATAGACAAAGCTTGAGGTAGGAAAAATAGGCTCAGAGTGTTCCTGCTCGAAAGTGCGCTGATGGCCCGCACGAATCGCCAGTGTCTCTAATGACCACTCATCCTGGTAATTGTCTTTGTGGTGCTGGTTTTCCGGGTGCTTGTCATCATGCATAAACTTTAACTCCTAATCGTCCAGGTCATCATCCTGATTATGCATATCGACCAAGGCATGGTCACCGGCACTCTGATCCTTGGCGGAATCGTTACGGCTAGCTTCCAAAGCAGCCAAGTAGGCATCGTCAATGTCACCGGTCACGTAGTTGCCATCAAACACTGAGCAATCGAACTCTTCCATTTCTGGATTCACTTCTCGGCAGGCCGCTTTCAGATCTTCCAGGTTTTGATAGAAGATGCGATCAGCGCCAATCAGGTCGCCTACTTCCTGCTCGGTGCGGCCATGGGCAATTAATTCTGACGCAGCGGGCATGTCGATGCCATAAACGTTGGGGAAACGCACGGGCGGCGCCGCTGAAGCAAAATAGACCTTACGCGCACCTGCATCACGGGCCATCTGAATAATCTGCTTACAGGTGGTACCGCGGACAATGGAATCATCCACGAGCAAGACGTTTTTACCGTTAAACTCAACATCAATGGCATTGAGCTTTTGGCGTACCGATTTTTTACGCTGGGTCTGCCCCGGCATAATAAAGGTGCGGCCAATATAGCGGTTCTTCATAAACCCTTCGCGATAGGTCACCCCAAGGTGCTGCGCCATCTCAAGGGCTGAAGTCCGCGACGTGTCTGGAATCGGAATAACCACATCGATATCATGATCCGGCCACTCATTTAAAATGCGGTCGCCCAACTTGCGCCCCATCTGCATGCGGGTACCGTAAACATAAGCGCCATCCAACAGCGAATCAGGGCGCGCTAAATAGACATGCTCAAAAATACATGAACGCAGTTGCGGGCGATCAGCACACACCTGAGTGTGAATATTGCCTTCCATATCGACAAAAATAGCTTCACCAGGCGAGAGGTCACGCTCAAGCTCGAAGCCGCCAACATCCAGCGCGACGGATTCTGATGCAATCATCACTGCCTGGCCGCTCTCTTCTTCGCGGGTGCCAAACACCACAGGGCGAATACCGAAGGGGTCGCGGAACGCCACCATGCCAAAGCCGTTAATAATCGCTACTGCCGCATAGCCACCTTTACAGCGTCGATGCACACGGCGCACGGCGTCAAAAATATCTTCCGCTTCCAGGTGCAGGCCCTGCTTGCCCAGCTCATGGGCAAACACATTGAGCAGCACTTCAGAATCGGAACTGGTGTTGATGTGACGCAAATCGGTGGAAAAAAGCTCCTGCTTCAACTGCTCTGAGTTGGTCAGGTTGCCGTTATGCGCCAGCGCAATACCGTAAGGAGAGTTAACATAAAAGGGCTGAGACTCAGCTTCACTGGATGAACCTGCCGTAGGGTAACGGACGTGACCAATACCCAGGTTACCTTTTAAGCGAGCCATATGACGGGTGTGAAAGACATCGCGCACTAAGCCATTACTTTTGCGCAGTAGGAAGCGTCCCTCGCTCCATGTCATCATGCCGGCAGCGTCCTGGCCACGATGCTGAAGTACGGTCAGAGCATCATAGATTCCCTGATTTACCGCCTGCTTGCCCAGAAGGCCTACTATACCGCACATTCACGTTACCTCGCTTAATGCCCTGGCTTACCTAAGTCACTTACCTAAGCAAGCCCGTACGTTCGTAGAATGGTGTGTTCAACAGGCCAACACCTGTTGGTGTAACTTAGTACTTTTAACCCGACCTTTAAGCCCCATCGCGGGGACGAAGTTCGGGTAAAGAAATATCGCGCAAGGATGCCGGCGCATCAGGCAGCTCTCGATCCCATTGATCTAGCTGGCTAACCGCCCAATCGCGTAGTTGAATAAAGGTGGGTCGCAGCTCAGCTTCTTGCCACGCCTGTAGCTCAGACAAAGGCGTGAGCGTAATCAGCACGGTAGCAATGAGCAGGATGACCGCACCGCGCGCAACGCCAAAAGCGGCCCCCGCGACGCGATTTAAAAGCCCCATACCTACCCACTCAACCGCTGCATGTACCAAGCGAATAACAATGCCGCACAGCAAGATCACCGCGAAAATAACCAGCACAAACGCCAACACTAACCGGGCGTCAGAGCTTTCAATAAATCCGCTCATCAATTCAGCGACCGGTTCTGCAATAACCCGGGCCACCATGAGTGCAACGACCCAAGCAGCTAAACCCAATGCTTCGCGAACGAACCCTCGTACAAAACCGGCCAGCATAGATAACGCCAGCACGGCTAAAAAAACTGCATCAATCCAGGTTAACGCCATCGTTTAGTCTCTTACCCGCACGAGAAGACCTTGCACATTGGCTCGCTCTTTAATGGATGTCATGGCAGCCTCGCCATCTTCAGAGGTGGCATAAGGCCCCACAAACACCGTGGTCATATTGTTATCACGCTGACGCTGATACACAGTAAAGCCCTCGCCAGAAAGCTGCTCACTCAACCGACCGGCGTTGGACGCGTCGCCAAAGCTACCCACTTGCACCGCCCATTCACCCTGAGCGCTAGAAGGACTTGGTGAACTTGGTGCAGAGCCACTTGAGCCGCTTCCACTGCTCGCAGTGCCACTGCTGGTATTATTGGCTGCCACCAAATCCGCGATTGGGTCACTAGTAGGCGTTGCAGGCTCATCAGGTTCGCTCGAACCAGCGGCTTCGGCAGTCGTGGGCGGTTCGCGGGAAGTATCTATTTGATCGGTTTGTGGCAGCCGCGGCGTGGCCTCAATCGCATCAAGGCTCTCTTCCCCATCATCGCTCGGCGTTGATGACAAAATGGGATCATTAATAGAGGCGGGCCGTTCAGGCGCAGGAACGTCACGGCGCTCCACCGCCACTGGCTGCTCTATAATAAAGCTCGGTTGCGGGCGTTCTTCCCGAGGTGCTGGATCACTCATCAACCATGGCACAAAAATCGCCAGTAGCGCGAGTAGAATGACAATACCGCTAATGCGTTCCGTTTTACCGTATTTCATTTCCGTCTCCATCAAGCGAAGCAACGCCTGTTGGCAGTGGCAGAGCTAACAGTGCCGCTACTGTAAAGAACGACCCGGTTGCCAAGACACGATCATTGGGCGTTAACACGTTCGCTAACCAGTGGACACCTTCTTCTGGCGTCTCGGTGCAAATGTGAACCCGCCCTCCCTGAGCACTAATACGTTGAGACAACTCCTTCGCCTGGCAGCCTCGCTCTCCAGGCAACGTTACACAAATCCAATCGTCTATGCGTGATGCTAATGCTTTAATCACACCTTCCATATCTTTATCATTCAACATACCGATCAGACACCACTGCCGACCACCTTTCGGCGGTGAAGGCAAATGTTTCGCGACATATTCAGCGGCATGAGGGTTATGGCCCACATCCAAGCACCATGGGCCAACCCACTGTAAGCGCCCCGGTAGTTGAACGGTACTCAACGCCTTCTGAACAGCCGCTTTTTCTAACGCCAACCCAGTTAGCGCAAGCGCTTGTAATGCAGTCGCGGCATTATCAATCGGCAACCCAGGGTCAGGCAGCCCCTTAATCTCAAGACAGCTGCCATCGGCCTGCTGCCCCTGCCAGCGCCATTCGGCTGACGCTTCAGGCGAGGAATAGCGCTGAAAGTGCTTACCTAATATATAGGCAGGTGCCGCTAGCGCTTCTGCACATTCAGCAACGCTATCGGGTAACTGTTGACTTCCCAACACAGCGGGACGTCCAGGCCGAAAAATACCGGCTTTCTCACGGCCAATTTGCGCAAGGTCAGTACCTAAAAAATTAGCGTGATCCTGAGCAATGGTGGTAACGATGGCAACATCTGCATCAATAATATTAACTGCATCCAGCCTACCGCCAAGCCCTACCTCAAGCACCGCCACATCAAGCTCAGCCTTGGCCAAACACCACAGCCCACAAAGCGTGCCTGCTTCAAAATAGGTCAGGCTAATTTCAGGCGCCTGCAAGCGCGCGCGCTCAACCTGTTCAAACCCCTGCACAAGCAGTTGATCATCCGCTTCAAGGCCGTCGATGTTGACGCGCTCGTTATAGCGCAACAAATGGGGAGAGGTATAAGTGCCCACTCGCTGACCATGCGCGCGAGCAATACAATCAATCATGGCAAGGGTTGAGCCCTTGCCATTTGTGCCAGCCACGGTAATAACGCAGGGGGCGATGGAGCCGTTAAGAAGCCCCATTCGATTGGCTACTTGTGAAACGCGCTCCAGCCCCATATCGATCCCGACCGGATGCAACGTTTCCAAGTGCTGGAGCCACTGCTGCAACGAGTAGCTCGGCAAAGAGTGCGGCGGTAGAGAGTGTGGTTCCAAAGTCTCAGGCATTGCGCGAATGGTCGTCACTCTTAGCAGTAGTGGTGTCACTCTGTGACGTTTCTGCCGTGTGTAACGTCGTTTCTGCTGCGTCTGCCAATGTGGCCTCTTCAACAATAGGCTCAGCCACATCCGCTTCCACAACGTCCAGCGAACTATCCAGCACAGCATCTTGATGCGTTAGCTTGCGCAAAATGCTACCTACGCGCGCGCGCATTTCATGACGATGCACAATCATATCGACAGTGCCGTGTTCAAGCAGAAACTCACTGCGCTGAAACCCTTCAGGCAAGGTTTCACGCACGGTCTGCTCAATAACCCTAGGGCCAGCGAAACCAATCAAGGCATTGGGTTCAGCGATATTCAAATCACCCAACATGGCCAGCGACGCTGAAACACCACCGAATACGGGGTCTGTCAGCACTGAAATATACGGCACGCCCTCTTGCTTAAGCTTCTCAAGCGCGGCTGACGTTTTAGCCATCTGCATCAGCGAGAAAAGTGCTTCCTGCATGCGTGCGCCACCTGAGGCAGCAAAGCACACCAGCGGAATATTCTCCTCCAGTGCTAAGGTCGCTGCGCGTACAAACTTCTCGCCTACCACAGCACCCATTGAGCCGCCCATAAAGGTAAACTCAAAGGCAACGGCCACAACAGGCAGACCATCCAGCTCGCCGCGCATGGCTACCAGCGCATCTTTCTCGCCAGTATCTTTTTGCGCCGCGGTCAGGCGATCTTTGTATTTTTTGGAGTCACGAAACTTCAATCGATCATTAGGCTCGATTTCCGCTGCGATCTCTTCGCGTCCTGCTTTATCCAAGAACCAGTCCAAGCGTTTACGCGCCGTTAAGCGCAGATGATGATTGCACTTAGGGCAAACGCTATTGTGTTTCTCTAACTCGGGAAGGTAGAGAACCGCTTCGCACTTGGGACATTTACGCCAGAGGCCGTCGGGCACACTGGCACGACGGTCTTTACGCTGGATACGACCCATTGAGGGCACGATCTTGTCTAACCAGCTCATATCAAAAAGGCTTCCGTTTTACGTCAACGCTTGGCATAACCAAGCTTGATGAGTGTCGTCAATTTATTCAGTATAGGCGATAGTGCATTCCGCTTTAGGTATCCATCGCCGTACGCATTTCTGCTAATACACTTTTCAATTGGCCCGCGATGGTTTCCGGTGTCTCTACGCTTTCTGCTATACGGTTGACCAGCGCACTGCCCACAATCACACCATCGGCAACTTTGGCCACTTCCGCGGCGGTCGCACCGTCGCGAATGCCGAAACCAACACAGAGCGGCAAATCAGTCATTCCACGCAGCGGTGACAAATGCTCAGCCACATCGTCAGCATTTAAGGTGGCAGCTCCGGTAACGCCTTTCAGCGATACGTAATAAAGGTAGCCTTCACCGTGGGCGCATATTGTAGCGGCACGCTCGTGAGAAGTGGTAGGCGCAACGAGAAAAATCGTGGCTAAATCACGTGATTTTAACAGTGGCCCAATCTCGTCGGCCTCTTCGGGCGGCATATCAACAATTAGCACGCCATCAACACCCACACTGGCGGCTTGATCAGCAAAGTTCTCGTAGCCAATCCGCTCAATCGGATTTAAGTAGCCCATCAACACAACAGGGGTAGTGGCATCGGTTTGACGGAATTCTTTGACCATCTGTATAAGGTCAACCAGCCGAGTGCCCTGCTTCAATGCACGCTCACAGGCTTTTTGAATGACCGGACCATCCGCCATAGGATCAGAAAACGGTACGCCAAGTTCAATGATGTCGGCGCCAGCTTCCACTAAAGCATGCATAAAGCCTACCGTGTACTGCGGCGCGGGATCCCCTGCGGTGATATAAGGAATCAAAGCCTTACGGCCCTGCTGTTTAAGTTCCTGAAAACGCTGATCAATACGATTCATTGCCTGCCCTTAAAATTCTATGCCGTCGATCTTGGCCACGGTCATGATGTCTTTATCGCCACGTCCAGAAAGGTTGACCACAATGTGCTGGTCTTTCCGCATAGTGGGCGCTAATACTTTGGCATGGGCCAGTGCGTGCGCCGACTCAAGGGCGGGCATAATACCTTCCATTCGGGTCAACTCACGGAAAGCGTCTAGCACTTCTTTATCATTAGCCGTCACGTACTCGACCCGCCCGACATCTTTCCATAGCGCATGCTCAGGGCCTACGCCGGGGTAATCCAGGCCCGCCGAAATGGAGTGAGTGTCAGACACCTGCCCCGCCTCATCTGACATCAAATAGGTACGGTTACCGTGCAATACGCCTCGCGGCGAATTAGACGCAAGCGGTGCTGCATGACGGCCAGTTTCCACGCCATCGCCACCGGCTTCAACGCCATACATGGCAACATCGTCATCTTCAACGAAGGGATAAAACAGACCCAGAGCATTAGAACCACCGCCCACACAGGCAATCAACGCATCTGGAAGTCGGCCGATCTGTTCCAATGACTGACGACGCGCTTCACGCCCCACTACGGCGTTGAAATCACGCACTAGCAGCGGATAAGGATGCGGGCCTGCCACCGTGCCAATGATATAGAAGGTGTTATCAACGTTGGTTACCCAGTCGCGCAGTGCTTCGTTCATGGCATCTTTAAGGGTACGCGTACCGGACTCGACGGGAATAACCCGGGCTCCCAGCAGCCGCATGCGGTAAACGTTCAGTTTCTGGCGCTGAACATCTTCTGCCCCCATATAAACATCGCACTCAAGCCCCAAGCGGGCGGCGACAGTGGCTGAAGCAACGCCATGCTGGCCCGCACCGGTTTCAGCAATAATCCGCGGCTTGCCGGTTTTTTTTGCCAGCAACGCCTGACCAATGGTGTTATTTACCTTATGGGCACCCGTGTGATTCAGGTCTTCCCGCTTTAACCAAATCTGCGCGCCACCCATGCTCTCCGACCAACGCTTAGCGTGATAAAGCGGTGAAGGTCGACCCACATAGTGAGCAAGGTCATAGTCAAACTCGGCTTGAAAGTCGGGGTCATCACGTAAACTGAAATAGGTTTTTTCCAACTCTTCCAACGCAAAGCTGAGAGTTTCTGACACAAACCGGCCACCGTAGGGGCCAAAATGACCACGCGCATCCGGCATTCGGGTCAGGTCGCTGAACTTGGTTTTCGAGGAAGTTTTCGAATGAGTTCCAGAAACAGTCACAGTGATACCTCACAAGATCGCCAGAACAGGCAAACATTAAATGAACTAAATAAAACGCAGCTCGATAAATATACATAAGCTACGCAATGTAATTTAACAGGCGTCAGCTAACGCCAAATAATGAACAAAAGAGGCCATCTTGCCACCATCCTTGCAACCGTGAGAGGCTTCAATACCGCCTGACACATCAACCGCATAGGGGCCCACTTGGCGTACTGCCTCTGCAATATTATCAACGGTCAACCCACCTGCCAGGATAACAGGTTTTGTAAGATCTGCGGGGATTCTCGACCAATCAAAGGTCTCTCCCGTGCCGCCTGGTGTGCCTGGACGATAGGCATCTAACAGCAGCGCCTGAGCCTGATGATAGCGCTGGGCTTCATGGGCTAAATCTATCTCATCGCGCATTCGCAACGCCTTCATCCACGGTAGCGAATACTGCTGGCACGCTGAAGGCGTTTCATTACCATGGAACTGAAGCATATCCAGATAGGGCAAGCAGCGTTCAATAAGCTCAGCGGGCTGATCAACAAATAGCCCCACCCTTGTCACAAATGCAGGCACACGGGCGGATAGCGCTGCCAGCTGTTCGATGTCCACACTACGAGCACTTTTCGGCCACATAACGAAACCTAACGCGTCCACACCTAAGGCGACGGCACGGTCAATATCGTCAGCCCGAGTAAAACCACAAAACTTGATTCGTGTACGACGTTGCTCACTCATAGCGATGCATCCTGTGCTGGGTTAGCGTACATCTCACTCAATGCGCGGGTACGGCGATAAGCTACTCGTGGGGTATCGGGAAGCTCACGCTCGCCCGTCCACTCACCCGTAAACGAAAGTAGCTGCGGCCCTAACGGCTCTTTTGGCAAATCAAAACGCTCATCGTAAATTGAATCGACAAAATGCAGCCCAAAAGCAGGTGCTGTCACATCGCCTTTACGGCGGTTTTTAAGTGCCAGTAACTCCCCGATATACGCTTCACTTTGCGCACCGCGCCCAACGCTGACCAGCGCGCCAGCAATGTTGCGAATCATATGATGCAGAAAGGCGTTACCTTGAATATCAATGACCACTAACTGGCCGTAGCGTTTCACATCAACAAAGTGCAGGTGTCGCCAAGGCGTTTTGGATTGACAGCCTGCGGCACGAAAACTGGAAAAATCGTGCTCGCCAACTAACGCTTGGGCGGCCCGATGCATGGCATCGGCGTCCAGAGGGTCACGGCACCAAGTGGTATTGGCACGCTCCAACACTGGGCGACTTACTTGATTCAAAAACACATAGCGGTAACGGCGGCCCAGCGCGCATAAGCGGGAATGAAAGTCATCGCCCACTGGCTTCACCCAGCGAACGGCAATATCTCTTGGCAAGTGCGTGTTGGCACCAAATATCCAGGCTTTTTCTGACCGCTTCGCAGACGGGTCAAAATGTACAATTTGCCGCGTTGCGTGTACACCAGAGTCGGTGCGGCCGCTCGCGTGGACTCTGACCGGTTCATTAGCCACTTTGCTAAGGGCATCTTCAAGCGATGCCTGCACAGAGGCGGCGTGCTTGAGGCGCTGAAAGCCACAGTAATGGGTACCATCGTACTCAATGCCCATGGCTAAACGCCCGGTTAGCGGTATTTTCTCATCGAACGGATAGAACAGCGTCATCAAGCCACATCATGTTGAAGATTTTAGAGGATCACTATTATCCCGGCCTCGTGGCTTGAATGCTACCTCTTCAATCTCCCACTCCTCTTCAATCCGCCCTTCCTCCGACGGTAA
>JAMCZP010000328.1 GCA_023485185.1 Gammaproteobacteria bacterium
TTATATCGCTGTTTCATACTGCTGATGTGGCAGCAAATGCGCCTTCATCTGAGGCATTTTCAGCGCTTAACAGCGCCACTTCTGAGCTTGATCGGGTGCATGCGGTGGTAGTGGCTCATGATGGTGAAATTATCCACGAGTATCATCAAGGCGGCCCTGGGGTGGCGTCACCCACTAATATCAAGTCGTTGTCTAAAACGGTGTTAGCGGCGATTACCGGCGCGGCCATTGAGGCAGGTATTATTGAATCGGCAGAGCAGCCGATGGTGGAGCTATTTGGTTCTAACCTGCCTAACGGCACTGCCCCTCAGGTGGGTAATATTACCGTTGCGCATTTACTCGCCCAGCAGGCGGGGCTAGAGCGCACCTCCGGCGGTAACTACAGTGCCTGGGTGGCCAGCTCCAATTGGGTGAACGATGCCTTAACGCGCCCCTTTGTGGATGAACCCGGCGGGCAAATGCTCTATTCAACCGGCACCAGCCACCTGCTTTCGGCAGCGCTCACCCATGCCAGCGGCGAGACTACACATGCGCTTGCCCAGCGTTTGTTAGGTGAGCCACTCAATATCAATATTCCACCATGGTTACGCGACCCACAGGGCATCTATTTTGGTGGGAATGATATGCAGCTTTCGCCCCGGGCATTGATTGAAGTTGGCGAGCTGTACCGTAATGATGGCCTGGTGTTTGATGATTCTGGAAATAGCCAGCGTGTACTGCCCGAAGGCTGGGTGGCCGAATCATGGCAGCCGCGTGGCTCATCACGGTGGACCGGTGATGGCTACGGCTATGGCTGGTTTATTACCCAGCTAGCCGGAGAAGCGGTGTATTACGGGCGTGGCTTCGGCGGCCAAGCACTTTATGTCATTCCTGAGCGGGAGATGACAGTGGTGATCACCTCAGACCCCAACCCACCTTCGCCTGGCGGGCAGTTTCAACAGGAGTTGAATAGATTGGTGGCCGGGCTTTTATCATCAAACGATGAATAAAAATTCGCCTTCGTCGCGGTTGTACTGTCACTTACTCGCCTTTGTGACCAAGACTCATTAAGTAGAGTGCTGCTGCAAGGGCCAGCACCGAAATCGCCAAGTAGATAGCTTCCAGCGGGGTGGAGAAACGAATATCCACCACCGCGCGGAAGAATTCGATAATGACCGCTAGGATCACCACACGGGCGATTTTATCTTTAAGCTGATCCAGCGAGGCAACGTTGAAGGGGTGGCGAAGGCTGCTCTCTTCCGCCTGATCAATCCGCGACACAAACAGTCGATAAACGCCTAACCCAAAAATTAGCAGGACGATGGCGATCAGATAGATATCGACTGCAATAATAATGTCGGGGACTAAGCTGTCGTGAATATCTTGCACACCTCCGAACAGGTAGTAACTCATTACATCGCGAACCACTTTCAAAATATCCACGGTACCGACGATAAACAGCATTAAAGAGCCCAGCAGGCTGGGCACCACCGCAAGCATCACCAAGAAGCGTGAATTCCACAGGGCCGTTTCAATTCGCCTCTCCCAAACGCTTTGTTGCTCGGGTTTATCGGAAGACAGTGGCGGCGGAGTGGGCGGTAAAGGTTCTGACATAATGTATTTCCTGTTCCAGCAAGCTAATCGTTAATAGCGGCGAGACTACAACAGATTTATTAAAACCACAGCAAACGTCACCGCAGTCAGCAAAAAACCTAACGCGAGCACTAAGCCATCGCGCGCAACGAGTCCCAAGCCGAACAGGGTGAGAGCCAGCCCCGCACCATTGGCGGTAAAGGGAATAAACTCCATCGGCGGCATGGCAACTGCAACCAGTAGACAAGCCACTGCCGTAGCCCGGATGCCTACATATCCAGTCATCCACGCCAACCGCACGCCTAGCAGCCCATCAATCCATTTAGCCGGTTTTTTAAACCAGTGAAGCGCTTTATCAAAGCCTTTGCGCGACACCGAGCGGCGCAGCAGCCACTGGGGCAGCCAAAACGTTTTACGCCCCACTAACAGCTGAATGGAGACCAGCAGCACCAGCACCGCCATTAAGGAGGGCATGCCGGGGATATCGCCTATCACTGGCGCCAAGGTGATTAAACCGGCCACTAACAGCAATGGGCCAAAAGAGCGGCGCCCTACCGCCTCAATTATATCGTCAACGCTCACCTTTGGATCTTCACGCTCCATCTGCTCCATGGCGTCGATTAAATCAGTCAAGCTTGAGGCGTCATCATTGGCATTATTCATCGGCAGCGCGACGCTCCTCTGCCTGTAGCTTAGTACGAATAAAATCGCTGTGGCTGACATGTAACAGATCCGCCAAACGACGAATGCGGTGCTCTTCTAGGGGATCAATGCTTCCATCAGCCCAAGCCAGTTGCCACATGAGCGCCACTAGCTCGCGGCGCTGGTCGTAGTGATAGTGCTCTTTAATCAGGCTTACAAACTGGTAGTGATCGACAGCGTCTTCTACTTCTGCCTCCGCCAACGCCATAAGCTCTTTCACCGCGTTTTCGCTTAACTGGTAACGAGACATCAACATTTGGCTCAGCGCCGCGCGCTCGGCATCGCTTGAGTCATAGTCAGCCCGCATGACTTCACACAGCAGCGCTGCGGTGGCCAGCTCCAAGGTCAGCGTTTGGTTTTCACGCTGCTCTGGCTGGGCCAGCGTGCGTTGAAAAAATTGGCTGATAGCTTCCAGCATGGGTGTTCTCCTTAGTAGCGTCAGCGTCGAACTTGCCTTAATCCTTTTTGGTAAGCTGCTCTCTTAACTGCTTAGGCACTTGCTTGATAATCAGGCGATCCTGGGCGGCGTCGTATTCAATGCTTGAGCCGAGCAGGTGTGAATCAAAGCTAATCGATACGCCACCCGCACGCCCGGTAAAACGGCGAAACTGACTCAAAGTGCGCTTATCCGGGGGAATCTCTGGCGATAGCCCGTAATCGGCGTTACGGATATGCTCGTAAAACGCTTTGGGCTGCTGTTCGTTAACTAGCCCCGAAAGCTCTTCCAGGGTCATCGGCTCGCCACGGCGCAACTGTTCATTAGCGTAATCGACGAGTGTGTCGGTTTTTTCGCGACTCACTTCGTCATCGAAATCCTCTTTCTCGACATAGTCGCTAAAGGCTTTAAGCAGCGTGCGGGTTTCCGCAGGGGAATCAATGCCCTCCTCCATGCCCAGCAACGCCACCAGCCCTTCGGCGAGTTTTTTACCGCCGCGATCTTTTAGGAAAGTCACGTACTGGGCGTTCGGCGCATCGCTTTGCCACTGGGTAAGATTGATACGTGCGGCCAGCGTAAGCTGATTGGCATTGAGCTGGGCCGCTGGCACCGCGTGGTGTTCGGCATTAATCCCAATGCCTTCCCGCTGGTGTACTAACGCGATTAAGAGGGTTTCGGTATCCCCCTGACGTTGGTGGCTGATCACTAAGTAACCACTCACTGACAGCTGCTCTTGAAGCTGCTTGGCTAGCCGTTCGGCGAGGGCGACTGACAGCTCAACAAAACTCTTGTCACCGGCCATATAGTCGCGCAACCACATGGCTAGCGGCCCAGCCTGCTCGCCTTCTTCAGCAAAGCGCCCCCAACCTTTGGGTTTGGTGTTGTAGGTGTCGTTCAGCGTACCGACTAGGCTCGCCATCACCGGGTCGTCGCTGGGCGCCGCCTGATCTGAATGTGGCGCGGCAGTTAGGGTTAAGCGCTCACCGTCAAGCGTTGGATCAAGGCGGTGCACAATACTTTGCAGTAGTGGCATAAGCGTCTGCTAGCGTCCCTTGGTAAATGGAAAATAGTAAATGGTGACTAACGAGTTACCTAGCGGTTATGGCTTGAGGCGATAGCCAGTTCGGAAAATCCAACCGATGGTGGCCAAACACGCCACCAAAAACAGCATGATCATGCCAACACTCGCTACTAGGCTGACATCACTGATGCCGTAAAAACTCCAGCGAAAACCACTCACCAAGTACACCACGGGGTTGGCTAACGTAACGGTTTGCCAAAACGGCGGCAGCATATCAATGGAGTAAAAACTACCACCCAAAAAAGTCAGTGGCGTAATCACAAGTAGCGGCACCAACTGCAACCGATCAAAGCCATCGGCCCAAATACCAATGATGAAGCCGAGCAGGCTAAAGGTAACGGCCGTGAGTACCAGAAACGTCAGCATCCAAAACGGATGGGCGATTTCCAGCGGCACAAACAAACCTGAGGTGGCCAAAATAATCAGCCCCAACAGAATAGATTTCGATGCCGCCGCGCCTACATAGCCAATCACAATCTCCAAGTGCGAGATAGGTGCCGAAAGCAGTTCGTAAATGCTGCCGGAGAACTTGGGAAAGAAGATGCCAAAAGAGGCATTCGAGACGCTCTGAGTAAGTAGCATCAGCATAATCAGGCCAGGCACGATAAAAGCACCGTAGCTGACCCCATTGATTTCACTGATGCGGGAGCCAATGGCGGCGCCAAACACCACAAAGTAGAGCGATGTGGAGATAACCGGCGAGACGATACTTTGCAGTAACGTGCGGCGCGTGCGGGCCATTTCCGCCATATAAATAGCACGAACAGGATGTAGGTTCATGCACGCTCCTTAGGTTTTACGAGGTCGACGAAGATATCCTCTAGCGAGCTTTGCCGGGTATGTAGGTCTTTAAAGGTAATCTCTTCACGCTCAAGGGCAGTTAACAGCGCTGAAATACCGTGCCCGTCCTCTTCCTGGCTACCGTCGTAGGTATACACCAACTCATACCCCTCAGCGGACAAGCTAAGATCAAAGCGTTGCAGGCCGGCGGGTAGCTCCGCTAAAGCGGTGTGCAGGTTGAGCGTTAACTGCTTGCTACCCAGCTTACTCATTAATGCGGCTTTCTCTTCGACCAATACTAGCTCACCGCGATTGATGACACCGATACGGTCAGCCATCTCTTCCGCTTCTTCGATATAGTGGGTCGTGAGAATAATGGTCACGCCGTTATCGCGCAGTTGACGTACTACTTCCCACATTTCCCGGCGTAGCTCAACGTCCACTCCGGCAGTGGGTTCATCCAGAAACAGGATGCGCGGCTCATGGGAGAGCGCCTTGGCGATTAGCACGCGGCGTTTCATCCCGCCTGAGAGCGTCATTAAGCGGTTGTGGCGCTTATCCCACAACGTCAGCGACTTAAGCACTTTTTCGATATGCGCAGGATTAGGGGCTTTGCCAAACAGGCCGCGACTAAAACTGACCGTGTTCCAGACCGTTTCAAATGCTTCGTTGGTCAGCTCTTGGGGCACTAGCCCAATCCGCTCCCGTGCCTGACGGTAGTGGGTAATATTATCAAACCCATCTACCAGCACATGGCCAGCGGTAGGATTGACCAAGCCGCATACCACGCTGATCAAGGTGGTTTTACCCGCCCCGTTGGGGCCAAGCAGGGCAAATATCTCGCCGCGTTGAATGGTTAAATCAATATGAGTTAACGCCTGAAAGCCACCCTCATAGGTTTTATTCAGGCCGTTAATGGCAATAATGGGGTCGTTCAAGGCGTACTCCTCACACCGCAGCTTGATAGCTGCGGTGCTTGACGGCCTTTCTTTCTAGCCGGGATTAAGTCTAGCCAGGATTTAGTCTAGCTAGAATTAAGTGCGCTCGGTAATTTCAAGCAGGTGGTAACCAAACTGAGTTTTTACCGGGCCATGGACTTGGCCTACTTCACCACTGAACACGACTTTGTCGAACTCAGGTACCATTTGGCCGGGGCCAAAGCTGCCCAGGTCACCGCCTTGACGGCTAGAAGGGCAGCTGGAGTGCTGTTTGGCAACGGCGGCGAAATCGCTGCCATTTTCGATCTCTTTCTTAAGTGCTAGGCACTGCTCTTCGCTGCTGACCAAAATGTGGCGGGCGCTGGCGCGTGTCATAAACTTCTCCTGACTGAATTTATTTATCGGGGTTTAACTACAAAAGGGCCATTAGTTTATCACGGCTTACCTAGGGCTCCGCTATAGCGTAAGGCTTCACCTATATTGGCCATTGCGCGTTCATGAGCGCTTAAAGCAGCGGGGCCGCGAGTGCAGGTCACAATGACCCAAGCGCCTAAGGTATCGGAATCGACGTTAACCCGCTCGGCAATCCCTGCATCGCAACTGCGCCGCTGCTGAGTACCTGTTTTATGGGCAAAGCTGATACCTTCTCCCATACCCGCCTTAAGACGCTGCTTACCGGAACTGGTTCGCCGCATAACATCGAGTAGCATTTGTCGATGCTCGGCATCCAAATCACTTTTGGCACCATCTTGGTGAACAGGTTGCAGGCTAGCCAACAGATCGCCATAGGCGCTTAGCGTACCCACATTCTCGCCAGTGGCTTCGTAGGCATCAAAGGCGCGGTCATAGTCGGGCTGCGTAAAAGTGTCCGCGCTAACCCCCAATGCGCGTGCTAATGCCTGGCCGCGCTGGCTCACAGGGTGCTGACGCAAGGCGATAAAATCCATTCCACCAAGGCTACGAGCATCTGGGTGGAGCTGACCGTAAACACCCTGACGTACACCCACTAGCTTTGAAATAGGGCCAACCTCAGAAGGATCTCCGCCACTTGCGGCTATCATGCGGCGGGTGCGCTCATTAACCGCCTCAAGCCCCACCCGGTCTATCAGCATATCGGAGGCGGTGTTATCGCTGACGGTAATCATTTGCTCCATCAAGTAACGAATAGAGATGGGTGTTCCGGGGTCATGCCAGTTGGTTGGCCCCGCACCATCCACAAAGTCACTGCGTGAAAGCGTCAACCGCTCATCTAGCGTAAGCGTGCCGGCTTGGCGCTCGGCGAGCACCTGGGCTGCCACCGGCACTTTAACCAGTGACGCCCAATACCATGGATCATCTGCACGCCAGGAGTAAGCTTCACCGCTAATAAGATTTTGTACATAAACGCCCAGCTCGCCGCAGAAGGCCTCTTCTATGGCCTGTAAACGAGCCGTTAAATCGCCCTGCCAAGCGCTCTGTTTATCTACCTCATAGTACCAATTTGTCTCGTACCCATCCGCCTGAGCGGGTAGCGTAATAAGCAGCGCTACCGCTATAAGCCCGCGTTGTATCCAGTGTCGCAAACTATAAACTCCAAAAATTATTGAGCGTATTTAACGGTGCTGAGCCATCCAGCGAGTTAGCCAAATCCACGCCGCTGCGCCAAGTATCAACAAGCCACCAATGCCCAGCGCCTGTGGATAACTGATGATGTTTTGGACTTCCCATAGAAAACGCAGCACTAGGAAAATCATCACAATATGGAAAATAAACGCTTTAAGGGCATCTGAGCCCACAATGGTGAGCGGAATTAATGCTTTAGCTGCTTTCGCACCACCCGCTAAGGCGAGCGCAAGTAATATCATCGCGCCACCCAAACTAAACAGCATAAACTGCAGCCCTGGCGGGTGTTTACCCACATTATTGGCCACCGCCAACATTGCCGCATCCACATCACCGCTGGCAAAAGCGAGCCCGTAAAACCCAGCGACCATCAGCGCACCAATGCCCAACAAAATAAGCACCAACCGGCGTTTAGTGGCAGCGTGAAAGTAGCAGCGTAGCATCGCTTCACCAATGAGAAGGCCGATTAAAATCAGCGGTGCACGGCTGATCTGCCCCCAGGTGTAATGGTCTTCGTGGTCCACCAGTAGGGCTTTCAAAATGTCGTTACCGCCGAAGGTAAGGCTTTGCAACCACACCGTTAATGCCGTTAATCCGACAATAGTGGTTAGACGGCTCCAAAGCGGCGCCCGCGCCCATAGCGGCAAAATAAGCGGTACCCATAACAGGGCTATAGCGTAAAAACCTAGAATTTCGACCCAAATGGCAAAACGCCCATAAAGCAGCGCATCGACAATTTCACTGGGCGGATAGTAAGGAAGCATTTCAACAATAGTGAGCGCTTTGTACCAAAACCACACTTCAAGCGCCCGAAGCCATAATTTCAACCTGCGTTTAGGCCAATCTTCGCTTTGCGCATGCGAGAGAAAGGCGACCGCTAATGCGATACCGAAAACCAAAATAAACAATGACGAGGAGAATTTAGTCAAAAAATGGATAGGCACCATACCCCAATCAGGCACATTGCGAATCCCTACTAGTCCACTCACTGCGTGGCTCACTATCATCAAGCCAATCGCTATGCCACGAGCTAAGTCAATTGCCTCTATACGGCCTTCGGCCTTGGGAAGTTGAGGAGTTTCTGTCCATTTTAAGGGCATATATTCATCCTTGCGTGGGCGCAGTAATTAAATCCATTGGTCAAATCATAGCATTCGCTTGTGCTGATCATACTATCGCGCCCACGCAAAAATGCCCCGCAACTGGCGGGGCATTTCGTGGCTCATCCATGAGCCAGAGAAGTAGTTAGTCCTTTAGCAGAGGAGATTACCACTCAGAGTCGTCTTGCTCTTCGGTCTCCCACTCATCCTGCTCTTCTTCCTCTTCCTCGTAAGTGAATTCTTCCTCTTCTTCTTCGTACTCAGTATCGAAGTCTTGATCTTGTTCCTGACCAATTTCAGAGGTGTTGAAAGAACCTTCTTCATCCTGCATCGGCTCTTCTTGCGGGGCTGGCTCTTGCTCAGTGCTACCTTCCATTCCTGCAAAGGCAAGCGGGCTAGCCATTAAACCAAATGATACACCTAGGATGCCAAGCTTCTTGAGAGAATCCTTCTTCATCATGATACTGTCTCCTATTAGGCTTTACTTTTAAAACGAAGCGAAAATATAAAAGTGAAGCTTCGTTTTAAGGTTAAGAACGTTAGGTCGTCCTACCTGATGCGTTCTTACCCTACTCATTGCACCCTGCGTGCCACTTCATGCCAACCTTCTATAAAAGATATTACTGAACAATCACTTATGCGTTTAAAACGTGTGCCAACTTTTTGATTTAACTAATAAAAACTCGGTACTTGTTGTTTAAAATTGGCACATGATCCCCAAGTGATCAGACAAACGGGGCAATATTAGCGTGATTGATAACAAAATTGACACATCATTGCACTGGATTGCCCTTTACCAAGCTCTACCAATCCTTGGTCAAAGGGTGAAATGTTGTGATGGGCATCTACCGTATGGCTTACCGGCTCAAAACAAAAAAAATCAGCCTGATGGTTAGGGGAAAAAACCAGATAGCGCGACATCGGTGGTGATGTATCTATCGCGAGCGCCGCACTGCGCTCAGGCCATTCCAACTGCGCTTGCCCGCTCCAACCTGTAAATAGGTTATCGATTAACGCTTCAGGCAAGCTTTTCCGATGGCTAAAATCCCAATTCTCTTCGTGCTCAAGGCGACGCCATTCGATTGGTAACTGCGCCTTATTAACCTCCCAAACGCCTTTAGCCGGGGCAGTTATTCGCGAGTCGGCAGTGCGCGGAAACCATGGGTGTAGCCCTAGTCCGTAAGGGGCGGGGGCATCGCCTAAATGCGTGACGCTGAGCGCTACTTCTAAGCAGTTGCCTGCCAAGCGATAGCTAAGTTCAGCACGATAATCGAAAGGTGGCTGTTCATTTGAGTACAGTTCCAGATGAAGAGCGTGGTGGCTTTGCGACATGACTTGCCAGGGCCGCTGCCATCCATCGCCATGAATGGGCAATGGCTCACCTTCAAGATTGGCCGCCAAGCAATAATACTGCCCTCGCCACTTAAAACCACCCTTCGCAATCCGGTTTGACCACGGCACCAACGGGTACATCGCCAATTGATTGGGGTCTTGCTCGTCATCGCTACCTGGGCGCATAAGCGCCACATCACCGGCTGATGTCAGCGCATCAAAACGCACTACGGATCCACCCACAGAAGGGTTAACCACTATGCGCAGCTGCGCATTTTCAAGAGTGATAGTCACGGCGTATTTCCTGTCAGAACGATGACCTACGCCCAGCCACCATCAACCGCCAGCTCCTGACCTGAGATTGCCTGGCTTTCAGCGCTGGCTAAAAACAGCACGGCGGGTGCGATGTGCTCGGGCTCTAAGCGTAGTTTAAGGCACTGTCGGGCCTGAATCTCTGCTTCATCACCAGGGCCGATCCATTTTTCGAGCTGCCGCTCGGTCATTACCGAACCAGGTACTAACGTATTGACACGAATGTTGTGCACTCCCAGCTCCCTGGCCAAACTACGGGTCAGACCGTGGGCCGCCGCTTTAGCGGTGACATACGCGGGCAAACCACCTAGCGCCATTTGCACGCTGACCGAGCCAAAGTTAATGATTGAGCCACCCCCAGCCCCCATCATTTGCTTGGCAGCAGCTTGAGCGGCAAAGAACATCGGTCGTAGGTTAATTGCCATGCGCTCATCCCAGTAGGCAACGTCAACCTCTTGCCATCCATGGCGGTCATCATTGGCCGCATTATTCACCAGCGTGTCAATAGGCCCTACAGTTTGACCGGTATCCGCGATGATGCGCTGTAGACTTGCCACGTCGCGAATATCGCAGTGGTAATAAAGCGGTGCCTGTCCGGTTTTAGCCTGCAACTCATCAACTAACGCCTGGCTAGCTTCATCGTTTATATCTACAAAAACTACCCGTGCCCCTTGATGATGAAAAGCGCGGGTAAGCGAGGCGCCTATGCCACTGCCACCGCCAGTAATAAAAACCACTTGCTGTTCAAGGCTCATATAGTGCGCTGAGGGCTGGTTCATATCGCTTCCTACGTCATTTTATTGTTTTTCAAAAAACCTTCACTTTACTGGCTGCGACTAAATATCCACCCACTGCCCACCAGCAGCGGACGAGGCCAACGCGCGGGTAATAAACGTCAAGCCATCGACCCCGTCAGCCACGCCTGGCGTTGGTGCAGCCAATCCCTTGGCATTTTCGCCATTTTGACGAGCACGAATTTGCACGGCGAAATCACGATAAAGCTGGGCGAAGGCCTCAAGATAGCCTTCCGGATGTCCCGCCGGAATGCGCGCAGCCACCATGGCGGCTTCGCCAAGGCCAGGGCCATTGCGTGTCAGGATTCGTGAGGGCTCACCTAGCGGTGAGTGCAGTAACTGGTTGGGGGTTTCCTGTTGCCAAGCAAGGCCACCTTTGCTTCCATAAACGCGCAGCTGTAAACCGTTTTCGTTACCCGGTGCGACTTGGCTTGACCACAGCATGCCCCGGGCACCGCCTTTAAAGCGCAGCAGCATATGCACGTTGTCATCCAGCGCGCGACCTTCCACAAAGGTATGCATATCAGCAGCGAGCGATTCCAGTTCCAGGCCAGTTACATAGCGCGCCAAATGGTAGGCGTGAGTGCCGATATCGCCTAAACAGCCCGCCGGGCCGCTGCGTTTGGGGTCGGTGCGCCACTCGGCCTGCTTGACGCCACTCTCTTCCAGGCGTGTAGAGAGCCAATCTTGTGGGTACTCCACCTGCACTACGCGAAGTTCCCCCAGCTCGCCGCTGGCCACCATTTCCCGTGCTTGACGAACTAACGGGTAGCCAGAGTAGTTATGGGTTAAGCCGAAGAAAAGCCCCGTGTGCTCTACCAGTTCGGCGAGTGTTCTGGCCTCTTCCAATGTGATCGTCATTGGTTTATCGCAGATCACGTGAAAGCCCGCTTCGAGAAAGGTACGCGCCACATCAAAGTGCACATGGTTGGGGGTCACAATCGCGACGACATCAATGCCGTCTGGGCGCTTGCGCTCCGCCTCCGCCATGGTTTGGTAAT
>JAMCZP010000320.1 GCA_023485185.1 Gammaproteobacteria bacterium
GCTTACTGAAAAGCTTAGTCAGTGGTCAACGCGCCACTTCCAAGCAGATGCCGCTGGGATACGGCCAAATGCCCGCGGATTTTTTGAATGCGTATGTGCTTGGCAGCGTAGGCGGCACGGGCGCGGCATTGGGCGCTTGCGCCAGCTTTTTATATAACCTGCGTCTAGGCATTGATGATATCCGCTCGGGCCGTCGCCGAGTGGTGATGGTGGGCACGGCGGACGCTCCTATCACGCCAGAAATTATCGAAGGGTTCCGGGCTATGGGCGCCCTGGCTGACGATGCAGGTCTAAAAGCGCTGGACGCGCTTGAGCTGCTTACCGACAGCGACTATCAACGCGCCTGCCGTCCGTTTGCCCGTAACTGTGGCTTTACCATGGCCGAAGCCAGCCAGTTCGTCCTATTAATGGACGACGCTTTAGCGCTGGAAGTGGGCGCTGATATTCTTGGTGCAGTGCCAGAAGTATTTGTGAATGCTGACGGCTATAAGCGCTCAATTTCTGCACCGGGTATTGGCAATTACATCACGCTGGGTAAAGCAGCTGCTTTTGTGCGCGATATGTTGGGTGAAAAAGCACTCAAAGAACGTACTTTTTTGCATGCCCATGGCACCAGCACGCCAAAAAACCGTATTACCGAGTCCCACGTGTTTGATGAAATCGCTCGTGCTAACGGCATTACCGATTGGCCGGTAGTCGCCATCAAAGCGTTTATTGGTCACTCCCAAGGCTCTGCCGCGGGTGACCAGTTGGCAAGCGCCCTGGGCAGCTTTGCCCACGACTTACTTCCGGGCATCCCCACCCTGGATGCTGTCGCTGACGATGTATATGCAGACCGCTTACGCTTTTCGCAAACAGCACAGTCATTTCAGGCCGATGCCGCCTTTATCAATGCCAAAGGCTTTGGTGGTAACAATGCCACGGGCGTTGTGCTCTCGCCCGCAGTCACTGAGCGCTTGCTGACTCAGCGCCACGGAGCCGCCGCCATCAGTGCCTGGAAAGAGCGTCGCGAAGCAGTACGCGAAGCCGCCGCCGCCTTTATCCAACAAGCCGACCGTGGGCACTATGCCCCTCGCTATCAGTTTGGTGAAGCGGTACTTGAAGGGCCTGAGCTCGACATTCATGCCGACCGGATTCATATTCCTGGTTACAACCATGCCGTTTCGTTAACCAGTGATAACCCTTTTGGTCGTCTGGATGAGGAAGCGTCCCGATGAGCGTTAATAAAGTGAATATCGCCGTCTACCCCGGCACCTTCGACCCCATTACCAATGGTCACTTTGATCTGATTGAGCGCGGCGCGCGCATGTTCGATAAGGTGGTCATTGCGGTGGCAGCAAGCCCGGGGAAAAGCCCCAGTCTCAACCTGGAAACACGGATGACCCTGGCGAAAGCGGTCTGCGCATCGCTGCCTAATGTTGAGGTTATCGGCTTCTCAACACTGCTCACTACGATGATGCATGAGCAAAGGGCGACGATAATTCTACGCGGTCTGCGTGCCGTCTCTGACTTTGAGTATGAGCTGCAGCTTGCCAATATGAATCGCGCCCAAAACCCAGAGCTTGAAAGCGTTTTTTTAACCCCAGCGGTAGAAAATTCGTATATTTCCTCCACCATTGTGCGTGAAATTGCCAAGCTTGGCGGTGATATTTCCCCCTTGGTACATCCACAGGTCGCCGAGGCGCTGCGTAACCACTACACTAGCTAGCCTAATGCCATCCGCGAGGTATGCCCATGGCCCTGATGATTACCGACGAATGCATTAATTGCGACGTCTGCGAGCCCGAATGCCCCAATGATGCCATCTCTCCCGGTGAGGAGATTTATGTCATCGACCCGAATCTATGTACCGAATGCGTCGGTCACTACGACGAGCCCCAGTGCCAGCAGGTCTGTCCGGTAGACTGCATTCCGCTTGACCCTGAACGCCACGAGACCCAAGAGCAGTTGATGAAGAAGTACCGCATCATCACTGCCGCCTAAGCCTAATGCGAATTTGGGCCCTCGCCTGGCCAATCATTCTCTCCAACATCACCGTTCCACTACTCGGGTTGGTGGATACCGCCGTGGTCGGGCACCTGCCCGACTCTCGCTATCTCGCCGGCGTTACCTTAGGCGCCACGCTGTTTAGCTTTCTCTACTGGGGGTTTGGCTTTTTGCGCATGGGCACCACGGGGCTAGTCGCGCAAGCCATGGGGCGCGAAAGCGATACTGATGTGCGCAACCTGCTAGGGCAGTCCTTGATCATGGCGCTGGTCATTGGCACGTTGCTTATTATGTTTGCCTCACCGCTGATTACACTAGGCTTGTGGCTATTAGATGGTAGCGAAGTAGCTACTAACATAGCCCGTGAATACGCTCATATACGCCTCTGGTCAGCGCCAGCGGTGCTAGCCAATTACGCCATTCTGGGCTGGTTTCTGGGTCAGCAAAATTCACGCGTTACGTTAATGATTTTGCTGTTAACCAATAGCGTGAATATCGTACTGGATTTATGGTTTGTCGTCGGGCTAGGAATGACCAGCAACGGAGTGGCCTGGGCAAGCGTAATCGCTGATTACAGCGCGTTAGCGTTCGGCAGCTACTTAGTGATGCGTCAACTTGCCTTTTTAAAAGGCCACTTCTTACGTGAGCGCCTGATAGCGCTGACGGCTTACGCAGCGCTGTTTAACGTCAACGCCAATCTTTTTGTACGCACCCTTGGTCTGCTGTTTGCGATGGCATTTTTTACTGCCCAAGGCGCCCGCCAGGGAGATACGGTCTTAGCTGCCAATGCGGTGCTACTACAATTTATTATGTTGACGAGCTATGCCTTGGATGGCTTTGCCCACGCCGCCGAATCACTCATTGGTCGCGCTTACGGTCGTAAAGACTGGCGCGAGTTTGCCGCCACGGTGCGCGCTGCCGCCCGTTTCTCCTTCTGGACGGCGGGTGCTGCCGCCATACTGTTTGCGTTAGGCGGTAATGCCCTGATCGCACTGCTTACTGGCCTTGAAGAGGTACGCACTACAGCGGCGCAGTACCTACCGTGGATGGTGGTCATGCCGTTGATAGCCGTATGGAGTTACCTACTTGATGGGGTATTTATTGGCACCACCGCCGTGCGCGAAATGCGGAATAGTATTTTTATTGCGCTTGCGGCCTACCTACCCGCTTGGTGGTTAACCCAAGGGTTAGGCAATCACGGCCTTTGGCTTGCGTTTATGCTGTTTACCCTCGTTCGCTCTGCCGTACTGATTCATTATTATCGTCGCTATCGCCTTACTCACTGGCAATAAAACGGGCACGATGAGCGGAAAGAGCACTAACGTGAGATGTAGTGGACACCTTCAACGTGAAAAAAGCCGCGCTCCCCCGTATATTAGCCATGCCCTTGCACTCCCTATGCACAGCCAAGGCACTGCTTAGCCATTTCCTAATAATGAATAAAGAGAGCATCCCATGCTTAAAATGATATCAAAACCGGCGGTTAAGCTGGTTGAGCGCTATCTACCCGATCCCTATATTTTCGTGCTACTGCTGACGTTAATCGCGGCGGTCGCTGCCATTGCTGTTGAGCGCCAAACGCCGCTGGCAGTGCTGCGCTTCTGGGGCGATGGCTTCTGGGGGCTGCTTACTTTCTCAATGCAGATGCTACTGGTGCTGGTCACTGGCTTTATGCTGGCAAGCTCACCGCCAGTGAAACGCATTCTGCAAAAAATTGCCGGCACTGCCAAAACACCTGGCGGTGCGATCATCTTAGTGACGCTGGTTTCATTGGCAGCAAGCTGGATCAACTGGGGCTTTGGCCTTGTGGTCGGCGCGCTGTTCGCTAAAGAGCTGGCTCGCCTGATTCGCGTGGACTACCGACTACTGGTGGCCAGTGCCTACTCAGGCTTTGTGGTGTGGCATGGTGGTTTAGCGGGATCTATTCCGCTAACGATCGCCACCGAAGGCCATTTTTCCGCCGACCAAATAGGCGTTGTTAATACCGGCTCAACGATTTTCGCTTTCTTTAACATCGCTATCGTCGCCTGCCTGTTTATCGCTATTCCCTTAGTAAACCGTATGATGCTGCCGGATGAGAAAGATAGCGTCTACGTTGACCCTAGCGTGCTGAACGATGAGCCAGAGCCTGTAGGTCGAATTACTCGCCCCGCAGAACGCCTTGAAAACAGCATGGCGCTTGCGCTGCTGGTCGGCATTCCAGGCCTGCTGTTTTTGCTCGACCACTTTTTAATACGGGGCGGCAGCTTGAACCTCAACGTGGTTAACTTTCTGTTTCTGTTTTTAGCTATTGTGCTGCACCGTACCCCCCGCAACCTGCTTAACAGCTTGAACGAAGCGATTAAAGGCGGCGCGGGTATCGTCATTCAGTTTCCGTTTTATGCGGGCATCATGGCGATCATGGTTCAGTCAGGGTTGGCTGAGAGCATGTCTGAGTGGCTGGTATCGTTTGCCACTGCGACTTCTTTACCCTTCTGGTCATTCCTCAGTGCAGGCATTGTGAACCTGTTTGTGCCTTCCGGCGGTGGCCAGTGGGCCGTGCAAGCTCCGGTTATGTTGCCTGCGGCAGAGGCACTGGGCGCCGATATCGCTCGCGTTGCCATGGCGGTTGCCTGGGGTGATGCATGGACTAACTTGCTGCAGCCTTTCTGGGCACTGCCAGTACTCGCGATTGCCGGGCTGAAAGCCAAAGATATTATGGGCTTCTGCCTGATTCAGCTATTTATTACCGGTGCTATTATCTCCGTCGGGCTTGTGTGGTTTTAAAGCAGCCTCTCATTCACTGCCTGCCGCTCAGTTTGACACTACGCTGGGGCAGGCAGTGATCACAGAAGGAAGATGGTATGTCAGACACTGACATTAGCGAACACACCGCCCTCCCTGGGCAGCATGAACTGTCGATGACAGTGCTGATGACGCCCGACATGGCAAACTTCAGCGGCAAAGTGCACGGTGGCGCGATTCTTAAAAAACTAGACGAAGTCGCCTTCGCCTGCGCCAGCCGCTATTCAGGCCATTATGTGGTGACCTTGTCGGTGGATCAGGTGCTATTTAAACAACCGATTCACGTGGGTGAACTGGTTACTTTTTTAGCCAGCGTTAACCATGTTGGTCGCTCTTCAATGGAAATTGGCATTAAGGTTGTCGCCGAAGATATCCGCAATAAATTGATTCGGCACACCAATAGCTGCTACTTAACCATGGTGGCCGTTGATGCTGACGGCAACCCCGCCAGCGTACCGCCACTTAATCTGGCAACATCACTGCAGAAGCTTCGCTTTGAAAAGGCGGCACTGCGCAAAAAGCTACGTAAGCAGGCAGAGCAAGAAGAGCAGTTGACCCAACAGCATCATCAGTCACAGGCCCAGTAAAACATACCGCAGCCAACGACAAGGAGTTCGTATGCTCGCCAGGGAACGTTACCCGCATTTGCCGAAAGCGGTTGAGTACGCCCATATTGGCTGGGATTTTCTGATTCTGGCAGCCGTGGTGATTAACCTTGCGCTGCTACTTTTTGATTCTTTATTTCTATTGGGGCCTATTAATCAAGGCATTGCCAATATTGCGCCTGGGTTTCATGCTTTCTACGATGAGGCGATACATAGCCGCTTTCTCAGCATCGACCTTGTGTTTGTGGGTTTATTTGTGGCCGATGTACTGCTGGGTTGGTCGGTTGCTATTGCCGAGCGGCGCTACCACCGCTGGTTCTTTTACCCCTTCGTGCACTGGTATGACGTGCTCGGGTGTATTCCCTTAGCAGGCTTCCGTTGGCTGCGTATCTTGCGGGTGTTCTCGCTGATCAACCGCCTACACCGCTTAGGCATGATTAACGTTACCCGCTGGTCAGCTTATCAATTTGCCGCTAAGTACTACGATATCCTGCTGGAAGAGCTCTCTGACCGAATTGCGCTGCGTTTGCTTGGCAACGTTCAGCAGCAGATTCGTGCCACCGACTCACTTACTGAACGCGTTGTTGACCGCGTAATAATGCCGCGTAAAGCGCAGTTGATTCACGAGATTACTCAGCGCCTGGAAGAGACGGTGGGTAAATCTTATCAACGCAACCGATCCGACATCATGGCTTATATAAACGAGCTGGTCAGCCGTAGCCTGCGTGAAAGTCCTGAAATCCAGCGTTTGCGTCGCTTACCTATGGGGCAGCCCGCCGCCAGCGCCATGGAGGCCTCCCTAAGCGGCATTGCCCAACGACTGGTTGATGAATTAGCGCTTGGCATTCACTCAACGGAATTTCGCCAGTTGGTAGAGCGCACAGCCGATAGCGGCTTTGATACCTGGCTGACCGTTGACGAGGGCAGTCACTACGTGACCGAGCAGGTTCTCTACGACATTCTTGAGATGCTCAAAGAGCAGGTTAATCGACAGCGCTGGAAAGATCGCTATGAGTAGGCGTTTATAAAGTCGCCTGAGCGAGCGGCGGCTGTGCTAAGCACTCGCTGATCACATTTAATGCAGCGGTCAATGTCGGTCGGTCCTTGGCCGCACCAATACAGAGTCGAATGGCTTGCGGTGCGGGTGTGCTACCCACGCAAAATGGCTCTGCGCTGCTCACTCTGACGCCACGTTGTAATAACCGGTCACATAGCTCTAGTGCTCGACGCCCCTCCGGCAGCGTAAGCCATACATTGCTGCCGTGAGAGCGTCCACTGAACGAATATCCCTGCAACCACTCAGCCGTTAACAGCTGGCGTGCAACCAACTCTTGGGTCTGCCACGTAAGCAGTGTTTCAGCGGCTGGCTGATTAATCCAGTGGCAAGCCACATCAATCATAAGGGGCGGCACCATCCAGCTCTGCGCGCGCAGCCCAGCAGTAAGCTGCTCATGCTGAGAGAGAGGCGCTCGAAGCACTCCGATACGCAGCCCACCAGCCAATACCTTCGCCGTGCTAAACACGAAAAAGGTACGCTCTGGTGCCAATAAATAGAGCGGCGTTCCGCGATGCTCAACGGGCAAGTACTGAACACCATCCTCTATCAGCCAGATATCATGCTGTTTTGCCAGCGCCACCAGCTGCTCACGCCGAGACTCGCTTAAACTTACCCCCGTAGGGTTATTTTGATCTGGCGTGATGTAAATGACCCTGGGTGGCTGTCGGGCGCACTGCGCTTCAAGCAGATCCATGCGCATCCCCTCGCCGTCTTGGCCAATCCCCACTAATTTGAGACACGCCTGCTGTGCAGCACTAATCGCCCCGGGATAGGTCAGGCTATCAGCAACCATTAGCTCACCTGGCCGAAGCAATGTATGAAGTACCAAGCTGATACCGTGCTGGCCACCCTGTGTAATAAGTAGCTCATCAGCCATTAAAGGCATTCCTAAGCTATTCAACCAGTGGGCGAGTATTTCTCGATGCTCCTGACGACCCTGCGCTTGCTGGTAAGTCACTCCACGCTCTAACGCGGGCTCAGATTGGCTGAGATTGGATAACGCTTCGCTTAAAGATGCCTGTCGTAAAGGGTGTGGTGGGGGAAGACTTAGACTTAGATCAATGATTCCCGACGCATTATCGGGCGAAGCCGCTGGATTAAACACACTGGCTTGCGCTTTACCTTTTACATAAGTCCCGCTACCGACCCGCGCAGCCACCCAGCCATGGCGCTCGGCCTCCGCATAGCCACGGGTTACCGTGCCTATGGTGACACCTAATGCATCCGCTAAGCGACGCTGAGGAGGCAAGCGCTCACCAGGGGCTAATGTACCTGCGCGAATAGCTGCTTCAATAGCGTGTGCAATGGCGCGATAGCGTGGACCATTAAATGCTTTCAGCGAAGGCACCCAAATTGTCATGGTGACAATAAACCCTTTGACGTTAATTTAAAGCTCATTATGCTATCAAAAGTTATCGGGAAACAAATTTTCCATCAATATTGTATGGGTACAAAAAATGAGCAATGAGTGGTTAATTCTCGGCCCTGCTGCCATGTATATGATTTCAATGACGCTGACGCCTGGGCCAAATAACATCATGTTGACCGCTTCAGGAGCAAACTTTGGTTTTCGTCGTACGTTACCGCATATGTGGGGGATTTTAGGCGGCTGCTTTTTATTATTTGCGGGAATTGCCTTGGGGCTGGGCGTGCTGTTTGAACGCTATCCAGTGGTTCAGACCGCCCTGCGCTGGGTGGGAAGCGCTTACTTACTCTATTTGGCTTGGAAGATTGCCACCGCCCCGCCCCCCAACCTAACGGTGCGAGAGCATAGCGTGCCGTTTACCTTTTGGCAGGCAGCCGCGTTTCAGTTCGCCAACCCTAAAGCGTGGGTCATGGGGCTGGCATTAATGGCTGGCTTTCTGCCTGAAAGCGGTCAACCCGTCGTCAATGCGCTGGTATTAGCAGGTTTTGCTGAAGTGGTCGCCCTGCCGTGCATTGCACTTTGGGCCGCTTTTGGTAGCGCGATAGGGCAGTGGATCAAAAGCGACGGCGCATGGCGGGCGTTCAATGTCACCATGGGGGTGTTGACCGCCGCCTGCGTCGTACTGATCTTGGGTTAATCTAAAACTAAATGATGGTAACAACGCTTTAACCGCAGCGAAGATCATCAATAACATCTTGATCATCAAGATGAATATTCAAGCGATCAGGATGGTAATCCATGGTAGCCATGTCACCAGGGCGTAATACGCGCACTTGGCGGGCGCTACTATCGCTTTGCAACTGGGGCACGTTAGCTTCATCAAACTGCTCGCCAATAGCATACTGAATAGCCTCTAAATCACAAGCGGCGGTCTGCTCTTGATTGGAGCCATTCGGCGTTACCGTTGGCGGTGGGGGGGCGGCATCAACGTCATCGCCAGCGGGAGAAATCGGCATTTGCGAACTAACACAGGCAGTCAATAGAAGCGTGAAAGCACTGACAACAACAATTTTAGACAGGGGAAAGCAGGGCTTCATCCTTGAATCTCCAAAAGGGTTATTAAACCTAACGGGCTAGGCGTTAGCCTAGCCCGTGGGATGCTACTATTTTTCTAAACCACTATCTTTCTAAACCACTACGTTTCTAAATCGCTATCTTTGCAAACTACCATCTTGCCATACAGCGTTAATTAATTATTCTGCTGCATCTTGGACGGCACGACCGCCCGCTTGCACATCCTGACCAGCGCCAGAAATAGTGTTACAGCCAGTTAGTACACCTGCAGTCATCAGCAACATAAAGCTCATGGCTAATAATTTCTTCATTTACGTTCTCCTTAACGAGACATTCAACAGCGGGAAACTCCACTGACAACGCTAATTGCCACTAGGGAGTTTTTTCAGGGTAACAGCGTTTTAGAGATTGTGCCTGCTATGCTGTGAAAAACCTTTGATACTCAGGAGCCTGTTGAGTGAAAAATTTCACGCTTGATGAACGCCTAGCTGCAGATACTTTGCCGGTGGCGGATTTGCCGCTTTGCCGCGTACTGCTAATGAATGATGCCCGTTATCCCTGGGCTATTCTGGTGCCGCGTCACGCCTCTGTCAGGGAAGTGTATGAACTTTCTGCAGTGGATCAACAGCAATTATGGCGCGAGGCAACGGATCTGGGTGAAGCAATGATGACAGCCCTGGGAGGGGATAAACTCAATATCGCCTCGCTTGGCAACGTGGTCAGCCAACTACATGTACATGTGGTGATACGTCGGCGCACTGATGCCACTTGGCCAGCACCGGTATGGGGCAACGGCACCCCGAAGCCCTATGACCTTGATGAACAAGCGCGCATTAGGGATTTATTGCTGGCACATATTCAAAGCGGCAATCACTAAAGTGGCACTACCCCAATGGATGGCCCTGTCGAGCGGGGGGGGTCATTGAGCAGAGGACCATTAGCAGGCTGAGCCACCCCCGCAACGGTTAGCGACACTCCTAAGGCGACAATTAGCGAACCACCCGCCAGGGCTACCCAGCCCGTCGCCTTTTGCACGTTACGCTGGCTGTGCTGCTGTTTGGACAAACGCCGTTGTGCCCATCCTCGTGCCAGAATACTTGCCAAAGCAAGTGCTGAGACGGTAATCCCGGTGCCCAGCGACATTGCCAATACCGATGCTACGCCCACTTCGAATTGACCCAGCAAGCTAGCAGCCCCCACCATCAATACCGCGCCACTGCAGGGGCGCATACCAATGGCACCCACCGTCATGATAGCCGTACGCCAGTCTAAGGCTTGCTGAGGTTCAATGTGATGAGCTCCCCCGCAGCAGTGGCTATGGTCATGGCTGTGACTGTGATTATGGCCATCACCAGCGCTAAATGTATAAATCGTTTTTTCAGGTTGATAAGCTTGGCGCAGTTGCTTAATTGCTCGCCAGCATAACCACGCGCCTAACAGGGCAACTAATAAAAAGCTGGCCTGCTCAACCCATATAACGCTGCCCATAGCTTGGCGCGTCACCCAACCAAAGCCATGCACCAGCACTACTACAAGCGCAACAGCCGTCACGCCTTGTAATAAAGACGCCGCAAAAGAGAGACCTAAAGCGCGCTTAACGGCACCGCCGTGGGTGGCTAGATAGGTAGCGAGTACCGCCTTGCCGTGCCCTGGCCCAGCGGCATGAAACACGCCATAGGCAAAACTGATACCCAGTAAACTCAACCACGTCGTCGTCGTGGGAGACCCCGACAATTCGGTAATTGCCAGCGTCAGTGAGCGATGCAAATCGCGCTGCCAACCCAGCAATTGATAGCTCACCCCCTGCAGCCCACCCTGCGCCACAATAGTCAGCACCACAGCGGCGACCACCAGCAAACCAATCACTAGCCCAAGGTGTCGTGTGATGGGCCTCGTTAAGGACATCATAACGCTCCATCGTAAAAATAGTTATAAAGTAACACAACAGTGTCTATTCTCTAACAACGCCTAACGGCAATCAACACGGCCTGTCTCGGCAAAATGGCGTCCTAAATCAGGCTCACCGGTCTCATCCTCGCCTAGCATTGCGGCTTCCATCACCAGTTCGGGATCTGGATTAGCGGGAATAATACTCAGCTCGCAGGCCGGCTCACCGTTAAGAATCAGCGCATCATCACTGGGCTGATTTCCGCTCTCTTCATGGACCACTTCAATATAGTAAGTGGGATCAAACACCTGATAAGAAAGAACTTTATCAGCTATCGACTGGGGCGTCTCCAACG
Organism: Gammaproteobacteria bacterium; assembly: GCA_023485185.1. The sequence goes on from JAMCZP010000320.1 coordinate 11,116, forward strand.
GCAGGATAAACATAAATGTCAGCCGTCCATCGCGCTCCAAAGCGGTATATTCAGTCACCTCGCCCAGCGACTGAGGCTCATCATTGATATGTACTTCGGTTAAATAATGATGTGACGCAAGATTATCGCGTATCTCTTTGCCTAACTGATCTAACCCTTCTTCCAAGCTGGCATTTTCCACCTGCTGAAGCTCTTCAAACACCACTAGACTGTAAAATGGATCCATCCGCCAGGTCTGATGCAAGCCACTTACCACACCGTCATCATCGGTAATTACCCGCACGCCAAGATCAATCCAGCCATGGGGATGGGCGCTTGCATTAGGGCTTATTGCCAGGCTACCGACACTCACAGCTACCGCCAGGATGGCGCTCTTTCCCACTCCCCTCATGGTGCAACTCCCAATTTATGCTGTAAAGCGACAAGCCAAGGGTCTAGCAAATAGGAAGGTAATGGCTGGCCGCCACGCAGCGCCGACACGCGCACACGGCTACTACTGCC
>JAMCZP010000038.1:0-10964 GCA_023485185.1 Gammaproteobacteria bacterium
TGGCGATCAAGTAGTAAATAAAGATGGCGACAATAATCAGCGTCACAGACAGAGCTGTCATGTTGGATAGCAATGCAGCAGGTGACGTTACGAACACGGTGCCGACTAACAGCAGTAGCAGAATGGCAAAACCGTTAACCACATGCTTCATCGCTTGGCCCAAAAACTTGCCCGCCAACTGAGGCAAGTGAGCGCCGTGGTTGCGAATCGAGATCATGCCGGTCAGGTAGTCATGTACAGCACCGGCAAAAATACAGCCGATAACGATCCATACAAAAGCGACAGGTCCATACAAAGCGCCGAGAATAGGGCCAAAAATGGGACCCACACCGGCAATGTTGAGTAACTGAATAAGCGAGTTGCGCGTGGTATTCATCGGTACATAGTCGATGTTGTCACGCATAGTGAACGCTGGCGTGCGCCGTTTTCGGTCGGTAACGAACACGCGCTCAACGAACTTCCCATAGGTAAAGTAGCCCGCTATTAGCAGCAGGATCGATGCAATAAAGGTAATCATCTAAGGTACCTAGAGCAGTGAGGAAGAGTAGCCGATAGTGGCGACGAGCATACAAGCGTGCTTGTGGCACACAAGTAGGTACTTTTTAAGCCGGAGTGAATGTACAGATAAGGGGTTGGTAGCACAGCTAGACTTTAGTTGGTGGTGCCTTCGTTAACTTAATAAAACGCTCATACCTCTATCAATAAACGCTCTGGACTATCTCAATAAACGCTCTGGACTATCTCGATAATACGCTCGGGGCCATGCAAAACGGGCAGCCCGCGAGGCTGCCCATTTTAAGATTTAACTAATGAAAAGGAGCATTAAGACTCGACAACTCCACAAGCCATGCGAGCACCGCCACCGCCAAGGTGCGGTTCATCATCGTAGGTATCGCCGCCTTCATGAATCATTAAGCTGCGGCCTGGCATGTCTTCCATGCTTAGGCGTGGCGCCAAGACGGGCAGATTAGCTTCACCATGTTCATTGACGGTCAGCACCGGTAAATCACCCAAATGACCTTCGCCGTAAGGGCCTTGGTGGGTATCGGTTTCTTCGGGGTCATAGTGGCCGCCTGCGGCTTGGGCAGCGGTCATTTCGCCATCGTCATCCTCAGCAGGGTCACAGCTGGCGTTCTGGTGAACGTGAAAGCCATAAACGCCGGGCTCAAGGTCCGTCAACGAAGGTGTCAGCAATAAGCCGTGTTCCGTATGCTCAAGAGAGACGGTGCCAATCGACTCTTCAATCCCTTCAGCGCTGACTTTATGCATCTCGACATCAAGTGTTTCATTGGCATGAGCTGTGGCACCGACAAGCAGTAGCGAAGCAGCCATACCAGTAAGTGACGTTGAATAGCGCATATGATGTTCTCCCGAATCCATGGAAAGAGTGTATAGCGTTGCCTATTCAAGGTAGCTGGCTAAGGGTAACTTCGCCAACCTATCGCTCAGAATTGGCTGACATATTGTGTAAATTCAATAGAGTAGCGGCGAGTGCTTGGGTGCGTGGCACCAGTGTATCGAGCAGGTAATACTCCTCATCAGTATGCATTTTCGCGCCGACTGGACCGAGACCACACAGCGTGGGAACGCCCAAGCTGGCCGTCCAGCCCGCATCGGAACAGCCGCCGGTAAATTCGCCATCAACAGCAAAGCCGATGGCTTTGGCCTGGGACTGGTACAGCTCAAACAGCGCGCTGCTCATACGCTCTTCAAGCGGGTAGAACTCCGATGTCTGCTCAATGGTGGCCATCGTGCCGGGAATCTCGGATTCGGCGATTATCGCTTCAATGGCTTGATAAAGCTGGTCACGCTGTGAGGTGGTGACAAAACGGATATCTAACTGAGCGGACGCTGAAGGTGCCACGGTATTACGAGATACCCCGCCGGTGATAGTGCCCACATTGGTGGTAATGCCTGCCTCGTAATCGGTCAAGGCGTGCAGCTTGATGATTTTTTGAGCTAGTGCTTCGATGGCGCTGGCGCCATCGGCATGGCTTACGCCAGAGTGGGCGGCTTTGCCGGTGACGTTGATCAAAAAACCAGCCCCCCCTTTACGGCCGGTCACCACATTGCCACTTACCCGCCCAGGCTCGACGTTTAAGACACCGCGTGCCCCTTCTGCGGCAGCTTCAATAAATGCTCGCCCATCCGGTGAGCCTATCTCCTCATCGGCAGTAAACAGTGCGCGAACGGGCAGCGGGCAGTTGGGCAAACGGCTTAGCGCGCGTAGCACAAAGCAGTTCATCACCAGGCCACTTTTCATATCGGCCACGCCAGGGCCAAAACCAAGGTTCTCTTTTTGACTATAGCCTCGGCCTGCCACGGTACCGGTCGGAAAAACCGTATCCCGGTGACCCATGAGGAGTGCGTGGCCTTGGCCAGCGCTCCCGAGTTGCGCTTCTAAAATATCGCCTGAATGTGGGCGGTGGTGGCGTATCACCGTAATGCCATCCTGCTCAAGCCACTGGGTGATCAGGTCGGCCACCGCATCGTTACCGGCTTTGTCATAGCTGTTGGAGTCGATATTGACCAGAGCCTCCAGGCAGTCAATCATCGCCTGCTGTTGTCCCTCTAGCCAATCACACGCTTGCTGTATTATTGGCTCTTGCATGACGCTCGCTCCTTATGAATCTCTGCACCTTGGGCACCCAAATCCCAGAATAACCCCGCCATTAATATAAGCGCTTCTGAGGCAATACTACCCAACAGATGTTCGTCTGGGGCGTGTTGCGAACAGGAAGGGTAGGAGTGGGGAACCCATAGAGTGGGTAAGCCAAGCGTCTCGGCAAATACGTCGTTAGGCAATGACCCGCCCAGGTTAGGCAGTAGTGTGGGCGTTTTATTGGTCGATAGCTGCATCGATGTTAATGCCCAGCTCACCCAGGGGTCTTCAGGATCAAGCCGCGTAGCATTCATTTGCGACATACGCGCAGCACTGACATCAATATCGTCAAAACCATGCTGGTCAAGGTGGCGGCGCAAATGGGCCAGAAAGTTATCCTGGTCGCTGCCCACCACATAGCGCAACTGACAGTGGGCGTAGGCGTGGGGTGGAATCGCATTGGCGGGGGCGTCAGGGTTGCCTGCCTTCATGGCAAGAACCTCTAACGTGTTCCATCCAAACAGCCGCTCGGCGGGAGATAACCCAGGCTCGCCCCAGCCGGTATCGATGGCTGGGGCATTGTCGCCGACGCCTACCTCAAGCAAGGCAAGCGCTTGGCGCACGGCGTCGGGTATTGGCGCTGGGCGTAACCCTTCAATCTGGATCACTCCATTGGCGTCTACCAATGTGGCAATCGCATTGGTTAACCTTACGGCAGGGTTCTTAAGTACGCCGCCCCAGTTACCCGAGTGGTGTGCGCCTTCGCGAGCCTGTAGTTTAAGGTCAAAATTGAATGAGCCCCGTGAGCCTAAAAATAGAGTGGGGGAGTCAGCGTTCAAGCGGGGGCCATCCGAACCGATAAACACATCGGCCGCCAATCGCTCGCGATAGCGGTGGCAGACCTCTTTTAGCCCCGGTGAACCTGTCTCTTCGCCCATCTCCAGCACCAGCTTAACGTTATACCCCAGGTGCCCACTGCTGGCTTTTAACACACAGCTCAGTGCGGCTAGATTAATAGTGTGCTGGCCTTTGTTATCAGCGGTGCCACGGCCATACCAGCGATCCCCCCGCTGAGTGATTTGCCAAGGTGACAGCCCGTCGGCCCACTGGTCATCATAGCCACGTATTACATCGCCATGGCCATAGGTTAATACGCTGAAGGCGGCCTTTGGCTCAATTCTTTCCGCAATAAGAAAGGGCCCAAAACCATCCACCGGGTTATCGACAATTTCCCATGTAAAGCCGAGCTGCTCAATGTCCGGAATAATTTGCTCAGTCAGATAGCCGTGCAGTTCCTCCAACCTGTTGGTTTCCTGGCTTTCACTGCGGATGGCAATGCGCGGGGCGAGCTGAGCATAAAAATCGCCACTATCAAAATAGGCTTTGGCATTGTCTAAGGCGTGTTGGCGAGACATAAATACTCCTTTTAATGTGAGGCGTTAATTAATGTTCATTAGGCAAAGTGGCAGGCGACACGCGCCTGATTGTCCTGACCGGTAGCGGAAAGAGAAGCCGAACCAGAAGCCTGAGTAATGGCGCTTAGTTTTGGCGTTTGCTGTGAGCATGTTGGCTGAGCCACAGGGCATCGAGGGTGAAAGGCACAGCCCGACGGTGGCTGTGTAGGGTCGGGTTGCCCCGCCCCAAGGCCGATATCAGGCACGCCCAAGCCTGGCTCTGGTGTCAGCGCGGAGGCCAACAGCGCTTGGGTGTATGGGTGTCTCGGCGCGGTGAAAATTTGTTCACGGGTGCCCTCTTCAACAATTTGTCCCAGGTACATTACCGCCAGCCGATCCGCCAAATGTTCCACCACGGCGAGGTCGTGGCTAATAAACAGGTAGGTAAGGCCAAATTCATCTTTAAGGTCGAGCAGGAGATTGAGAATCTGGGCTTGAACCGACACATCTAATGCGGAAGTAGGCTCGTCACAAATCACCAGGTCCGGGCGCATAATCAGTGCCCGGGCAATCGCTACCCGTTGGCGTTGACCACCAGACATTTGTCCAGGGTATTGCTGGGCAGCGCGCTTGGGCAGCCCAACCATATCGAGCATCTCCTCGACCTTTACCGCCTGCTCCTTGGGGGTGCCAATAGCATGAATACGCAGTGGCAGACCCACGATTTGGGTAATTCGCTGACGGGGATTAAGTGATGAGTAAGGATCCTGGAAAATCGGCTGTATATGGCGGGCCAGTGCCTTTTGGTTAGCATTAGCAATCGCTTTGCCATTGATCAGCACATCGCCCGCGCTAGGGGGCGTCAATCCCAACAGAATTTTGGCCAGCGTGCTTTTGCCGCAGCCGGATTCGCCCACCAGCCCCATCACCTGGCCGCGGGGGACGCGCAGCGATACATCGTTGACCGCCTTTAAGGTTCGGCGCTTATGCAGCATCCCGCCGCCCAATTTAAATGTTTTGGACAGCGCGCAGAGTTCCAGGGCAAGCGGGTCACGAGGGATTACGGCACTGCTCATAGCGTTTCCTCCTGAGCGTTTATCGTTGCCGGGTTGGCTTGCTGATGGGCAAAGTGGCAGCGCGATAAATGCCCGCCTGCGACGGTTTGCAAGGGCGGTGTGGCATGGCAACGCTCGTCTGCTTGGTCGCAGCGATTACAGAAGGCGCAGCCTTCGACTTTATCTATCAGGCTGGGTACCACCCCTGGAATGGCTTGCAAGCGGCTGCCCGGCAGCGTTTTGCCGGGGGACGGTATGCAACGCAGTAACCCTTGGGTATAGGGGTGGCTGGGAGCATGAAAAAGTGACTGGGCAGAGGCGGTTTCAATCACCTCACCGGCATACATCACGGCAACCCTGTCTGCAATGCGTGCCACAACACCCAGGTCGTGGGTGATGAAGATAACCGCGGTACCAAACTCCTGCTGTAAGTCCCGCAGCAGGTGCAGAATTTGCGCCTGAATCGTAACGTCCAGCGCCGTGGTGGGCTCATCGGCGATGATCAGGTCGGGTTCACACATTAGCGCCATGGCGATCATCACCCGCTGGCGCAGCCCGCCCGATAATTGGTGGGGGTATTGGCGCAAGCGCTCTTCGGCGGCGCTGATACCCACCCGCTTGAGTAAATAGAGCGCACGGTCGTGGGCCGCTTTACGTGATACCCGTTGATGGCGGCGTAAGGCTTCGCAGAGTTGATTGCCTAAAGTGTAGGCGGGGTTGAGGGCAGTCATCGGCTCTTGGAAGATCATCGCCATGCGTGAACCACGCAGGTTGCTACGATCGTGCTCAGATACCGTGAGCAGATCAACGCCGTCAAAGTTGAGGCAGTCGGCGTTGACTTGCGCTTTGCGCGGCAGCAGGCCCATCAACGCCAGTGAAGTCATTGATTTGCCACACCCTGACTCGCCTACCAGGCAGAGCATTTCACCGCGCTCAACGTGAAAGTCGATACCCCGCACGGCGTGTAGCGTGCCTTTGGCTACCGGTAAATCAACGCGTAGCTGTTTTACGCTAAGTAGCGGTGAGGCGGGCGCTGTTGAATGCTCAGCTGAGGATAAATTACTCATTGCGGCCTCCTGGTGCGCTGAGGTCGCGCAGCCCATCACCTAGCAGGTTAATTGCCAGCACCAGCACAAACAGGGCGCTGCCGGGAATCGTAATTACCCAGGGTTGAAAGAACATATAGGCTTTGCCTTCAGCGATCATCAGCCCCCAGGAGGGCAGCGGTGGCTGCACGCCCATACCCAGAAACGACAGCGTTGCTTCCAGCAATATGGCATTGGCGACTTCCAGGGTAGCCACTACGATAAGAGCACCGGCAATATTGGGGAGCACTTCGCGTAGCAGAATGTAAGGCAGTGGGCAGCCCAACGCGCGGGCGGCTTGCACATACTCCGCATCGCGCAGTTGCAACGTGGCCGAACGGGCAACCACCGCAAAACGATCCCATAGCAGCAGCCCCAGCAGCAGGGTAACGGTGAGCATCGAACCACCGATCAACGAGGCCATCGCCAGTGCTACTAACACCACCGGCATGGCCAGTCGCGTGGTGAGCAGGTAACTGACCACCGCATCCACACGGCCACCAAAGTAGCCAGCCAACACGCCCAGCGTGGTACCAATCAAACCGGAAATCAGTGCGACTACGATGCCGATAAACAGTGAAATGCGGGTGCCATAAATCAACCGGCTAAGGTAATCGCGACCAAGACGGTCGGTGCCTAAAGGGTGTGTCCAGCTTCCGGTGTCGTGCCAAAAGGGTGGCACCATACGGTTCGCGGTGTTCTGCAAATAGGGATCATGGGGGGCTAGCCAAGGCGCCAGCAGCGCAATAATACCTAGCGACGTAATGATCATTAAGCCGATGGCTAGGCTGCGATTATTAAGCGTGCTGCGAAATAGGCGCGACTGCCAGGTAGCGACTAAGTGTTGCTCTGCGACCACCTGTGGTGAAAGGATATTTGCCATGGTGTTCTCCGTTAACGCGCGCGCAGGCGTGGGTCTAGGATGGCGTTGAGAATGTCGGCAAGCAGCGTCAACACGATATAAAACAGCGCAATGATCAAAACGATCGCTTGCACTACTGGGTAGTCATTGCGAGAAATGGCGTTCCAGGCCAGTTGACCCAGCCCGCGAAGTGAGAAGACTGTCTCGATCACCACCGAGCCGCCGAGCATAAAGCCCAGCTCTACGGCGGCCAGTGCCACTACCGGGATCACCGCATTACGTAGGGCGTGTTTGAAGATGACGGTGCCGGTGCGTAGCCCTTTAGCTCGGGCGGTGCGGATATAGTCCGCCTCCAACACTTCCAGCATGCCGCTGCGGGTGAGGCGCATCATGGCGGGGGTCGCGTAGTAGCCCAGTGCAATAGCGGGCAGTACAAAGCCTTGCCAGCTATCGCTACCTGCGGCAGGAAACCACTGTAGTTTGACGGCAAACACGATTATCAGCGTTAAGCCAAACCAGAAGTTGGGCATTGCCTGGCCGGTGACTGCAATGGCCATGGCCATTCGGTCTATCCAGCTGCCCCGCTTGAGGGCGGCCACTACGCCGAGGGGGATGGACACACCCAGGGCAATCGCCAGCGACATCACGCCCAGGGTCATGGTCACTGGAAGGCGCTCAACTACCAGATCCATAACATCGCTCTGGTAGTAATAAGAGCGCCCAAAATCGAGCTGTATGGCCCCCCAGAGCCAACTGGTAAATTGCTGAATCACTGGTTGATCCAAACCGTAATCAACGCGGATTTGCTCAACCTGCTCCGCGGTGGCCTCGGGCCCGCCGATGGAGAGTGCTAAGTCACCCGAGAGCTGCAGCAGACTAAAGCAGAGAACCGAAATCGTTAGGGCGACGCTAAGTGCTATTAGCGTGCGCTTGAAAACAAATGCCCACATAAAGCATCACTCCCGCACTGTGATAAGCGAGCCGTGGCGAGCGCCACGGCTGCCGTTGAGTCGATCAGAACGCCACGCGTAACGTTACTTCCAGCTCGCTTCATAGAAGCGGGGGAGTTCATCAGGGTAAGCGGTAAAGTCCAGATCAGCGGTGTGGGCGTAGTAGGTGGAATAGGAGAACAGCGGTGCCCAATAAGCCTGCTCCGAGATACGTGCCAGCACTTGCTGGTAGTAGTCGAGGCGAACATCAGGGTCTACCGAGGTATCGGCGATTTGCAGCCACTCTTGTACTTGGCTGTCCTGCCAGAGATCATCTATACCGCCCGAGAAGTAGACGCTGACAAAGGCCGAGACATCGTTAATTGAGAATGAGCCCCAAGCTTTAAACGACATATCGGTTTGGCCGTTACGCTGAAGCTCGAGTAGTGCGGGAGAGGTCATAAAGCGTAGGTTGGCATTAATGCCCACCGCGCGAAGATCGCCAATCATGGCTTCGGCGTAGTCGCGTTCCCGGTAGGCGTGAAGATCAATATCAAAGCCATCGGCGTAACCTGCTTCGGCGAGCAGTTCGCGGGCTTTTTCAGGGTCGTACTCATACTCAATGACGTCTTGTGTTTCGCAGCCAAACTGGGTGGGAAAGCAGGGGGCGTAGAGGGGCTGGCTGCCGCCACGTACTAGGTCATTAGCAAGGCCATCCCGGTTCATGGCGTGATTAATGGCTTGGCGTACGCGTATATCATGTAATGGCGAATCTTCTCGGGTCGCTGAGTCCAGGCCGATATAACCGACACGCATGGTTTCACCGCCAAGCACGCTAAGTTGAGGCATGCCACCCAGCGATTCGGCCTGATCGGCAGGCACCCGCCAGATCCAATCCACTTGCCCGGACATTAATTGCGCCATGCGCGAGTCTTCATCGGCAATCGCCTTGAATTCGATATTGCCAATCTCAGGCTGTCCAATTGGGCTGTCGGTAAAATAGTCATCAAAGCGCGTTAGGCTGACGCCATCCCCAGGGCGGACGTTGGTTATCCGGTAAGGACCAGTGCCCACTGGCTGACGACTGAAGCCTTCGATGCCGACTTCCTGAAAATACTCATTGGGATAAATCGGCATTGGGCCGGAAAGATATTCAAGGGCTGCAGGGAAAGGCTCCTTGAGATGAATGCGTACCTGATAGTCATCAAGCTTCTCAACGCTTTCAATCCAATCCACATTCTGGCGTGTTACCACCCGGGATTCGGGTGATACCGCGTAGTTGAAGGTAAACACTACATCGTCGGCGTCGAACGACTCGCCGTTGTGAAAGGTGACGCCTTCACGAAGTACCAAATCTAAGGTTGAGTCATCGGCCCACTCCCATTCGGTCGCCAAGCGCGGCTCATATTCGTTGGTTTCAGGATTACGATAGATCAGTGTGTCCCAGGCCAAATGGGCAAGAATTACCCCTTCGCGCAGGTTGTTGTGGTAGGGGCTAACGTTTTCCGGTTCGCTGTCTGAGGCATAGACCAGCGTGTCGTTGGCCTTGCCCGCCATGGCCGATGTCGCGCAGCCGAGTAAGGTAATGGAAGTTGCCCAAGCGGATACAGCCCGAGCGAGTTTGCGTTGTGGATGCATGTCATACCTCGTTATTTTTTACTAAGAAAGGTTATGAGCGTTTGGCGTACCAGCGGGGCTTTTATTTTGTTAGAGGAGTTGCCCACTGAGTTAAAACTAATCTATTGATTAGTCATGCCACCAGTGCAATGTTTAGAATTTATCATTGCCGTTTCGGCAATGCTTATGGCAAAGGAGTCCTAATGAATCCACGCGTGCTGCAAGAAACGGCGTTACGCTATTTTTTAGAAGTCGTGCGCTGCGGCTCCATCAGCGAGGCCTCGGGGAAGTTAAATGTGGCGCCTTCAGCGATCAGTCGTCAGATTGCTCGATTGGAAAGCGAGTTGGATACGCTGCTATTTGAACGCCGTGCGCGAGGCATGGTGCCGAGTGCTGCGGGCGAGTTGTTGGCAGTGCATGCCCGCCATATGCAGCTTGAAGCCGACCGCATTGGCAGTGAAATTCTGGCGCTGCGTGGTTTACAGCGTGGCAAGGTGCGTCTCGCTAGTTCAGAAGGCTTTGCCGTAGACTTTTTACCTGCAGCAATAGCGGCTTTTCGCAAGCGCTACAGCGGTATTCATTTTCACTTGATGGTGGGGTCACCTGCCCAGGCGACCCGGCATGTCAGGGAGGGCGATGCGGACATTGGGATCACCTTCAGCCTAAAGCCTGAAGCAGATATTACCGTCTCCCTTAGACAACCTGCGCCGATTATGGCGCTGGTTTCACCGGACCATGAGCTAGCCACTAAAAAACACATATCGCTAGCGCAACTGCAGCGCTATCCACTGGCGCTTCCCTCGCCAGAAACGACTCTGCGACAGCTGTTTGATATTTGCTGTAGTCGTCAAAACCTTGCGTTTGAGTCCATTTTTAGCAGCGACTATACCGAGGCATTGATTAACTTCGCCATGCTGGGAGGCGGGGTGGCGCTTGCTGGAGAGATCTCCGTTCGTTACCGCATTCATCAACAGCGAGTAGTCGCGATTCCTATTCGTGACCAGGGCATGGACTCCCGCTTTATCGAAGTACAAACTCTCGCCAAACGCACCTTGCCGAGTGCAACCCAGGCTTTCCTGGCGTTTATTAAAGAGCACATTCCGCCGGGGAAATTACCGCATATCCCAACTTCACCAGCATCGACAGATGTTCATGCGCTTCCTGACCAACCGATAAGGTGAGATAGCCTATCGCGCAGATGACATCTCATTGCCGAGCCGCGACAATAGCGGCCTGTTGTTATCGTGATCGATATTTTTGTCGCCAGCTTTTACCTGGGAGCGTTATGACGCCACTCAACATCCTCTATCAGGATGAGTATCTTGTTGCAGTGCATAAGCCGTCAGGGCTGTTGGTGAATGCGGTAACGAACGGAGATCTCTCCAGCAAGCGCCACCCCGCCTCCCAGCATGGCGAAGTT
>JAMCZP010000038.1:10974-11498 GCA_023485185.1 Gammaproteobacteria bacterium
CAGGATGAGTATCTTGTTGCAGTGCATAAGCCGTCAGGGCTGTTGGTGCATCGCTCGGCGTTAGCCCGTGGCGAAACGGAATTTCTACTTCAGCGGCTGCGCGATCAGCTTGGCAAACGGGTCTATCCCGTCCACCGTTTAGATCGGCCTACCTCCGGTGTGATGATATTTGCACTCTCCTCGTCAGTAGCTGGCCTGCTCAGCGAGGCATTTAGCGAGCGCCAGGTAGAAAAGCGCTATTTGGCGGTGGTGCGCGGGAAAGCGCCAGAGAGCGAGCGTTTGGATTACCCATTACGGGAGGAGGATGGTACGCGGCCCAAAGCTGAGATGCCCGCCCTGCCTGCGATGACTGATATCCGCCGCTTGGATAGCGTGGAGTTGCCGGTGCAGGTCGACCGCTATCCGGTGGCGCGTTACTCGCTAGTAGAAGCACGGCCGCTGACTGGTCGTCGCCATCAGATTCGTCGTCATCTCTCTCGGCGGGGCTACCCGATTATTGGTGATGCCAAGCACGGTAAAAGTGT
>JAMCZP010000314.1 GCA_023485185.1 Gammaproteobacteria bacterium
TTACCGTTAACTGCCATCGGACGATCCTGAATCTTGTGCATACCCAGGATGGCGGTTTGTGGCGGGTTGATGATCGGCGTCGACATCAACGACCCAAAGGTACCGCCATTGGTGATGGTGAAGGTGCCACCGATCATGTCGTCCATACCCAGCTTGCCGTCGCGGGCACGCTTACCAAAATCGACGATCGTGCGTTCGACGTCAGCAATTTTCATGCTGTCGGTATCGCGCAGTACCGGTACCACCAAGCCACGGTCAGTCGAAACAGCAACGCCGATATCCTGGTAACCATGATAAACGATATCGGTACCGTCGATGGAAGCGTTCACATCGGGGAAGCGCTTAAGTGCTTCAGAAGCTGCTTTAACAAAGAAGCCCATAAAGCCCAGTTTGATATCGTGAGCTTTTTGGAAGGTCTCTTTGTACTGCGCACGCAGGGCCATGATTTCAGTCATGTCCACTTCGTTATAGGTGGTCAGCATGGCAGCGGTTTGCTGCGCCTGAACCAACCGCTTGGCGATGGTTTGACGCAGACGGCTCATCGGTACGCGCTTCTCGACGCGGTCACCTTCAGCTACGGGTGAAGCCGCCGCTTTCGCCGGTGCAGCAGATTTTGCACCCTTCTTAGCGGAACCGTCTTTAACGGCTTTCTGAACGTCTTCTTTCAAGATGCGGCCACCTTTGCCGGTGCCCTCAATTTTGGCGACGTCCAGATCGTGCTCGGCAACCATTTTACGCGCCGCTGGGGCAAGGATTTTGTCGCCCACTTTTTCATCGGCACCATCATCGTCATTGCCGCTATCAGCTTTAGCGGGTGCTGAGTCACCACCACTACTATCTCCAGCACTATCTCCAGCACCTTCGGTGAAGATCGCCAGAACCGCTTCGGATTCCACCTGGCTACCCTCTTCGGCCTTAATTTCAGCCAGGGCACCATCGGCTGGAGCGACCACTTCCAGCACTACTTTGTCCGTTTCGATATCGGCCAGTACTTCATCGCGCTTAACCGCTTCGCCTACTTTTTTGTGCCACGTTGCGACGGTACCTTCCTGAATAGACTCAGGGAAGCTGGGCGCTTTTACATCGTGCTTTTTGCCACCACCGTTACCGCTGCTAGCAGGCTTTTCTGAAGCGGTTTCTTTCGGTGCTTCAGAAGCACTTTCTTGTTTCTTGCCACTGTCGCCAGAGGCACTGCCTTCACCGATTTTGCCTAGCACCTGCTCTGACTGAACGGTATCGCCCTCTTCGGCCATTACGTCCGTTAGGGTACCTGCTTCCGGTGCAACCACTTCGAGCACCACTTTGTCGGTTTCGATTTCAACAATCAGCTCGTCACGCTCAACGCTGTCACCCGGCTTTTTATGCCACGCCGCCACTGTGCCTTCGGCAACGGATTCCGGAAAGGTTGGCGCTTTGATATCAGTAGCCATGTCGTTTCCCTTATGTATTCTCTAAATCCAGTGGCCGCTTATAGATTAAAAGCGTCTTCCACCAGCTGGCGCTGCTGTTCAGTATGGACGGACATATAGCCAGCTGCCGGAGCAGCAGAGGCAGGACGTCCTGCAAATTTCAAATCGCGTCCGAAGCCATCTTTCAGCATATCGGCCACTGCACGCATGTGGTGCTGGCTGGAGTACCAGGCGCCCTGGTTCAGCGGCTCTTCCTGACACCACACGATGTCTTCTACGTTGGTATAGCCTTTAAGCGCTTCCAGAAGCTCTTCTTTCGGGAAGGGGTAAAGCTGCTCAAGGCGCAATATCACCGTATCGTGACGCTCATTCTCAGCGCGCCACGCGGCCAAGTCGTAGTAGACCTTACCAGCACAGAGAACAACACGTGTGACCTTCTCAGGTGCAAGATCGGCTTGGTCAGCAAGCACCATATGGAACTTGCCGTGGGCCAGATCTTCCAGGCTCGAAATCGCTTCTTTATGACGAAGCAGCGATTTTGGTGTCATCACCACAAGCGGCTTACGCAGCGGGCGAATTACCTGACGACGCAGCAAATGATAAATCTGCGAAGGAGTCGTCGGCACACACACCTGCATATTGTGCTCAGCACACATTTGCAGGAAGCGCTCCAAGCGTGCAGAAGAGTGCTCAGGGCCCTGACCTTCGTAACCGTGTGGCAGCAGCATGGTTAAACCACACACCCGGCCCCACTTCGTTTCACCCGAGGAGATGAACTGATCCACCACCACTTGCGCACCGTTAAAGAAATCGCCGAACTGCGCTTCCCAGATCACCAGGTCATTGGGTGCAGTGGTTGAGTAACCATACTCAAACGCCAGCACCGCTTCTTCCGACAAGAAGGAGTCATGAATAGTAAAGCGCGGCTGACCATCGGCCATGTTCTGTAGCGGAACATAGGTCGTGCCGTCTTTCTGGTTGTGCACCACCGCATGACGGTGGGAGAAAGTACCGCGTCCGACATCTTGCCCGGTAATACGAATCGGGTGACCTTGTTCTAGCAACGTGGCATAAGCCAGCGTTTCGGCAAAGCCCCAGTTAAGTGCCAAACCACCAGCCTGCATCTTACGCCGGTCTTCATAAATTTTGGCGACTTGGCGCTGTACCTCGACGCCGTCTGGAACCTCACACATGCGTGCGGCTAACTGCTGCAGACGCTTCATATCGAAGGTGGTGTCTGCATCGCCTGACCACTCGTGGCCCAGGTAGGGTGCCCAGTCGACAAACAGAGAAGCATTTGGCTCTTGTACTAACGCATTAGCAACGTGATTACCCGCCACTAAATCATTGCGATAGGTTTCCACCATCTCTTTGGCGGCGTCTTCAGACAATACGCCCTGATCAACCAAACGCTTAGCGTAGAGCGTGCGCGCAGAGGGGTGATCTTTGATTTTGGCGTACATCATCGGCTGCGTGCCTGACGGCTCGTCAGCTTCGTTATGCCCACGACGGCGGTAGCAGACCAGGTCAATCACCACATCTTTCTTAAACTGCTGACGGTAATCAAGGGCTACTTGGGTAGCGTGTAGCACTGCATCCGGGTCATCGCCGTTGACATGGAAAATAGGCGCTTGAACCATCTTGGCAATATCAGTGCAGTATTCGGTGGAACGCGCATCCTGCGGATGCGATGTGGTAAAGCCCACTTGGTTGTTAATCACAATGTGGACCGTACCACCGGTTTTGTAAGCACGGGTTTGGGACATCTGGAATGTCTCCATCACCACGCCTTGACCGGCAAAAGCAGCATCACCATGGACGTTGATTGGCAGTACTTTGCTGCCCTCTTCGTCGTTACGACGATCCTGACGCGCACGTACCGAGCCTTCGACTACCGGCGCGACAATTTCCAGGTGCGATGGGTTGAACGACATTGCCAAGTGGACTTCGCCACCAGGAGACATGACGTTCGAGCTAAAGCCCTGGTGATATTTCACGTCGCCGGAACCGCGTTCAATGACCTTTTTACCGTCGAACTCGTCGATCAAGTCGGCTGGGTTTTTACCCAAAATATTGACCAACAGGTTAAGTCGACCACGGTGTGCCATACCGATGACTACTTCCTTGGTGCCGTAACCGCCAGCACGCTGGATCAGCTCATCCATCATCGGCACAAACGACTCACCACCTTCAAGGCCAAACCGTTTGGTACCTGGATATTTTGATGCCAGGTAATTCTCCAAACCTTCGGCGGCCGTCAAGCGCTCAAGTACATGCTTACGCACGTCGGCGCTGAATTCCGGCGCACTGCGTACCGATTCAAAACGCCGCTGCAGCCAGCGTTTCTCTTCCGTATCGACAATGTGCATGATTTCACAGCCGATGGAGCGGCAATAGGTACGCTCCAACGCATCTACGATCTCACGCAGTGGTGCTTTGTCGATGCCTAAAAAGAAAGAACCAGTCTGGAACTCGGTGTCCAAATCAGCTTTTGAAAGCTGATGAAACGACAGATCGAGATCAGGGACGGGGGTGGGATTACGCAGTCCTAGCGGGTCAATATTGGCCTTCTGATGACCACGAAAGCGGTAGGCGTTAATCAGCTGCAGGACTTTCACCTGCTTTTTATTCTCACCGCTATCGGCAGCGGCAACTACACGGCCTGGACGGCTTTCGCGCCCCAACTGGTAGAACTGATCACGGACTGGGCTTAGTGGGACATCGTGGGAGGCACTGCCCTCGGAAGATGGCAGCTGATCAAAATAGCTGCGCCACTCTTCAGGGACAGAGTCAGGATCTGCGAGGTACTGCTCGTAAAGCGCTTCCACGTAGTGAACATTGCCGCCACTAACGTGAGAGGAACGCCACATCAACTCCATTATGCCTTGTTGCATCTCTCGGTCACCCTGCACTGATGGGGTGGTATCGGTATCGTCGCAAAATGCGGCGACATCGCTATTGCCCTGCCGGCGGGGCGGGACTTTTGCCGGCGGCGCCGACCTATGGCCGGTAGCCCTGTTCATTTAGCTATTCATTTTCTAACTAGCGGTCTTCTAACTACTTATCACCCAACCACTCGTCATTTAAGCACTCTTCAACTAGTCAGATTTCAACTAGCCATACTTCGAATAGCTGGCAATACGGTCTTTCGTATTCAGTTCATGCTCGAAAGCCGGTACCCAAGGCACCGGCTTTCAAACTTTTCTGAACAGCAGTGCGACGTGACGCCGCACTGCGTGACAAACCCTATGATAACAAGCGAAGCGCCATGATTTAAGTGGCATTGTTACCCAACTTAAGTGGCACTCGCTTTTTTACTCATTTGTCATAGGCTTAGGTAGCATCCGCAAGCAGCATTTCGCGGATTTTACCGATTGCTCGCGTGGGGTTGAGGCCTTTTGGGCATACCGCCACACAGTTCATGATGCCGCGGCAGCGAAACACCGAGAACGGGTCTTCCAGGTTGCTTAAGCGCTCACTGGTGGCCGTATCACGGGAATCGGCCAAAAAGCGATACGACTGAAGCAGACCGGCTGGGCCGACAAACTTCTCTGGGTTCCACCAGAACGACGGGCAAGACGTTGAACAGCATGCGCATAGAATACACTCATACAAGCCATCTAGCTTGTCGCGTTCTTCCGGCGATTGCAGGCGCTCAATGGCTGGTGCAGGCGTGTCGTTCTGCAGGTACGGCTGAATACGCTCGTACTGCTTATAGAACAGCCCCATATCGACAACCATGTCACGAATAACCGGTAAACCTGGCAGCGGACGTAGCACCAGCTTGTTGTTTTTCACAACATCTGACAGCGGGGTAATACATGCCAAGCCGTTTTTGCCGTTCATGTTCATACCGTCTGAGCCGCACACACCTTCGCGGCAGCTACGACGGAATGCCAAACCGCTGTCTTGTTCCTTCATCATATGAAGAACATCCAGCACCATCACATCGCGGCCTTTGGTATCGACCTGAAACTCCTGCATATAAGGTGCGGAGTCGGTTTCCGGATTGTAACGGTATACGGACACCTGAAGATTGGACATAGTGACTCCCTCTCGTCAATGCGGAGTTTAGTAGGTACGAACCTTAGGCTCGAACGTATCAACAGTTTTCGGCTTGAAGTTAACATCACGCTGCTTCAACTGCTTCGTTAGCGGGAAGTAGAGTGAGTGCTTCAGCCAGTTGACGTCATCACGGTCTGGATAGTCGTAGCGCGAGTGGGCGCCGCGGCTCTCTTTACGCTCAAGGGCAGCGATCGCCGTCGCTTCTGCCACTTCCATCAAGTTATCAAGCTCTAACGCTTCTACACGCGCAGTATTGAAGGCATTAGATTTGTCAGGCAGGTAGGCGTTGCCAATACGCTCGCGCAGTTGCGCCAGTTTATCGACACCTTCCAGCATGTTTTTCTCTTCGCGGAATACACCGAAAGAGGTCTGCATGATTTCCTGAAGCTCAGCTTTCAGCGCAGGAATGCTTTCACCACCCTCTGATTCATTCCAGCGCGTGATGCGCTTCATGGCTGACGCAATGTCAGACTCAGAAGCGTCAAGGTATTCAATACCTTCGTTCAGCGCACCTTCAATAAACATACCCGCAGCACGACCAAAGACCACCAAGTCAAGCAGTGAGTTACCGCCCAGACGGTTAGCACCATGTACGGAAACACATGCCGCTTCACCACAGGCAAATAAGCCGTTAACGATATGATCGTTGCCGCTTTCGTCTTGAGTGATCGCCTGACCATGAATATTGGTCGGAATACCGCCCATCATATAGTGGCAGGTCGGTACTACCGGGATCGGATCTTTTGCCGGGTCAATGTGAGCAAAGGTCTTAGACAGCTCGACAATACCCGGCAGACGTTTGCCAAGAACTTCTTCACCCAGATGATCAAGCTTCAGGAAGACGTGATCGCCCTTCTCGCCACAGCCACGGCCTTCGAGAATTTCCATGACCATCGAACGAGCAACAACGTCACGGCCCGCCAAATCTTTGGCGTTCGGTGCGTAACGCTCCATAAAGCGTTCGCCGTCTTTATTGATCAGGTAACCGCCTTCACCGCGACAGCCTTCTGTAACCAGCGTACCCGCACCATAAATACCGGTCGGGTGGAACTGCCACATTTCCATATCCTGCATCGGGAAGCCAGCACGCATGGCCATGCCGATACCATCGCCAGTATTAATCAATGCGTTGGTGGTTGAGGCGTAAATACGGCCTGCACCGCCAGTCGCTAACACAGTCGCCTTGGATTTAACGTGGACAACTTCGCCAGTTTCGATGCACATGGCAATACAACCCACCACATCACCGTTAGCATTTTTCACCAAATCTACCGCGTACCACTCATTCAGGAACACGGTGTTGTTCTTTAAGTTGTTCTGGTAAAGCGTGTGCAACAGCGCATGACCGGTACGGTCAGCCGCTGCACAGGTACGTGCTGCCTGCCCACCTTCACCAAAATTCTTGGACTGGCCGCCGAACGGGCGCTGATAGATGCGACCGTTATCTAAACGCGAAAACGGTAGACCCATATGCTCAAGTTCAAAAACCGCTTTCGGGCCTTCAGAACACATATACTCCGCCGCGTCCTGGTCTGCGATATAGTCGCCGCCTTTAACGGTGTCATACATGTGCCAACGCCAGTCATCGTTCGGGTCGTCAGACGCGATGGCGCAGGTAATGCCACCCTGGGCAGAAACAGTGTGAGAACGGGTCGGGAAAACTTTCGATAACACGGCCGTCTTCTTGCCGGACTTCGCCAGCTCCAAAGCGGCTCGCAGGCCAGAGCCACCGCCACCAATGATAATGGCGTCAAACGTCAGGCTACGCAGATTAGACATGTAATCAAGCTCCCCACAGAATTTGAATGCCCCACACCAAGTACACGAAAATGCCCAGAATAATGATTGCTTGGGCACTTACGCGTAGGCGAGTGGACTTGAGATAGTCAGTGGTGACGGTCCACAGACCGATCCAGGCGTGTGCTGCTAAGGCGATAAATGCCAGTAGCGAGAAGATACGCATCCACGTTTGATTGAACAGGCCGCTCCAAGCGTAATAATCAAGGTTCGGATTAAATAGCAGGTAGGCAACGATGAAGACTGTATAAAGCGCCAAAATCACCGCGGATACGCGCTGCATCAGCCAATCAGACAGCCCACTACGGCCAAAACTTGTGATGTTAGTTACCATACCCAAACTCCTGCCAAAATAATCAGAACAGCACTGACCACGACAGTGATCTGCGCTTTTTGTATGCCTCCTTCAAGGGTTACCCCAATATCGGCATCCATCAGCAGGTGTTTAATACCGGCGACAAAATGGAATGCCAAAGCGGATAACAACCCCCAAGCAATAAACTTAGCCAAGAAGTTATTGGCCAATGCATTGCTGACGGCGTCAAAACCCGCCGGAGAAGACAAAGACTTGCCTAGCGCCCAAAAAGCGAAAATCAGGCCAACGAACAGGATGACACCCGTGATGCGGTGTGTGATCGACGTCAATGCCGGCAATGGGAAATGGATAGTAGAAAGATCTAGGTTTACGGGTCGTTTGCTATTCACGGCTTTGTACACACTCTCTTGGCCCGCTCTGCGACAGTTCGGGCATGGCCCGAGCGGGGCGGTGGTTGCTGGAAGGGGCTCGGCCGTTGCCAAGTCGGGCACGACCACCTACCTGCCGGTCGCGCGCCGTGGATTATAAGAACCTTCGGCCTCGCTTACAAACCGAACTCAGGCCTAACTCGACTATGGTGCAAGAAAAATGCCTGCATACTGAGTCGATTTTGCGCTGCAGCATGGTTATAGTGGCAGTAGATCAGCAGTTTTGTAAGCCTGTTAACGTATCATGTTAACCTATCACCGCTCTTCTGACACAACATCATCACAACAATGATTGGCACTGTGTGAATGGTAGACTCAACTATCATATACAAAAATTATCCATAACAACAATCTCTGTACAACTCATAACTAGCGCTTCGGCTAATTGACAAAATGTCGCACACTTCTATAGTGGGCAGGCCTTTTCGCCGGCGCGGTATGCGCAACAACGACTTTACGTCCCAACCCGAATTCGAAAGGAGGCCAGCATGGCTGACAGGAAAGCGACATTGACGGTAGACGGTCTAGATAAACCGATCGAACTACCCATGTATTCCGGCACACTTGGCCCCGATGTTATTGATGTACGCGGCTTAGGCGCTGAAGGCCTGTTCACCTACGACCCCGGCTTTATGGCCACTTCTTCCTGCCAGTCTGCCATCACCTATATTGATGGTGGTAAGGGCGTACTGCTACACCGCGGCTACCCCATCGATCAACTGGCTAAAGAGTCTAATTTCGTAGAGGTTTGCTACACCCTGCTGTTTGGTGAGCTACCTAATGACGAGCAGTATGCGGATTTTGAATCGCGCATTCGTAACCACACGATGGTTCACGATCAAATCAACAACTTCTTTAAAGGGTTCCGCCGCGATGCGCACCCGATGTCTATTCTGTGTGGCGTTGTAGGCGGCTTAGCGGCTTTCTACCACGACCATATGGACATCACTCAGGAAGAAGATCGCATCATCAGCGCGATCCGCTTGATTGCCAAAATGCCAACGCTGGCGGCGATGTCTCACAAATATAACGTGGGTCAGCCGTTCAACTATCCTCGCAACGACCTGAGCTATGCAGAGAACTTCCTCTACATGATGTTCAGCAACCCTTGCGAAGAGTACAAAATCAACCCGGTATACGCGAAAGCCATGGACCGCATCTTTATGCTGCATGCGGACCATGAGCAAAACGCCTCGACCTCTACGGTACGCCTTGCAGGCTCCACTGGCGCCAACCCGTTCGCCTGTATCAGCGCAGGTATCGCAGCCCTTTGGGGCCCCGCTCACGGCGGTGCTAACGAAGCCGTTCTGGCCATGCTTGACGAAATCGGCGACGACTCCGAAGAGAATATTCAGCGCTTTGTTGATAAAGCCAAGGATAAAGACGATCCATTCAAGCTGATGGGCTTTGGGCACCGCGTTTATCGTAACTTCGACCCACGCGCCAAAGTCATGAAAGAGACCTGCGACGAAGTCCTCGCAGAACTCGGCATGGCCGACGACCCGCAGCTTAAAATCGCTAAACGTCTTGAACAGATTGCCCTTGAAGACGAGTACTTCATTGAGCGCAAGCTGTACCCAAATGTTGATTTCTACTCAGGCATCATTCTGAAAGCGATGGGCATCCCTACCAACATGTTCACCGTGATTTTCGCGGTATCGCGCACCATTGGCTGGATCTCCCATTGGCACGAAATGCTCAGCGAAAGCTATAAAATCGGTCGTCCGCGCCAGCTGTATATTGGACATGACAAGCGTGACTACCCGAAGAAATAAACTGCACTATGCATAATCGCAGTTTATAGCAACTTAAAAGGCCACCTCCGGGTGGCCTTTTGCATTGATAGCATTTAAGCCTAAGACCTTGTCAGGCGCTTACTAGCTTATCGCTAACCCAAGCATGGTCTTGTGTAAGCACGCCACCCAGCAGCCCCTTATTAATCGCTATGCATGCAATTGAACAACGCCCACCCTCTCGACTTCTGTGATGAGCAAAGATTGGAATATTCTGCTGTCATGAAAACACTAACGTTAGCCCTAATAGCACTTGACTTTTGAGTCGCGGCACATTGATAAAGGTTTTCCACACTATCTGTGGATAACCCTGTTCACAACCACTTTAAAACGTCCCAGAATCGCCATGGGCAGTGGGTCAGCCTTAAATTGGTTATTTTTTGACCTATCATAAGCCATTGTTTTTAAAGAGTTTAAGTTCTGTTCAAGTTTTTTTGCGTCAACAACAAGGGGTTGTGCACAACCTTGAGAGCCAAATAGTAAAAGTGGACAAGTCAAGCACAAAATCGTCCAAGAAAAGCCGTTTTATGGCTTTTTTGTGGTTGATTTTGCAAGCGATAGAAACGCAAATATCCCGCACATGAGAAAGCTCATTGCCAGGAAAAGGTTATCAAGAAGGGAGTAGCAAAGTGATGGCGTCCCATAGGGGGTTCGAACCCCTGTTACCGCCGTGAAAGGGCGGTGTCCTAGACCACTAGACGAATGGGACGTATAACAAGCTGCTTCACGAACCGCTAGTTAAAATTGGTGGAGCCTAGCGGGATCGAACCGCTGACCTCAACACTGCCAGTGTTGCGCTCTCCCAGCTGAGCTAAGGCCCCACATGTCGCGAAGACGGAGCGTATAATACTGATTATGCAGACCTTCGTCAACAATAAAAACGCCAATTCCTAAGAGTAAGAATTGGCGTTTAATCACGATCAATTGCGGCTAGGCAATGTCACGAAACTCTTTCTCGAAGCGCTTTGCCTGCTTCTTCGATACGCCGCCCAACACCTCAATCGCGTTGCGCAGTCGCGCACGGGTAACGTCAGAGCCTAAAATCGCCATCGCATCCATCACTGAGGTGCTGGACGCACTACCGGTAATGGCAATAAACACTGGCGCCAGGAAGGCTTTCATTTTTAGCTCGAAGTGTTCAGACAAAATTTTCACCTCGCCCAGCAACACCTCTTTGTGCCAAGTCGGGACACCTTCAAACCGCCAGACTAAGAACTGCAACAACTTAACCAACTCTTCCTCATCAAGCTTGACGCTTGCAAACGACGCTTCACTTAACGCTGGCAAGCCAGAGAAGAAGTGCCCGGCTAGTGGCATTACCTGAGAGAGTGTTTCTACTCGCGGACGCACCTGGGGCAGTATCTGCTTAATGTAATCCTCGTTAAAAGCCCACTCCCGAAGCGCAATCAACAGTGCATCGTCATCCAGGTCTTCGCGGATATACACACCGTTCAACCAAGTCAGCTTTTCAAGATCAAAAACAGGCCCTCCTAAGGAGACACGCTGCACATCAAACTCAGCGATCATTTCTGACAGATTAAACTTTTCACGCTCGTCAGGCATTGACCACCCCATCCGCCCCAAGTAGTTGGTAACAGCCTGAGGTAAAAAACCCATTCGACG
>JAMCZP010000136.1:0-779 GCA_023485185.1 Gammaproteobacteria bacterium
ATAGATCACCGGTTAAGCAAGCAGAGTGCATTCGCAGTGGCACCGCGCCATCCCAGCTTTCTTGCTGGCCGATCACCACGGCGACATGTTCGCGCAGCCCGTCAGGCTCGCGGAACAGAACAAAGCGGCTGTCCGCAGCATCTTCTAGCGGAATATGCGCTTCACTTACCCGCTTGAGCATCCCTGGCGCACCGGCTAAGCACTGTTCAGCATCCTTGGCATCCACTTCCAACAGCCGCCCTTCCGCTAACTGTTGCTCAATGTCGGCTGATGCTTTATCGCTGACAAAGGCACACAGCGCGGCAGGGATTAGCAGGGCACGACGCATAAGCGTCACTGCTCCCAACTCGGCCAGTCCAGCAGGTTTTAAGTCATTAAGTAGCTTATTAGCAGGCGGCGGAAGGGCCTCCGCAGTGGCTAAACCATGCAGTTCGCTGGTGCTAAGAGGCGCCGCTAACGGTAGGCTTGCCGCGTCATCATTAATCATCGTTCCCATGGCCGCCAAGCGGTGCCGGGTGAGGATTAATGATGGCCGAGCTCCGGCCGCTTGGGCAAGCGCTTCGACTGACTCACTGCCTTCCAGTGCTTGTACTAGCAAACGCTGGCCATCCGCGTTGATCACCACTGGCAAACCACGGCGGATATCGAAAATAGCTCGTTCAATCTGGTACATATAGGCCTCCTGGCTTCCTGGCGTGAGGGACGTTATGCGCTTGCGCTGAAGGGGTATGGCCCGCATGATAAAGCGGATTTTTTAGCGCGGAGGCGTCATGCCCGAC
>JAMCZP010000136.1:789-11208 GCA_023485185.1 Gammaproteobacteria bacterium
ATGCCCGACTCCAATGGCAACACTAGTGTTATTGATAAAGAGAGTGGTATTACTCCCGTGCTTGCCTGGGAGTGGCTGCTGGCTCTTCGCCACCAACGCCGCTGCAGCGTGGCCATTGAGCTGCTGCCCAAAGGCAAGTGGCAAACGTCCGAGACGATTAGCGCTGAAGCGCGTGAACTGCTGGACTGCCTGACACCGCTGGCCAGCCAGCCTCAATGGGTTGTCGCTCAGTTGGGACAGAGTCTTGATGGCCGCATTGCGACGGAGAGCGGCCACTCCCACTACATCAACGGTCATGAGAGTTTGGTGCATCTGCATCGACTGCGAGCCCTGGTCGACGCAGTGGTGGTCGGTGCTGGCACTGCCAGTGCGGACAACCCGCAACTCACGGTGCGACATGTGAGTGGCACTAACCCAACCCGAGTGGTGCTTGACCCACGGGGTCGCATTCCCAATGAATTGGCACTGCTGTGTTCGGGCACCGCCCCCACGCTGCACATTGTGGGGCCGGAGGTGACGCTGGCGGCGGCTGATCCCCATGTTCAGCGCTGTGTGCTGCCGCTGAATGCCAACGGTCAGTTCAGCCCTGCTGATGTCATTTCTCTGCTGGCGGAAAAAGGCTTGCCCCGTGTGCTGGTTGAAGGTGGCGGCATTACGGTCTCTCAATTTATTGAAGCTAATACGATCGACAGGCTGCACCTGTTGGTAGCCCCCCTGCTGATAGGCTCGGGCAGGCCAGGGCTGCAAATGACGCCCATTACTACCCTTGAGAGTGCGCTGCGCCCGACTACGCGTAACTTCCGCTGCGGCGACGACACCCTGTTTGACATGCTGTTGAGGAGCACTGCCACCTGAAAGCTGAGCGGCGTGGCGACGGTTTAACGCCACCCAGATGCCTGGCAGGCTCGCCAGAAGCACCAGCACCCCATAGGCCAGCGATACTGCCACCCCTTGAGCAGGCGGTAAGCCAACCAGCGCCCATACACCCGCAGCTGCACCTTCACGCAGCCCCCAACCCGCCACCGAAAAGGGAATCAGCATGGCCAGCAGCAGTACCGGGGTTAATGCGAGTACCTGTAACGCCGGTAACTCAACGCCAATTGCCCTTGCGGCGCACACCATGACCAAGCCGTAACTGATAACAATGATCAGTGACGAGAGCAATTGGCGTGGCCACACGCCACGTTGCAGTAGGCCACGCTTTACGTCTCTGGCTAAGGCTTGGCACCAGCTTGGCAGTTGTCCAAGCAAAGCTCTCAAGCGTTGACGCAACAGCAGCCCACTGACGATTACTAGCGTGGCCCCTATGGCAGCACTCAAGCCAAGCGCGGTCACCAACTCCACACCCAAGGCGCTATGCCAAAGCGGCGAAAGTAGCAGCGCCGTTAAGGTTAGCAACCCCACGGCCACTTGCCCCGAGGCACGCTCAATAATCACCGCGCGCCAAGCACGGCCACGGGACTGCGCCTGAGTAGCATGTCGATGCGCTCGACCGGCATCCCCCAGTACGCCGCCAGGCAGTAGCTGATTGACTAGCAGCGCCAGATAATACTCCCGCAGGGCGTAAGCAAAGCGCAGCGGTACATCGATAAGCCCAGCCGTGAACTGCCAACGCCAGGCACAGAGCATAATTTGTAACGTACTAATGGCGAATGCCAAGGCCACCCAGGCAGCAGACAACCGCTGAACTTCAGCCAATATCTCCTGAGGCTCCACCCATAGCGCTACCGCCGCGAGTAAGGCAGCGCTAACCACACCGCGGCGAAGCCACGGGCTGTTTAGGCGATTACGCCAATCCTCAGCAATTCCCATCGGCTTAAGCCTCTTTCCTGAGCGCGGAAAACGGGGGCACCGCAAATAGGTCACGGTGACCCACCCAAACGCCCAATTCACCCTTCGCCACTGCCTGCTGGCGCTGTTGTAGCCACAAGGCAATACGCGCAGAGGCGTCAGGGGCTTGCTCGGTGGCGGCTTCTGCCCAGCCTTCCAGCAGTGTCATCATTAATGGCTGTAAGTCACGGTTACCGGCAGCGAGCTGCCAGGGAGTGACGGCTTGCTCGACGCGATAATTGGCCTTCTCCAAAGCCTCAACCAAAGCATCGTGAGCCTGACCGCCCAATGCGTCGCCCAGCCCTTTATCGCGCTGCTGGTGAGCAATGAACATGGCAAGTAGCCAGTGATCTTCGTTATCTAGTACCGGCTCGCCCTGTGGATCGAGAAAGTGCCATCCGTCAGTCACGCTTAATGCGATTAACAGCCCCTGGTGCTGCCCAGCACAGCGCTTCACTAACACGTCAATCCACTGTTGAGAGACCAGATCCAATAGGGCCGAAGCGGTGATTAAATCCACATCGTCTAGTGGGATCTGTTCAAGCGCTTCAAGAGAGCCACAATGTGTTTTAACTACCACCGGTTGGCCCTGGGCATCACATAAATCCCTCCCCCTTTGCTCGGCTTGTTCCAGCAAAACAGGGTCATGATCAATTAGCTTCCAGCGCTGAGGGCCATCCAGATGCGGGGCAAGAAAACGCATATTGCTGCCCCGCCCGCAGCCAAGATCGGCCACTTGCGGTGTTTGCGTACGCGCGCTTAACCATTCAGAAGCCAACTGAGCAATAGGCTGGCTTCGCGATGCGAAATCAGCCTCCTCCCGCAGCGTCAGCCAATCTGCCGCAAACTGGCTACCAGCACGCAGAGGTACGCTAGACTGGATTAAGTCAGGCTGGGCTGTTAATGCCGCTGCAAACGCAGCGCCGGCGGCCTGCCAGTCGCTTAGTTCATCGCGGGCTTTAGCAGCCCCTTGGCGCAGCTTGTGGCGTAATTCAGCGTCATGGCAGAAGCGACTCAAGGCCTCCTGAAGCGCCTCGCTATCGCCGGGTTCAACGCTTAACCCGGCACCAGCAGGCAAAGTGTCGCGCAGTGCACCGCCGGTTGTAGTAATCACCGGCAGGCCGTGGGCCAGGGCTTCGGTGATAACCATGCCGTAACCTTCATACCAGGAAGGTAGTACCAGCGCATGGGCGTTCCGATAGGCTGCTTCCAGCGTTGCGCTATCGCATTCACCTTGCAGAACCACTCGTTGCTGCAAGCCGTTGTGCTCAATCAACTGCGCTACCCGCTGAGTAAACTCAGGGTCACGCGCGGCGCCATAGCAGTCACAGTGCCAGTGATCCCCCGCCACTCCCGCTAGCGCTTTAACCAGAACGTCCTGGCCTTTGCGCGGCGTTAGCGTGGCTACACAGAGCAAGCGCAGCGCCTCACCAGCTTCAGCCGCAGGGCTAATGGGTGCTTGGGCAACGCCCGGCTCAACCACGGTAACATTAGCGTTGAGGGGTAAACCGTAATGGGCAGCCAGCTCCGGCAAACGTCGAGCGGTAAAGTGACTGGTGACAATAATGCGTGCTGCAGCGGCAAGCGCGCTGAGCTCGCTACGATGAAAGCGCTGCTGATCGACAGCGTCCAAGCCTAGCTCATCGCCTAGGGGATGATGTAGCAATGCCGTTATTTGCAGACGCTGCGCATGCTGAGCGACAACTGCTGGTAGCGCTCCCATGGCCAAGCCATCAATGACTACCGACGCACCTTCCGGTAACGCTTCTAGCGCCTCGGAAAGTGCCGCTGCCGACTCGGCATCCGCATCGGGAAACCTGCCGGCCAGCCCTATCACATCAATGTCCCAGCCCTGGTCACGCAGGGCCGAGACAATGTGCGCATCATAGAGATAGCCGCCGGTGCGCTGAGCGGGGTCACCGGCAACCAGCAGGGTGAAACGCTGGCTCATAGTGCGCCTTCATAGCTTGCCCAGGCCACATGGGATTCATGCAATTTAATCTCCATATGGGTAATGCCCTTGGCGGTGGTGCCCATTTTTCCTTCACCAATGGCGTTGGCAAGCTGGTCGAAAATCACCTTGGCCATAAACTCGGTGGTGGTGTTTTTGCCCTTAAACTCAGCCACTTCATCTAGATTCTGGAAGTTATAGCCTGACAGCACCGCCTTGACCGTTTCACTGGCCAGGCCGATATCGATCACTAAGCCATCTTCATCTAGCTCTGGGCGCTGAAAGACAACATCGACAACATAAGTAGCCCCGTGGGTACGCTGGGCAGGGCCAAAAATTTCGCCGTTAAAGCTGTGGGCAATCATAAAGTGGTCACGGACACATAAACGAAACATAAAAACTCCTGAAAAAATTAATTAAGGTTATTGGGCATAGCGCAGGCGGTGACAAAGCGCCACGCTGCCACGACCAAACAGCTTATTGGCAAGCATAGGTAACTGTTCAAAGTCACTTTCACCGCTAATCAGGGCATCTAATCGTTCATCTCCCAGTAAGCTCAGCGCTAAGCGAAGACGACGCTGGTAATCCCAGCGAGGGCGAAGCTTTGGCGGTAGTTGACCCACTTGACTGGCTTTGAGTGTTAATCGTTGGGAGTGGAAAGCCCCGCCTAAAGGAATCGAGACATCGCCCTCGCCAAACCAACTCATTTCGATAATCCGCCCTTCGCTGCCGACTAATTCGAGGGCTTGGCGTAAGCCAGCCGATTGGCCGCTGGCGTGAATCACACAATCTTGGTCATGGGGGACTTGTTCGGGGGTGGCAAAGGCGATGCCTAACTGTTCGGCCAATTGGCGACGCTGTGGATTGATATCAACCAAATGCACGTCAACGCCGGGCACCTGGGCACACAGATAGGCGACTAAAGCACCAACGACGCCAGCGCCCATCACGCAAATCCGCTCGCCCAACATCGGCTCGGCATCCCACACACCGTTAATGGCCGTTTCCATATTGGCGGCCAATACGGCGCGCTTAGCCGGTACATTGGCGGGCACTTCCAGCACCGCCGAAGCAGGCACAATGTAGTGATCTTGATGAGGAAACAGACAAAAAATGGTTTTGTTTAAGAGCGCATCTGGCCCTTGCTCAACGCAACCAACGCTACAGTAACCGTATTTGACCGGGGCGGGGAAATCACCCGACTGAAAGGGAGCCCGCATGCGTGAAAACTCGCTTTCCGGCACGCGACCATTAAATACCAACGATTCAGTGCCGCGGCTGATGCCGCTGTACAAGGTGCGTACGTGCACTTCCCCCTGAGCGGGGCTAGCGAGCAGTTCACGCCGAAGCTCGCCATCTGCTGGGCCTGTTACCCAAAAGGCGGTGGCATGGCTTTTTTGGCCAACATAGCGATTGTTGCCAGTATCGTCAGGCACCGACATAAGCGTTCCTTTTCATTATGAGCTCAACTAAACCGAGCTTCATCTCATTCCATTGAAGGTAGTGTGGGGCCAAAGCGCTGCAAATTAACCATGCATTGCACTTAATGCGACTTGGTACTGTCACATACGTTATGGGCATATGCAGAACAGTCATTACTGGCTCACCATCTTTAGCGTAGCGGTTGAGAAGAAATTATTCGATCAACTATTTTAAACACTTGATACTTAGGACGCCGTCCAAATCGTTTATGATCTGTATTGGTCTATCACCCTACCTTCTTCTACAAGGATGGTACACATAAAAATTATTGCATCATTTATTTTAACCGCGGACAGCGCCGCCGCCTCGTGAGCTATCATGCCGTTTTTTTCAAACACCTCTTCCTACATGCTTCCAAAACGACTTAATACCGCTACAGAGCTTGTCGTTGGCGGCTTGATGCTCCTTGCAGTAGGAACAGGGTTGCCTCATTTAATGGCTACGCCAGCCAATGGCTGGTTGGCTGTAGGCTTATACACGCTGGTATCGATGTTAGTCATGCTCTTTTGGCCCCACGGGTCCTTGGGCTGGGCAAACCGAGTAACGTTGGCCCGGGCAGTGTTAGTGGCGCTGGTGGCAGGTGCGCTCGTTAACAATGTTTTTGCAGCGGCGATTTGGCAGTGGTTGGCCATTGCGGTGATCGCCCTGTTATTGGATGGCGTTGACGGGTGGATTGCCAGGCGCACAAAAAGCCACTCGCTGTTCGGCGCGCGCTTCGATATGGAACTGGATGCTCTGCTGATCTTGCTGCTATGTGCGGGATTACTGCGGCTGGAGTCTCTAGGTCTTTGGGTGCTGATGATTGGCGTCATGCGCTATCTGTTCGTAGCCGCTAGCTGGCAGTTCACATGGCTTTCTAAACCGCTTTACGAGAGTTTTCGGCGCAAGGCCGTTTGCGTCTGGCAGGTGGTGGCGCTGCTGTTAGCGTTAACGCCACTCACTTCCCACCTTGCCGCCAGTCTGCTTGCTGCTAGCGCACTCATTTCCTTAACGTATTCGTTTGGTGCTGATGTGAAATGGTTATACCAGCGGCGGTGAAAACCGTTGGGATGGCGGCACTAACAATGAGCCAGTTATCTCCTATATCCGTTGCGCTATTAACGAAAAAAAACCAGCGTTCATAAAAGTGAACGCTGGTTTTGGTGGACCATTTTGATGAATCGATTAGCGTTTTAGGTGGTTTTAAGTGGCCTCAGGCCGCCATCGCAGCACACTCGTTAGCGCAACGGTGGCACGCTTTGGCGCACTCCTGGCAGTGACCCGCCTCATGCTTGGCACACTCATCTCCGCAGGCTTTGCAAATATCCGCACATAGCCGACAGAGCTCCTTGGCGTATTCGCTCCCCTGGGCCATGAAGGAGGCTGCCAAGCGGCATATCTGCGCGCATTGACGATCCAAACGAATACACTCTGCCATCATTTTTACATCGTCTTCTTGCAAGCAGGCAGTGGCACAAGAATCACAGTAGATCGCGCAGATATTGCACGCTTCAATACACGACTTATATTTTTCAAACTCCATCTCTCTACCCTCCTTGTCATATGACGAGAATACAGTTTGTAAGTGGGACGACATTACAAACCGTACGTTGAGCTCCCATTGATCTCAATCCTGAGGATCTCGTATAAAAGAGTAGAACAGCCAGCTTTCAGCACAAGCGCAGCAAGCGACCCTATTAAAGTTTAGCGTTCCAACCCTAGCCGCTGATGCCACTCGGCAAGGCTTTCATCGGGGTATTCGTCGAAGCATTTATCTTGGAACTGTCCATTAACCTCGACCCAGTCGGCCCGGCTTCCCAACATCATGTGCGTTCGCTTGGGCGGTGTAGGTAAAGGAGTATCAATCGCTGAAGCGAAGGGATGCACCAGCTCAGGCCAATCGGGGTCGTAAACCCACAATGAGGTGGCGCAGTGCTTGCAGAAATGCCGTTCTCCCGTGCTTTGCACGCCGTTGATGACCGCGCGATAGACGGAGATGTGCTCATCTCCACTTACGTTGAGCGTTTTGCTTTCTCCACTTAGGTTGATAGCGTAACCTCCCCCACCAGCCGTTTTACGGCATACAGAGCAGTAACAGCGATTGAAAGGATAGGGGTGATGTGACGTCACACTAAACGTCACTGCCTGGCAGTGGCATGATCCTTTTAGCAGCATAGTTACCTCCGTTTGCAGCGTTTAATCACAAATGCCCGTTAGAGAGCACCAGAGCGCCACTTTTGGGTACTCTTTTACTATAGCCCTACAAGCGTTAAGCCATCGCACTAAACCAGAATCAACGTTCACCATGCCGAGCTTTTGAATCACATCGGTGGCAATCTTGAATGACAAGAAGACAAATCCTCGCCAAAACAGCCTCCATTTGGAACTGAATAATTTTGTTCTGAAAGCCATCCTCTTTGCCAAAGTGCCTCAAGATGAGTATCGCTCTCGGCTAAATACCAAAAAAACGATATAGATATCGTAAAATATAATTATGGAATAAAAAATATTTTTAATATTCTTTTTGTGAATATCAAATATTGCCAAGGGATCGATACCGCTCGCTATGAATATTCAGCAACTGCGCATCGTACGCGAGACAGTGCGTCAGCACTTTAATCTTACTGAGGCCTCTAACGCGCTTTACACCTCTCAATCGGGAGCAAGTAAGCACATTCGCGATTTGGAAGAAGAGCTTGGCGTAGAGCTCTTTGAACGGCGAGGCAAACGCATTCTGGGCCTAACTGTGGCAGGCAGCACACTGATCGACTGCATTGAGCGTATTTTGCTGGATGTCGAAAATCTTAAGCGTTCTGCGCATCAGTTGACCCATGAAGATCAAGGCAGTTTAGCGATTGCCACTACCCATACTCAGGCACGCTATGCGCTACCGCCGATTATTGCGCGCTTTAAGCAGGCTTTTCCCAAGGTTCATTTAGAGCTTCATCAGTGCAGCCCTGAAGAAATTGTCTCAATGCTGAAAGCGGGCAAAGTGGATATCGGCATTGCCACCGAAGCGCTGAATGAAGAGGGCCAGCTATTTGCCTGCTTCCCTTTTTACCATTGGTACCATGGCGTGGTGGTGCCAGAAGAGCACCCGCTTAATGACGGTTCCCCACTGACGCTTGAGCGCATCACTCAGCACCCTATCGTGACTTATCACGAAGGGTTTACCGGCCGTGCTCGTATCGACACAGCATTTTCTGCTGCCGATGTCTACCCCGATATAGTGCTCACTGCACTTGATGCGGATGTCATCAAAACCTATGTCGAGCTGGGCATGGGCGTTGGCTTGATCGCCTCAATGGCTTATCACGAGCAGCGTGACCAAGGGCTTAAGCTACTAGATGCCAGCAGCCTATTTCCCCGCAACACCACTTATCTTGCGCTACGACGCGGTCACTTTCTGCGTGGCTATGCCTACCAGTTTTTAAAACTTTGCCGTGAAAACCTGGATGAAGACACCGTTCAGCGTGTGTTAGCAGGTCGCCCAGACTAGCGTCTTACCAAGTCCCCTTCTTGCTAACCTCTTTTTGCTAATTTCTTTTTCTCAGTTTTTTTCGATTTATCCAATACATAGCTGACGGGCAGGTGGCCTTCACCTGTCCGTTATTGTTCTGTTTGGCAGGAAAACACTAATCATAAAAAGATATAAGCAATCCGTTTTTTATTCGTTAATTAGAATAAAAACAGTCATTAGGCTGTGTCCATCTACCCAACAAGCGATTATTTGACTGGAGCAGCCCCTATGCAAACTATTCACTCTTCCAATACTTGGCAGCTTTCCAAACTCACCGCCGCCATTCTTCTCGGCGGTGCCTTACTCACTGGTGCGCTTACACTTAGCACACCCGCGCAAGCTCAAAGCGATCGCGTTGAGTTACTCAACGTCTCTTACGACCCCACCCGTGAGTTCTATCGCGAGTACAACGATTTATTCAATACGTATTGGCAAACCGAGCACGACCAGACTGTCACGGTTCGCCAATCCCACGGCGGCTCAGGCTCACAAGGCCGTGCCATTATTGATGGTATTGATGCAGATGTTGCCACGCTTGCGCTAGCTTACGATATAGACGCCCTTCATGACCGCGCAGACCTGATTCCTCAGGATTGGCAATCCCGTCTACCTAACAACAGTTCTCCCTACACCTCTACCATTGTGTTGCTAGTACGTGATGGCAATCCAAAGAACATTCAAGATTGGGATGATTTAGCGCGTGAAGACGTTGAAGTCATTACCCCTAATCCGAAAACCTCAGGCGGTGCACGCTGGAACTTCCTGGCGCTATGGGGTTATGGATTAGAGCAGTTCGATGGTGATGAAGAACAGACTTATGAGTTCGTTCGCCAAGTTTACGAAAACGTTCCCGTACTGGATCCAGGTGCCCGTGGCGCGACTAACACCTTCGTACAACGTCGTTTGGGTGACGTTTTCATCGCATGGGAAAACGAGGCCATTCTATCTGTAGAGCAGTTGGGCGCAGGTGATTACGAAATTATCGTGCCATCGTTAAGTATTTTGGCAGAACCACCTGTCACCATCATTGATACCAATGTGGACCGAAAGGGCACGCGAGAAGTCGCTGAGGCCTATTTGGAACATCTCTATTCTGATGAAGCGCAGCACTTAGCGGCTAAACATTATTATCGCCCTAGCAATCAGGAAATTTTGGCCGAGTACAGCGAAGAATTCCCAGGGTTAGACCTTTTCACGATTGATGACGTCTTTGGTGGCTGGCAAGAAGCCCAACCACGCTTCTTTAACGATGGCGGTGTCTTCGACGACATTCTTGAAGCGATCAACACCCAGTAATCGAGTTTGACCAACCTGCCAGGGGGCTTACACCTCCTGGCATTTTAGTGGGAAGCCTATATGTCGATCACCGTAGTTAAACGCCGGGTCATACCCGGGTTCGGTCTTACCATGGGGTTCACCCTGCTTTACATGGGCCTGGTGTTTCTGATCCCCGTGGGGGCCTTTTTGTTATACACCACCACCATGAGTTGGGAGACATTTTGGAATGCGATTAGCCAGCGGCAGGTGGTGACCTCCTACAAGCTATCGTTTGGTGGTTCGTTAATTGCAGCAACCATCAATCTGGTCTTTGGCGCATTGGTTGCCTGGGTACTGGTTCGCTACCGGTTTCCAGGTAAGCGCTTTGTGGATGCGCTGG
>JAMCZP010000023.1 GCA_023485185.1 Gammaproteobacteria bacterium
ACGCCGACCAAGCCCGCCTTCTCGCGCTCACTTATTTAGACCAACTTTTTGCTTATCACGGATGCACCGAGTCAGCATCCACCACTTAAAACTAATGTTTTTAAAAGCCAGTGTTTTTAAAAGCTAGTTTTTAGGAGACCAATATGGCCGCTCTAGATGTACAGCCTCTTTATATTGATGGTCGCCAGGTAAATGCCACCTCAGGCAATACGTTTACCGTTACCAATCCGTTTGATGGCAGCTTGCTCGCCACAGTCGGCCAGGCAAGTCAGGCTGATGTAGATGCAGCAGTGGCTGCGGCCCAACGCGGCCAATGTAAATGGGCGGCGATGACCGGCATGCAGCGCTCACGGGTTCTACTCCGCGCTGTCGCGCTATTAAGAGAGCGCAATGATGAACTTGCTGAACTAGAAACTCGCAATACCGGCAAGCCGATCAGCGAAACCGCCAGTGTCGATATCGTGACCGGTGCAGATGCACTGGAATACTACGCTGGCTTAGCGCCCGCCATCGAAGGCAGCCAGATCCCCCTGCGCGATAGCTCATTTGTTTATACCCGCCGCGAGCCGTTAGGTGTGATTGGCGCGATTGGTGCCTGGAACTACCCGATCCAAATTGCCTGCTGGAAAGCCGCCCCGGCACTGGCTGCAGGCAATGCAGTGGTATTTAAGCCCAGCGAAGTTACGCCGCTCACCGTGATGAAACTGGCGGAAATCTTCACCGAGGCGGGCCTACCCAATGGCGTCTTTAACGTTGTGCAAGGCGACGGTAGCGTTGGCGCGATGCTCACCGGGCACCCCGGCATCGCTAAAATATCGTTCACCGGCGAAGCGGGTACCGGTAAAAAAGTGATGGCAGCCGCCGCGAGTTCAAGCTTAAAAGACGTCACTATGGAATTGGGCGGCAAATCGCCTTTGATCGTGTTTGCCGATGCGGATATTGACCGCGCCGCTGACGCTGCAATGATGGCTAACTTTTACTCCAGTGGCCAAATCTGCACCAATGGCACGCGGGTATTTGTTGAGCGCAGTGTAAAAGAAGCTTTTGAAGCCAAGCTGGTTGAGCGTGTTAAGCGTATCAAAGCAGGCGACCCTATGGACCCCAGCGTCAACTTTGGCCCGCTGGTCAGTTTTGAGCATCAGGAGAAAGTGCTCTCTTACATCGCGCTGGGCAAAGAGCAAGGTGCTCGGTTACTAGTCGGCGGCGAAAATTGGAACAGCGGCAGCTTTGCAGATGGTGCCTGGGCTGCGCCTACCGTATTCACCGACTGCAGCGACGATATGCGCATTGTGCGCGAAGAGATCTTCGGCCCGGTGATGTCAGTGCTCGCTTTTGACGACGAAGCAGACGTTATTCGTCGCGCTAATGACACCACTTACGGCCTCGCCGCCGGTGTCTTCAGCGAAAGCCTGAACCGCGCCCACCGCGTGATTCACCAGCTCGAGGCAGGTATTTGCTGGATTAACACCTGGGGCGAGTCACCCTCAGAGATGCCGGTAGGCGGCTATAAAGAGTCGGGCATTGGTCGTGAGAACGGTATCGAGACGCTCCACCACTACACCCAGACCAAATCAGTACAGATCGAGATGGGGCCTTTTGAGTCAGTGTTTTAAATCAAAGTACTACTTTCCGCGCAATAACTGACCAGGGCGCTGGGGGTGGCTTGTAGCGAGGGTCTTTTCCCAGGGATGGGAAAAGTAGCGCCCAAGGATGGGTTCACAGCGCCCTCGCGTAAAGCCTCCGCCAGAAAGCCCCGCCCCATCTTCAGCCTCGGTAACTCACCATGTCTCAACCACGCGAATTTGATTACATCATTATCGGTGCAGGCTCGGCGGGTAATGTGCTCGCTACCCGTCTCACCGAAGACAGCAGCGTTAGCGTGCTGCTGTTAGAAGCGGGCGGCCCCGACTATCGCTTTGATTTTCGTACCCAAATGCCAGCAGCCCTAGCGTTTCCGCTGCAGGGCAAGCGCTACAACTGGGCATTTGAAACCGACCCCGAACCCTATATGAATGGCCGCCGTATGGAGTGTGGCCGTGGCAAAGGTCTGGGCGGCTCCTCATTGATTAACGGTATGTGCTACATCCGTGGCAATGCGCTTGATTATGACAACTGGGCCAAACAGCCCGGCCTAGAAGATTGGGACTACCTAAGCTGCCTGCCCTACTTCAAAAAATGCGAAACCCGTGACACTGGCCCCAACAGTTACCACGGCGGCGAAGGACCGGTCAGCGTAACCACGCCAAAGGCCACCAATAACCCGCTTTATCGCATCTTTATAGAAGCAGGCAAACAGGCGGGTTACCCCGAAACCGAAGACGTTAACGGCTACCAGCAAGAGGGCTTTGGCCCCATGGACCGCTTCGTCACGCCTAAAGGGCGACGCGCCTCTACTGCCCGTGGCTACCTGGGTACTGCTAAAAAGCGCCCTAACCTGACGATTGAAACGCACGCCGTTACCGACATTATTGAGTTTGAAGGTAAGCGAGCGGTGGGCGTACGCTATGAGCAGAACAGCGAAAAACAGCAGGCCTACGTTCGCCGTGAAGTGCTGTTGTGCGGTGGCGCTATCGCCTCCCCGCAGATTTTACAGCGCTCCGGCATTGGCAACCCAGAACTGCTCAAGGAACTTGATATTGAAACAGTTCATGCCCTGCCAGGCGTAGGCGAGAACCTCCAGGACCACCTGGAAATGTACATTCAGTACGAGTGCAAAGAGCCCATATCACTCTACCCGGCGCTTAAGTGGTACAACCAGCCTAAAATCGGTGCCGAGTGGTTATTTAATGGCACTGGCATCGGCGCCAGCAACCAGTTTGAATCCTGTGGCTTTATCCGCAGCCGCGATGAAGAGGAGTGGCCTAACCTTCAGTACCACTTTCTGCCTATTGCGATCAGCTACAACGGCAAAAGCGCGGTGGAAGCCCATGGCTTTCAGGCCCATGTGGGCTCCATGCGTTCCGAAAGCCGTGGCCGTATTCGCTTAACCTCGAAAGACCCACACGCCGCGCCGAGCATTTTGTTCAACTACATGTCGAAAGAGAAAGATTGGCAGGAGTTTCGCGACGCTATCCGCCTAACTCGCGAGATCATCGCCCAGCCAGCTTTTGATCAGTATCGGGGGCGTGAAGTAGCACCAGGCCCCGATGTGCAATCAGACGCAGAACTTGATGCGTTCGTAAAAGCACATGCTGAAACCGCTTACCACCCCTGTGGCAGTTGCCGGATGGGCAGTGACGAGATGGCCGTAACGGACAGCCAGGGCCGCGTGCATGGCGTTGAGGGCTTGCGTGTAGTAGATGCTTCACTGTTCCCGCTAATTCCTACCGGCAATCTCAATGCGCCGACCATCATGCTGGCAGAGAAGATCGCCGACCAAATTAAAGGCCAGGAACCGCTCTCACGCGCCAGCGTTGACTACTATGTCGCCAATGGCGCGCCAGCTAAATGCGCCTGAACATATAGTCCATTTAACACTCCAAATGCCATGGCTTATCGCCATGGCATTTTTTGTCTACGCTGACAGTAACAAGCAGTGTTAAGCGCGCCTAAACACTTGCGTCAGATGGCTCCCATCTGCCAATATTCAAACAAGTGTTCGATTAAAGATGTCATTAACAACAGTTGGCCCGTAAACAAGGCCCACAAATAGAGAGAGAGTCTATGCTCACCCTACTACTTATTGTGCTTGCTATTGTCGGCATGCTGACGGTTATGCGCCGCGAAGCAGGCGCACCTGCTGCACTGCTAGTGCTCGGCGTGCTGGGCCTGGTTGGCCTGCTGTTTGAGGCCAATGTGATTGGCGTCCTGCTGCTAATTGCAGCCGTCGCCGTCGCTGCTGCAGGCTTGCCCGCACTGCGTACCAAGTGGCTAACGCCGCGCATCTTCGCCACCTTTAAAAAGGTAGCACCTAAAGTCTCTGCTACCGAGCGCACAGCGTTAGAAGCTGGCAGTGTCTCTTGGGATGGTGAGCTATTTTCGGGCAAGCCACAGTGGGACAGGCTACTCGCTTTTAAAGACGATGGCCTACGTGACGATGAAAAAGCCTTCCTGGCTAATCAATGTGCAACAGCAGCTGGCATGTGCAACGCCTGGGATATCGCCCAAGAGCGTGCCGATCTTCCCCAGCAGCTTTGGGACTTCCTGAAAAAAGAGGGCTTCTTCGGCATGATCATTCCGAAGGAGTACGGCGGCCTAGGCTTCTCAGCCAAAGCCCAGTCCATGGTGCTGCAAAAACTCTCTGCTAACGAAACACTAATGGTCACCGTCGGCGTGCCTAACTCTCTCGGCCCCGGCGAGCTGCTGCTGAAATACGGTACCCAAGAGCAGAAAGATCACTACCTGCCACGCTTATCTGATGGACGTGAAATCCCCTGCTTTGGCCTAACCGGCCCCCGTGCAGGTTCTGACGCGACGTCACTTCCCGATACCGGCGTGGTCTGCAAGCAGGTCATCAATGGCGAAGAAGTGCTTGGCCTGCGCCTGAATTTTGAGAAACGCTGGATCACGCTGGCACCTATCGCCACGGTAGTTGGCTTGGCGTTCCGCCTGTTCGACCCTGAAAAACTGCTCGGTGACGAAGAAGATCGCGGTATTACCCTTGCGCTCATTCCTCGCGACACGGCTGGCATGGAAATCGGCCGTCGTCACCACCCTATTGGCAGCCCGTTTATGAACGGCCCGATTATTGGTAAAGATGTATTCGTACCCCTGGACACTATTATTGGGGGCCCGGACATGATCGGCCAAGGTTGGCGGATGCTGGTGGAGTGCCTCTCGATTGGTCGCTGCATCACACTACCCTCAGGCGCTACTGGTACTGCGCGCTACGCCCTGGGCTGGAGCGGTGGTTTTACTCGCGTACGTCGCCAGTTCAATGTGCCGGTGGCGGAAATGGAAGGCGTACAGGAGCCGCTCGCTCGCATGGCTGCGCTGGCGTATATCTCCCAGGCCACTGTGTACCAAACAGCCAACATGATCGATCACGGCGAAAAACCCGCAGTGCCTTCGGCCATTTTGAAAAGCCAGTTGACCGAATTCCAGCGTGTGCTGCTTAGCGACGCCATGGACGTTCATGGCGGTAAGGCGGTTACCCTTGGCCCGCGTAACTATTTAGGTATTGGTTATAGTGCTAACCCGGTGGCGATTACCGTGGAAGGTGCCAATATTATGACCCGCAACCTGATGATCTTTGGTCAGGGCGCCATCCGATGCCATCCTTACGTACTTGATGAGCTGGCGGCGAAAGACGCTAACGATATGAAAGCCTTCGATAAAGCCTTCTTCGGTCATGCGGGCTTAATCTTCGGTAACGCAGCACGCGCCTTTACGCTGGGCTTCGGAATCGGTAAAGCCAGCGTACCGTTTGACGGCCCCGCCGTGGTGTATGCCCAGGATGTAGCCCGCCTCTCGGCAGGTTTTGGCCTGTGTGCAGACGCCGCCATGGCAAGCCTGGGTTCTGCCTTGAAGAAGCGCGAAATGCTCTCTGCTCGGTTGGGCGATGTGCTGTCTAATCTATACTTGCTCTCTATGGTACTTAAGCAGTGGCACGCGGGTAGTAAAGTAGAGGGTGAAGAAGCCTTACTGCATTACAGTTGCCGTTTCTTGCTCCACCGCGCTGAACAGGCATTTGTCGAAATTTTCGATAACCTGCCCAACCGTGCGCTGGGTAAAACGCTAAACGCCGTGGTAATGCCTGCTGGTCGCCGTTGGGATAAACCCCATGACGATCTAGCACGCGATATCGCGACACGCGTTTCTACCCATAGCGCCCTGCGCACCAAGCTGCTTGAAAACACCTGGGATACGGATGACGGTGAACAGCGCAATCCGTTGGCGCGTTATAACGCCCTGCTGGTGGATTACGATCGTGCAGAGGTCATTTACCGTACCGTCAACAAAGCCTACGCCAAAGGTGAGCTGCCGCAAACGGCGCTGCACCCTGAAGCGCGTATTGAGGCTGGATTGGAGAAAGGTTTGATCAGCGCAGAGGATGCCGAGTTTATGCGCACCTTTGAAGCGGAAGTATTGGAAATGCTGACGGTAGACGATTTCGCCTACGATGCATTCGCCAAAAACAAGTCCTCGCTAATTGACCATAACAGCAAGCCAGTCGTGGTCGAGCCACAGCAAGAAGCCAGCATCAAGTAAGCTTCATTTAAACCTGTAACACCTACCGGCTCTTCTTCAAGAGCCGGTTTTTTTTGCCCTACGCGCCTGCGTAATACGTGTCGTCGTATGTTTAAAACCGAAAATCTACGCTCACCAAATGGTCAGGCACTCCCCAAATAGTGGCTCCCAGAATCAATAACGCTAAGTGTGCTTTATAAAAAGCCTGTCACGAAAGTGAAACCTTCACTTTCTACGCCTAAAAGCGCATATGAACCGCCTTAAAATGCGTTGCAAGTTCGAAACCGATCAACTAGCCTTTCGTTATTGAAAGCCTATTGTACTCGCACATTTCCCGCAAAAAGCTAAACAGTATTTTTATATAACATTTTAATAACAATGACTTTAGCGAGATCGGCATGTCCTTACATTTGCAAAATATCGATCATATCGTCGGCGGTGTACCGCATATCAGTGGTGTAGACCTAGCGTTGGAGCCTGGCTCTTTTAATGTGCTGCTCGGGCGAACATTGGCGGGTAAAACAACATTAATGCGCTTGATGGCAGGGCTTGAGCCTCCTACCCGGGGGAAGGTCATTATGGATGGCAAGGATGTCACCAACGTTTCGGTTCGCAAGCGTAATGTCTCGATGGTGTATCAGCAGTTTATCAATTACCCAAGCTTCACCGTTTACGACAACATTGCATCGCCGCTTAAGCTCGCTAAACACCCCAAAAAAGAAATTGAAAAGCGCGTTAATGAAATCGCCGAAATGCTGCATATCGAACATCTGCTTCACCGCTTCCCTCAGGAGCTTTCTGGCGGCCAACAGCAGCGCACCGCTATGGGTCGCGCACTGGTTAAAGATGCCGGCTTAATTCTGTTTGATGAACCGCTGGTTAACCTGGATTACAAACTCCGCGAAGAGCTACGCGATGAACTACGCGACCTTTTTAAAGCGCGTAACTGTATAGCGGTGTATGCCACTACGGAACCCAATGAAGCCCTAGCCCTGGGCGGCAATACCGCCGTGCTGCACGAGGGAAAACTGCTCCAATACGGCCCTACTGAGCAGGTCTATCGCGAACCCAATAGCCGTTTCAGCGCTGAAATGTTTTCCGAGCCACCGATCAATATTGTGCCTGGTAAGCTTAGCGCGGGTGAAATCACCTTTGACCATAAGCTGCACTTCCCTTGCGACGCTAAGCTTCAGCGCCTTGAGCCAGGTGAATATGATTTTGGCGTACGCGCCTCGCACCTTACCTTAAAGCCCCAGCATGCCGATGATTTAGCCCTTGATGTCCACGTGGATGTCGCGGAAATCAGCGGCTCTGAAACCTTTCTGCATGTGCACCACGAACGCTTTCCTTTAGTACTCCATTTGGCGGGCATCCATCAGTTTAACGTCAACGACCCGCTAA
Source organism: Gammaproteobacteria bacterium (assembly GCA_023485185.1). The sequence continues at coordinate 7,531 of JAMCZP010000023.1, forward strand.
CGGTTTACGTACCGACGCATCAGCTTTACGCCTTCGATAACCAGGGCCATACGGTACATATCCCTACACGCAAGGGAGTCACTGCCCATGGCTGAAATCACCCTTAAAGGCTTGGCTCACGCCTATACCAAAACGCCAACCAGCGCGGCGGATTATGCTATTCGCCAAATGGATCACGTATGGCACCAAGGCGGCGCTTATGCGCTATTGGGCCCTTCGGGTTGTGGTAAATCTACGCTGCTGAACATCATTTCCGGCTTGCTCGAACCCTCTGAGGGCGAGGTGCTGTTTGACGGCCACCGGGTCAATGAACTGCCTCCTGAAGAGCGCAACATCGCCCAGGTTTTCCAGTTCCCTGTGATCTACGACACCATGACAGTGTTCGATAATCTCGCCTTTCCACTGCGCAATATGAACACCCCCGAGTATCGGGTAAAACCCAAGGTGTTAGAGGTCGCCGATATTCTTGAGCTAACGCCATTGCTATGGCGTAAAGCGAAAAACTTAACCGCCGATGAAAAGCAGAAAGTTTCCATGGGGCGCGGGCTGGTGCGCGATGACGTGACGGCGATTCTGTTTGATGAACCGCTTACCGTGATCGACCCGCAGCTCAAGTGGAAACTGCGCCGTAAGCTAAAAGAGATTCACGAACGCTTCAATATCACCATGATTTACGTCACTCACGACCAGCTTGAAGCCTCCACCTTCGCGGATAAAATTGCCGTGATGTACGAAGGCCAAGTCGTGCAGTTCGGTACGCCTAGAGAGCTGTTTGAGCGCCCGGCACATACGTTTGTGGGTTACTTTATTGGTAGCCCCGGCATGAATTTTATGGCGGTGGAGTATCGCGCAGAGCAGGTCATGTTCGGAGCCCAGCCCTTACCCGTGACCGAACAGCTCAAACGCGATGTTGCCAGCGCTTCCTCCACTAATATCAAGCTGGGTATCCGGCCCGAATTTATCACCATTTCCACCAGTCCGATGGCCGACAGTGTGCCGATTCAGATCGTCAGCGTGCAAGATTTGGGCACTTACTCCCTGCTCACTTTCAAGCTTAACGAGCAAACCTTTAAGGCGCGCTTACCTGAGGGTCACCCGCCAGTGAGCGTGCAGGCGTATGCCCACTTCGAACATGCCAAGGTAGCGCTGTATATCGACGAATACTTAGTGGAGATCGGCCATGAATAATAAAGTACCTAACAATAGAGCGTGGCTGCTGGTACTCCCCATGCTGGTTTTGGTGGCCTTTTCTGCGGTGATTCCATTGATGACCGTGGTGAACTACTCAGTTCAGGATGTACTCGGCCCTAATGCACGCTTTTTTACCGGCACCGAGTGGTTTCAAAGCATCCTTAACAACAGTGCGCTGCAAGCGGCCTTCCTGCGCCAAATTTCATTCTCGCTGATTATTCTAGCCATTCAGATTCCATTAGGCATTGGCATCGCGCTGATTATGCCTAAGCGCGGTTGGCAGGCCTCCGCAGTGCTGATCTTGATTACGCTACCGCTGTTAATCCCATGGAACGTGGTCGGCAGTATTTGGCAGATATTTACCCGTGGTGACATCGGCTTAATGGGCTGGAGCCTGCGCGAGCTGGGCATCAACTACAACATTACCCGCAACGCGGGCGATGCCTGGGCAACGATCATTTTAATGGACGTGTGGCACTGGACGCCGCTAGTCGCCATGCTTTGCTATAGCGGACTGCGCTCAATACCCGAAGCGTACTATCAGGCCGCCCGGATTGACCGCGCCTCTAAATGGGCGGTGTTCCGTTATATCCAACTGCCTAAGCTCACCAACGTACTGGTTATCGCCGTGCTGCTGCGCTTTATGCACTCCTTTATGATCTATGCCGAACCCTTTGTGCTCACTGGCGGCGGCCCCGGCAGTTCAACCACCTTCCTAAGCCAATCGCTCGCGACGATGGCGATTGGCCAACAGGATTTAGGCCCCTCTGCAGCGTTCTCACTTATCTACTTCCTGGTCATTCTACTGGTGAGCTGGGTGTTCTACACCACCATCATGAACATGCAGAAAGACAAACCGCCGCATGGGGGTGCCTAACATGAGTTACCAACTCGAAAACAGCCAGCGCGGCGAAAAATATAATACGATCTTTAGTAAGGTCACCCCGGCGCAGCGGCGCAATCGCAATGCGCGCTCACGCTGGCGCTCTCGCCTGCTGCTGGGCCTTTACCTGGTATTAATGATTTTGCCGATCTACTGGCTGATCAATATGTCGCTACAAACCAATAGCGAAATATTAGGCTCAATGACGCTGTGGCCGCAAAATCTTACCTTCGATAACTACATCGGCATTTTTACCAACCCCAGTTGGTACATGGGCTACGTTAACTCGATGCTCTATGTAGCGATGAATATGCTCATCACCATTTGCGTGGCATTACCTGCGGCCTATGCATTTAGTCGTTACACCTTTATTGGCGACAAACATCTGTTCTTTTGGCTATTAACTAACTTAATGGCGCCGCCTGCCGTATTTCTACTGCCCTATTTCCAGCTCTACTACTCGGTGGGGTTGTTCGATACCCATATCGCCGTCGCCTTGGCCCACTGCCTGTTCAACATTCCATTGGCGATCTGGATCTTGGAAGGCTTTATGAGCAGCGTGCCTAAAGAGATCGACGAAACCGCCTATATCGATGGCTATAGCTTTCCGAAATTCTTTATCAAGATTTTCATCCCCATGATCCGTTCCGGCATCGGCGTCACGCTGTTCTTCCTGTTTATGTTCTCGTGGGTGGAGCTATTGCTGGCGCGCACGTTGACGGCGACCAGCGCCCAGCCCATCGGGATGATCATGACCCGCACGTCGACAGCCTCGGGTATTGACTGGGGCACCTTGGCAGCGGCGGGGGTACTCACCATTATTCCCGGCATTTTAGTGGTCTATTTCGTTCGCAACCATATCGCCAAGGGTTTCGCCCTGGGCCGTACCTGAGGAGAGCACACGATGTCTTGGATGGTATGGACGATGCCGACAGCCATATTTTTTTCATCTATCGCTGCCATGCTAGCGGGCATGACGGTATGGGAAATTTTATCGCCGACTATAGAGCGCAAAGGGTTTTTACCTATTGCGACCACCCGTGGAGACCGGCTGTTTATTAGCCTGCTCTCCGCGGCGTTTATCCACCTGGGAGTGATTGGATTCACTTCATTATCCATTTGGATTGCACTAGCGGTATCAGCCGTATGGCTGCTGGTGTTGATGCGTTGGGGCTAGCGGTTAAGAAGCTACTTAAACAACCAGCCCAACGTTAAATAAGTATCAAGGATGGCCAAGCCAACAGGGAAGAACACAACAAAACGAGGTCAACATGCACACGCACTACAATAAATCCAAACTGACTAAATTCAAACTAACGGCCCTTGCAGCCGGGCTGATGCTGGCATCGGGGGCGCTGTCCGCTCAGGAACAGGATGCCCGTGCTATCGCTGAACGCTTGGTCGATGAGCACTTCCAAAACTCAACGCTAAGCCGTGAAGAGCAGATCGAAGAGCTGATGTGGTTTGCCAATGCAGCCGAGCCCTTCCGCGGTATGGACATTCAAACCGTTGCCGAAGGCCTTAC
>JAMCZP010000325.1 GCA_023485185.1 Gammaproteobacteria bacterium
TACTTACGGACTAGCCGACAGCAACAAAAGCGGATCAAACTTGGCTCAAGGTTCAAACGAATTCATTTCAATTTACATTGTCATGACCGCTTGCCTTGATATTGGGTGACTTGTCACCGCATCAGCAAGCGCCCACATGAATTACCTGATCAAATTGTTAAAGAGCTGTTTTCGCTGGGTGATTACTGTGACAGTAACCGGGCTACCGTTGACTTGGCTTGCCTCAGCGAGGAAGGCGTATTCTACGCATTTCCAGGTGGTTGTCAACCGCTGTTTTCAGCGAGTGAAGCGAGCGATCTAATCGATAACAAGACGGCGCTAACTTCCTGACAAACCAGAGGTTTTCAACCTCTTTCACCGCTGGTAACGCTTGGCGTCCCCGGCAGCGGATGCGTACTTTACGGATTCAGGGCCGGGTTGGCAAGTGCTTTTTGACAGAAAGTTCAAATAAGTGTCACACGGGCGTAACGCTTCTTACCCGCTTGAATAACATAGCTCTTACCCGTCGCCAGCATGGTGTCTTTAGCAACGACATCGCCGTCGACTTTAACCCGGCCATTACCCAGCATGTCTTTAGCCTGGGCGCTGTTATTTGCAAGCTCTGCCCTGTTTAGCACTGCCGCAATAGGTGCTTCTTCACTACCTTCAAAATCAACCGTCACTTCCGGCAGGTCTTCCGGCAGTTCACCGTCGGCAAGTTGGTTACCCGCTGACTTATGGGCGTTAGCGGCTGCTTCATCGCCGTGGTAGCGGGCAATCAGTTCACGCGCTAGCTCCATTTTCACATCGCGTGGGTTCGCTCCCTGCTCAACGCTCTGCTTAAGCGCCTCGATATCTTCATTTGATTTCAAGGAGAGCAGCTCAAAGTAGCGCCACATTAGGCTATCTGGCATGGAGACCAGTTTATTGAACATCGAACCCGGCGCTTCATCGACACCAATGTAGTTGCCCAAGGACTTCGACATCTTCTGCACGCCGTCTAACCCTTCCAACAGCGGCATGGTAATGACCACCTGGGGTTCCTGGCCGAAGTGCTTCTGTATTTCACGCCCCATCAGCAGATTGAACTTCTGGTCGGTGCCGCCCAGTTCCACGTCCGCCTCAAGCGCTACCGAGTCGTAGCCTTGTACCAGCGGGTAGAGAAATTCGTGGATAGCTATGGGCTGATTGGCTTTATAACGCTTTTCAAAGTCGTCCCGCTCCAGCATACGGGCAACGGTGCTTTGGGCGGCCAGCTCGATCATTTTGGCGGCGGTGAGTTCGCCAAACCACTCGGCGTTAAAGCGCACCTCGGTTTTCTCTGGATCGAGAATTTTAAACACCTGCTCCTTATAGGTTTCAGCGTTAGCTTTAACATCCGCTTCGGTGAGCGGTTTGCGCGTCACGTTTTTACCAGTAGGGTCGCCAATACGTCCGGTAAAGTCACCGATCAAAAAGATAACCGTGTGCCCCAAGTCCTGAAACTGGCGCATTTTGGTCAGCAACACGCTGTGCCCAAGGTGTAAGTCGGGAGCTGTAGGATCAAAACCCGCTTTAATACGCAGCTTGCGGCCTGAAGCCAGCTTTTTACGTAACTCATCCTCTACCAGGATTTCTTGCGTACCCCGCGACAGCAGCGCTAAAGCTTGATCCACCTCACTCATTGCCTCTCTCCACTATAAAAGCTGCCCTTACCGGGCTCAGGTGATAAATAGCCGACGATGTTACCATGCTCGTTCGCCTTGGTTGAGCCCTGGTTTAGCCTTGGCTGAGCTTTAGCCCCCGCTTTGTACGAGTTAGCTTATGAAATCACCTATCGCTTCGCAGCATTACTATATTGGCTTGATGTCCGGCACTAGCCTGGATGGGATTGATGCGGCGCTTATCGCCATCGAAGATGATTCTCCGCCCCGGTTACTAGCAACCCACGCAGAGCCGATGCCAGATGAGCTGCATCATATGCTGTTCACACTGTGCCATGCCGAACAGGTGAGCTTCGCCCAGCTTGCAGCGGTGGAAGATGCGTTCTGCCGTTGTCAGGCTCGCGCCGTGCAGCAGCTACTAGTAACGCTCTCATTAGCGCCCGAATACATCCGTGCTATCGGTAGTCACGGCCAAACGATTGAACACGCGCCTAACGGTCATGATGGCGGCCCGGCCTATACGCTACAACTGGACAACCCCAGCCTCTTGGCAGAACTTACCGGCTGCACAGTAGTCGCCGACTTTCGCCGCCGCGACTTAGCCGCCGGTGGTCAGGCCGCACCGCTGGCACCCGCCTTTCATCAAGCACTGTTTGGAAGAGCCGACGCGCACCAGCTGGTGCTTAACTTAGGCGGCTTTGCCAATCTGACTTGGCTTTCTAGCCAACCGAGCGATCCAGTGCTCGGTTTTGATACCGGTCCAGCGAATGCCTTATTGGATGGCTGGTTCTCGCTACATCAAGGTGGCCGGTTTGATCAGAACGGCGACTGGGCCGCTAGCGGCAAGATAGATGAAGAGTTATTGATCCGGTTGTTGTCAGAACCCTTTTTCCAGCAGCGACCACCACGCAGTACGGGGCGTGAGCTCTTCCATCTAAATTGGCTAAGACAACATCTCAGCGGCCATGAAACCGCTGCCGATGTACAGGCAACGCTAGCCGAACTGACCGCGGTTAGCGTCGCCCAAGGAATTGAACAACTGCTGATTGAAGGGCCGCTTACGCTAATCACCGCTGGCGGTGGTGCCCATAACACCTACTTGATGCAGCGCCTTGCCCACCATATTCCCAGTGCTACATTTGCGTCGCCAGCGGCCTACGGCTGGCCTGAAGACTGGATTGAAGCAGGCGCTTTCGCCTGGCTTGCTCATCAGCGCTTGAACCACCTGCCCGGCAACTTGCCTTCGGTCACCGGTGCGCAAGGCTCACGAGTGCTGGGTGGTATTTATGCTGCATAGTTTTTGCTGCGTTATTAACGCTTAATAGTCATCACTATCGCGCAGCCCCAGATGACTTGGCACCTGTTCATCAAGCGAGAGATTGCGCGTTTTGGCATCACTGAAATTGAGTAACATACGCAAATCGTTGGCCGAGTCGGCATGGGCCATCGCTACCTCTCGACTAATCTGCCCTGCCTGATGAAGATCGTGCAGCGCTTGGTCGAAGGTCTGCATCCCAGCATCTTGGGACTTAGCTATCGCTGCTTTAATCTCGGCGACCTCGCCTTTGCGAATCAAGTCGGCAATACGCGGCGACTGCAGCATGAGTTCAATGGCCGCACAGCGACCGCCCGCAAGCGTAGGCAGCAACTGTTGAGCAACAACCGCACGCAGGTTGAGCGAAAGATCCATCCAAACCTGCTCATGCCGCTCATGAGGAAAGAAGTGAATAATGCGTTCCAGCACTTGGTTAGCATTATTGGCATGCAGCGTGGCCAAACACAGGTGACCAGTTTCGGCGAAGGTCAGCGCGTGCTCCATGGTTTCCCGAGTGCGGATTTCACCAATTAGAATCACATCCGGCGCCTGGCGCAGCGTGTTTTTAAGCGCCACCTCAAACGACTCGGTATCAATCCCTACTTCGCGCTGATTTACTATGGCGCGCTGATGGGGGTGCAGGTACTCAATCGGGTCTTCAATGCTGATGATGTGGCCGCCAACGGTCTCGTTGCGCTGCTGAATCATCGCCGCCAGGGTCGTCGATTTACCCGTACCCGTACCGCCCACCACCAGCACCAACCCGCGCTTAGCTTGCGCTAATTCCGCCAGTTGCTCCGGCATACCCAGCGCTTCCAGGCGAGGAATCTTGATGGCGATGCTGCGCACCACCATGGCCATCTGATTACGCTGCTGAAACGCGCTGACCCGAAAACGCCCTTTGCCCTCGCGGCTCAACGCGAAATTTGCTTCACGCTCGCTGGCAAAGCGTTCGCGCAGCCCTTCCGGCAGCGTATGAGTAACCAGTTCATTGACCTGATGAGCGGTTAAACGCTGCTGTCCCAACGGCACCAGCCCACCGGCCATTTTCAGGCTTGGCGGTGCGCCCACGGAGATGAGCAAATCAGAAGCGTTCTGCTCTACCATAATATCGAGGAGTTGATGCAGCCACTGGGTGGGCGAAAGTTGGGCATCTTGCACTCTATGCTCCTTATTCATCCTTTATCGACAGGGTTCCCTTTGCGCTCAGTTGCGCCTCTTCCAAACTTACCACGCCCTCTTTCACTAACCGAGCGAGTGCAGCATCCAGTGTTTGCATGCCCAGGCTGCCACCGGTTTGGATGGAGGAGTACATTTGCGCCACTTTGTCCTCGCGAATCAAGTTGCGCACGGCAGAGGTGGCAATGAGGATTTCGTGAGCGGCAACGCGCCCGCCACCCTCGCGCTTAAGTAAGGTCTGGGATATCACCGCCTGGAGCGATTCAGACAACATTGAGCGCACCATAGCTTTCTCTTCGCCTGGAAAGACATCGATAATTCGATCCACGGTCTTAGCCGCCGAGGTAGTGTGCAGCGTTCCCAGTACCAGATGCCCGGTCTCTGCTGCCGTCAACGCTAAGCGGATAGTCTCCAGATCACGCAGCTCACCGACCAGGATCACATCGGGGTCTTCACGCAGTGCGCTCCGCAGTGCATCGGCAAAGCTATGGGTATCGCGGTGCACTTCGCGCTGATTAATCAAACAGCGCTTGCTGACGTGAACAAACTCAACGGGATCTTCAATGGTCAGTATATGCTCATAACGGTGATCATTAATGTAATCAATCATTGCCGCGAGCGTGGTGCTCTTGCCCGACCCCGTGGGCCCTGTTACCAGTACCAAACCCCGCGGCAACATCGCTAAGCGCTCAAATACCTCGCCAAGCCCCAGGGTTTGCATCGAGAGTACTTGATTGGGAATGGTGCGAAATACCGCCCCCGCACCGCGCGCTTGTGTGAAAGCATTCACGCGAAAGCGCGCAACGCCCGGCACTTCAAAGGAAAAATCAATTTCCAAGTGCTCTTCGTAGTCGCGCCGCTGACGATCATTCATGATGTCGTAGATCAACTTGCGCACATCGTTATTATCGATAGCAGGCACATTGAGCCGACGAATGTCGCCATCAACACGTATCATGGGCGGCAAACCAGCCGAAAGGTGCAAGTCAGAGGCATTCTGCTTTGCCGAGAATGCTAGCAGTTCGGTAATATCCATCTCTCTTCCCAGCTGCGGTAAGGTGCTTGAGTATGACAGACATCGCGCTTAACGAGTCACTCGGCTCTTCATACGGTCAGGCGCGTGAACGCCTGCGTGGCGCATTAGAAGCCGCGGGACGCGTCCAAGATGCAGCCAAGTTGCTAGCGGTCAGCAAGACCAAGCCTGCAGCAATGATTCGCCAAGTTTGGCAGCTTGGTCAGCGTGAATTTGGTGAAAACTATCTGCAAGAAGCGCTGGAGAAACAGACTGAACTGGCTGATCTTGAAGGCATTATATGGCATTTCATTGGTCCGCTGCAGTCCAACAAGACCCGTGCTGTCGCCGAGCACTTTGATTGGGTGCACAGCGTTGATCGACTTAAAATCGCCAAACGCCTTAGCGAACAGCGCCCAACGCACCTAGCGCCACTCAACATCTGCCTGCAGGTTAATATTAGTCGCGAAGCGAGCAAAGCTGGCGTGCTGCCTGAGGAGTTGGAGGCACTCGCTAAGGAGGTGGCCGCGCTACCTAATCTTCAGCTACGGGGTTTAATGGCCATTCCCGCCCCGGCGGAAGGCGTAGATGCTCAGCGCCAGCCATTGGCAGCGCTACGCGAGGCGTTAACCTCCCTAAAGAGCCGCTTGCCCGATGCGCCCCTTGATACACTTTCAATGGGCATGAGCGACGATTTAGAAGCGGCGGTACTCGAAGGTGCCACGCTGGTAAGGTTAGGCACCGCGATTTTCGGCGCCCGCTAGTCGGCCTAGGCGCTCAGTCGCCTACCTTTACACTTAACTTACTCTTACTTAAGGACACCTGGTATGGCGAATAAAATTACCTTCATTGGGGCTGGCAATATGGCCAGCGCCATTATTGGCGGCCTCATCGACAGCGGTGTCGCGCCTTCTACTATTACCGCCACCGCGCCGAATGACAGCGAACTGGCAGCGATTAAACAACGCTTGGGCATTAATACCGACACCGATAACAATGCAGCGGTGGCGGAAGCCGATGTGGTGGTACTCGCGGTGAAGCCGCAAATCATGCGCACCGTATGTGAAGCGCTGCGCGACAGCGTTCAGCGCCAGCAGCCATTGGTAATCTCTATTGCGGCAGGCTTGGATGCCGATACTATTGATCAGTGGTTGGGTGGTAGTAACGCCATGGTACGCTGCATGCCCAATACACCCTCGCTCGTTGGCTACGGCGCCAGCGGCCTCTACGCCAATGCGAAAGTAAGCGACGACCAGCGCGACGCGGCCACTCAGCTAATGGAAGCGGTCGGCATTGTCGAGTGGGTGGAAGAGGAAGCCCTGTTAGATGCAGTGACCGCCGTTTCCGGCAGTGCACCGGCCTACTTCTTTCTGATGTTCGAAGCCATGGAAGAGGCGGCGGTTAAACTCGGCCTGCCTGCCGCCACCGCACGCCGCCTCGCTATTCAAACCGCGCTCGGAGCCGCCACCATGGCGCAGCAAAGTGACAAAGATCCAGCCACGCTGAAACAGAACGTAATGTCGCCGGGCGGCACTACCGAACGAGCCATTCAACATATGGAAGAGGCACAATTGCGCACTACCATTGCCGACGCCATGCAAGCCTGCGCCGACCGCGCTCAGGCAATGGCCAAGGAATTGAGCGGAAACTGATAGTTTAGTCACACCACCGCTTCGCAACGACTCATCAAGGAGACACAATAATGGGCAATGAACTGGGCAGTGCAGGGTTAATGCTGGTCAATACTCTCATCAATATTTACCTATTTTTACTGATGCTGCGTTTTCTATTGCAGGCTTCGCGGGCCGATTACTATAACCCGCTAAGCCAGTCGGTGGTCAAAATCACCCAGCCGGTAGTAGGCCTTTTTCAAGGCTTTTTAGGCCCCGTTGCTGGTCGTTTTGATCTTGCTACATTAGCAGCAGGCTTTGTATTGAAAGTCGTCAGCATCGTCGCCATTTTCATGGTGATTGGCATTGGCATGCCGCCGATTCCTGGCCTGCTGATCGCGGGCGCGGCGGCCTTGGCGAATGCGATTTTAAAAATCTACTTCTTCGCCATGATTGTGATGATTATCTTAAGCTGGGTGGCTCCCAATGCCAGCCACCCAGGTGCGCTGCTGGTGATGCAGTTGGTGGAACCGATTATGGCACCAGTGCGCAAGGTGGTGCCGTCGCTGGGCATGATCGATCTTTCGCCTATCGTGGTGTTTATTGCCATTAATCTGATTGATGGTTTGGTAGTTGGCTCAATGATTCGAGCGGCGGGTATCTCCGGCGCATTAGTCGGGCTGTAATGGCCCGCCTCTTGTATCAATGGATATTGTCATCGATCCATTCAGTCGCACTCTTTAAGCAGGACTAGCGCCTTCAATGCCTGATTCAGACACTCTTGCGTTTGCAGACCGCCCGACGACTTCGGTCGGCTTGGTGACTCCGCACGTGGCACGCTTCGACACGCCGCTCGCTCTTGCCTGCGGTAAAGTACTGCCTGCCTACGAACTCATTTATGAAACTTACGGCACGCTGAACGCTGAACGCAGCAACGCGGTGCTGATTTGCCATGCACTTTCTGGCCACCACCACGCTGCGGGCTACCATAGCGAAGAAGACCGTAAGCCCGGCTGGTGGGATGCCCACATTGGCCCAGGCAAAGCGATTGATACCAACCGTTTTTTTGTGGTTTCGCTGAATAATCTCGGTGGCTGCCACGGCAGCACCGGGCCGATAAGCCACAACCCTGACACTGGCCGCCAGTGGGGCCCTGAATTTCCCATGGTCACGGTTAGCGACTGGGTGGCAAGCCAAGCACGCCTAGCCGACCACCTGGGGATTGAGCGCTGGGCGGCGGCAGTAGGCGGCAGCCTTGGCGGCATGCAGGTCATGCAGTGGACCATGACGTACCCGGAGCGGGTTGCTAACGCGGTAGTGATTGCCGCAACACCGCGGCTCTCGGCGCAAAATATCGCTTTTAACGAAGTGGCCCGCCAGGCGATTCGCTCTGATCCTGAGTTTTTCGGCGGCTGGTATGCGGAGCACGACACCGTACCCAAACGCGGGCTGAAACTGGCGCGCATGGTGGGGCATATTACCTACCTGTCAGAAGACGCGATGGGCAGTAAGTTTGGCCGCGACCTGCGTAGCGATGACCTTAATTTTGGCTTCGACGTCGAGTTCCAGGTGGAGTCCTACTTACGCTATCAGGGCGACACTTTTTCCACTGCCTTTGATGCCAATACGTACCTGTTGATGACCAAAGCGCTGGACTACTTTGACCCTGCTGCCACCCAAGGCGGCGATTTTGCCAAGGCGCTTGCGCCAGCGCAGTGCCCTTTTTTAATTGTCAGCTTTACCACCGACTGGCGCTTTCCGCCCTCACGCTCCCGCGAGCTCGTCGATGCGCTGACTCGGGCAGGCAAGTCGGTCAGCTACGCCAATATCGACTCCCCCCACGGGCACGATGCCTTCTTACTCTCAGAGCCACGCTACGACGCCATTTTCAGCGCCTTTATGAATCGCGCTGCTCGTGACCTTAAGCTTGACGAGGAGACGCCATGATGCGTGCTGATCTGGAACTGATTTACGACTGGGTACCCGAAGGCGCCCACGTGCTGGATCTTGCCTGCGGCGATGGCGCGCTGCTTGAAACACTGGCGCGCAATAAAGGCGTGACCGGCTATGGTTTAGAGATAGACCATGACGGTATCAACGCCTGCGTTGCCCGTGGAATCAGCGTGATTGAACACAACTTGGATGACGGTTTAAGCAGCTTTTGCGACAACAGCTATGATCAGGTGATCATGACCCAAGCGCTGCAGGCCCTGCGCCGCCCGGATAAAATGCTCGATGAGATGCTACGCGTCGCCGAAGAGGGGATCATTACCTTTCCCAACTTCGCCTACTGGCGCCACCGTGTGCATTTGGGCCTGCGAGGCTATATGCCGGTATCCAAGTCGCTACCTCACGCTTGGTACGATACGCCCAACATTCACTTATCTACGTTCAACGACTTTGAGCATCTATGCCGCGAAAAAGGGCTGGTGATTGTTGATCGTGCAGTGGGCGTGGGGGATCATCAAGGCCACTGGAAATCGCGGCTATGGCCCAACTTATTCGGTGAAATTGCTATTTTCCGCGTTCGCCGCCGCTAGACGGATACATTTACTCAGGCTCATGACGATTGATGGAGATATGTCCATGTTACGCCGCTTAATGATCAGCGCTGCCCTCGTCGGCACGCTCTTTGCCACCGCCACTGCCTACGCGGAACAGTTCGCCCGCGTTGGGGATTACGAAATTCACTACAGTGCGGTGAACAGCAGCTTTTTGACCCCGGAAGTGGCCCAAGCGCACAATCTTCAGCGCAGTGCTAACCGCGGCTTGGTCAATGTTAGCGTGCGCGAGCGCCAGGATGATGGCAGCACCCGCGCCGTGAATGCCAGCGTGCAGGGACACGTAAGCGGCTTAACCGGGGTTCAGGAATCGCTTAGCTTTCGTACCGTTCACGATGGCGATGCTACTTACCACTTGGCACCGTTTACCATGCGTGAAGATGAAAGCATGCGCTTTGAACTCAGCGTTCGCTACGACCGCAACGCTGCCCCGGAGCCGGTGAACTTTATTCAGCGCTTTTATATTGATCGCTAGGCGCTATCTACAGACAATCCGCTACAGCCGTACAGGCAAATGGCGAGCCAACCCTACTCCGGTCGGCCGCCCCTGCTCTCGCTCAACGTCAATACCATAGGCCAGCACTTCCACCCCGCTGGCCGCCGCTTCCGCCAGGGCCGCTGCGTAAGTCGCATCAATATGCGCAGCGGCGGCCACGTCAGCAATGCCCTCATGGGCAACACAAAACAGTAGCACCGCCCGTTCGCCTTGTTCTGCCAGTACCCGTAGCGAATGCAGATGCTTGGTGCCGCGCACGCTTACCGAGTCCGGAAAGTAGCCGTGGCCGTCCTGCTCTTTAAGGGTGACTTGTTTTACTTCGATATACGCCCGTCCCCGAACAGGGTCATCAAGCATAAAGTCGAGCCTTGCATCGGCTACTTTTACCTCACGGCGCAGCGTGGCATAGCCTGCCAAGGGCGCCAACGCCCCCATCTCCAGCGCTGCTTCTACGATGCGGTTAGCCCGGCCGGTATGCACAGAGGCAAGCGCCACTTGGCCATCCGCTTGCGGCAGTTCGATAAACTCCCAGGTCCAGGCAAGCTTGCGCTTGGGGTTGTCACTGGGAGACAGCCATACTCGGCAACCTGGCACGTTCACCGCCTTCATTGATCCGGTATTCGGGCAATGGGCCACCACCTCGCGACCATCGTCTAAAAGGACATCGGCAAGAAAGCGTTTGTAGCGTTTGAGCAGCGTGCCGGGCACAAGCATTGGGTACGCCAGCATCACAGCCGGCCTACAAAGCGGGTAATCCGCGCCACCGCCTCTTGCAAGCGCGCCGCATCATTGGTGAACGCAATACGCACATGGTGTTCGCCGCCGCGCACGGCAAAATCGATGCCGGGGGTAATCGCTACATTCTCTTCCTGCAGCAGCCGTTCGCAGAACGCTTGGCTATCGCGGCTATAGCGAGAAATATCCAGCCACAGATAAAACGCCCCCTGGGGCGGTAGGTCCGGTGCCAGACCCAAACCTGCAAGCCCCTCTAAAAGTACCTGACGGCGCTCTTTCAGAGTTTCGCGGCGCTGTTCGAGAATCCCGCGGCATTCCGGCGTAAAAGCTGCTAGCGCGGCATGCTGTGAAGGCGTTGGCGCGGCAAGAAACATATTCTGCGCCAGCCGCGTTAACGGCTCCACGGCACGCTCAGG
>JAMCZP010000095.1 GCA_023485185.1 Gammaproteobacteria bacterium
GCACCTGAACCACTATGGGAAGCGGCTCGACGTTTAGGCGTTGCACCCGAACAGTGCTGGTATATCGGGGATCATGTACGCGATATGCAGGCCGCCGCGGCAGCCGGAATGACGGCAGTAGCCGTAGGCTATGGCTATATCAGCGAAGAAGATAACTATCAGCAGTGGCCAGCAGATCTATGGTTTGAGGAGTGTCAGCAATTGGTCGATGCCCTGGCCGCTTTTAGCCAAGAGCCAAGTGAAACAGGACATCTGGTTTAATTGGCCGCACCCCTGCCGCTAACGTATCTATCTACACCTTTGGCGGCTGGGCATCTAACTTCTGACCGCTTGTGCCAGCACTATCAGGCCCCATTAACCACAGGTATGTGGGCATAATGTCTTCGGGTGTCCGCAGTGTGAAAGGGTCTTCGCCAGGGTAAGCCGTGCGTCGCATTTGAGTACGCGTAGCACCGGGGTTTAATGTATTGACACGAATATTGGGTTGATTCGCCAATTCATCGGCCAATACTTCAACAAACCCTTCGGTGGCAAACTTAGAAACAGAGTAAGCGCCCCAATAAGCACGCCCTTTGCGCCCAACACTTGATGAGGTAAAAATCACCGACGCATCTTCAGACTCTTGAAGTAGCGGTAACAGCGCCTGGGTCATCCAAATGGGGCCATTAATATTAACCTGCATGACCTGCTGCCATAGTTCAGGATTATATTGCTCAAACGGCGTAATACGGCCTAACAGCCCCGCGTTATGTAACAGCCCGTCTAAACGCCCAAACTCTTTATCCAGCGTTTCGGCCATATCATGAAAATCTTTAAGCGTGGCACCTTCAAAGTTAAGCGGAAAAATGGCGGGCTGAGGCCCTCCTGCCGCTTCAATCTCATCATACACGCGTTCTAATTTGGCAATAGTGCGCCCCAATAGAATCACGGTTGCCCCATGCTGGGCATAGCTCAATGCTGCCGCACGGCCAATCCCTTCCCCTGCGCCGGTTACCAACACGATGCGATTTTCCAATAGGTTGGGCGCTGGTTGATAGTCGATCTTGCAGCTCATGCTGATTCCTTGAAGCAAAAATTATTAACTCGCTGATTGGCGTAAGAAGTCATTAGCTAAGCCAGCAGCGCTACTCTGCGGGTAATCATCGCGCACTTGCTCTAACAGTTCACGGCTCCGCTCAGCCTCGCCTTGACGCGCCTTCACTAGCCCCAATTTGTAGAGAGCATCGGGTACTTTACTGCTACCGCTATACTCTTCGATAACGCGGCTAAAGGCTTGGTCAGCCTCGTCTAAGTCGCCTTCTGCAGCGTATAACTCGCCCAACCAATAGTGCCCATTGGCCGTTAAGCTAGTATCCGGGTGCGCAGAGACAAACCCTTCAAACGCTGCAATGGCCTCGTCAAAACGGCGCGCTTGAACATGCGCGAAAGCAGCTTGGTAATCTGCCTGAGCATCTTCACTGACATTTCTAGTCGAGGGCGCATTTACCACTTGCTCCGCCGCTGCCGGTTCGACGGCGGGGGTCGACTGCTCAATCTGAGATGGCCCACTACTCATTAGCCGATCCTCAATATCGAGGTACTGCTGTTGAGACTGGCGCCGAAGCTGCTCAAGCTGATGGCGTAGTTCTTCGATCTGGCCACGCAACTGCTGGATTTCCTGACTATGCTCTTCTACCTGATTAAACAGCACCAGATTGCCGCTAGACGCCTCTTGGCGTTGCGTCTGCTCATAGAAACTACTGCTGGAAGAGTTAGATAAATCTTGAACAAGTGGTTGCTGAGCAGCGGTTGTTAGAGGCAATACGGACAGCGGGAGCACTAAGGCTCCCGCACCGCACAGCCTCTCAAAGTAACGTTTGAGACTGTGATTCATGATGACTCCATTGATAAAGTTCGGCGCACCAAGGCACGCCGAACTCATCAGTAGTTAAATGCTCAGTAGTTAAACACAACACGACGGTTCTGAGAGTATGCACTCTCATCCTGGCCGCTGACTGCCGGACGCTCTTCGCCGTAGCTAACAACACTCATTTGTGATGATGATACGCCTTGAGTATTTAAGAAACGACGAACCGCTCCAGCACGACGTTCACCCAGTGCCATGTTGTATTCACGTGTGCCACGCTCATCCGTATGCCCATGAAGAACGACTTGAGCATTCGGATTGGCACGCAAATAACGCGCATGAGCCATCACAACAGACTCATACTGGCTGCTGATGGTGTCGCGGTCAAAATCAAAATAAATGGTGCGAACTTCAGGAATGCGTGAGTCGGCCTGCTGACCAGCGCCTGACCCAGTACCTGTAGTAGAACCATACTGGCTACCAGTACCTACGCCTGAGGTACCAGTACCCGTAGTGCTGCCATCCTGGCTACCGTAAGAGTCACCGTCCTGGGTTCCGCCGGTGCTGGAACAGCCCGCGATTACTACGATTGATAACGCTGCTGCTAATGAGCGAGCCAACGGTTTAATTTGCATAATCAGACTCCTTGCCTGAAAACTAAAAATTTCGATGTTAATCAGTTTAGTTCTTAATTTAAGAACGGTGACCAAGCTGGATCACGTACATCACCTTGCGCTGATGGCAGTCTAAATGATGAGCGACCATCGGCAGAAACAGCGCTAAGTACCCCGCTGCCCCCTTGTTGGGTAGCGAAGATTACCATGGTCCCGTTCGGTGCAACACTAGGAGATTCATCTCTTGTTGATTCACTCAGAACCACTAAGCGATTACCGCTGAGATCTTGCCTTGCCACTTGGTAACCACGATCGGAACGGTGCACCAAAAATATCTGTTCGCCATCGGGTGAATAGCGCCCACGAGCATTGTAATTACCGGTAAATGTTAGACGTTGCGCCTCTCCGCCGCCTAATGTGTACTGATAAAGCTGAGGCCCACCGCTACGATCTGACGTAAAGAGGAGGCTGCGGCCATCTGGCGACCATGCTGGCTCAGTATCGATGCTGTTGCTTTGTGTCACTCGCTCAACCGAACGACTGCCAACATCCATAATGTAAATTTCTGGCTGCCCATCTTTCGACAGTGACATGGCAATGCGTCGGCCATCCGGTGACCAAGAAGGTGCACCATTGATTCCATCGAAAGAGGTCGCTTGAACGCGCTGTCCAGTGGCGACATCCTGGATATAGATGGCAGGTCGTTCGGTTTCAAATGAAACATAAGCAAGCTTTGTACCATCAGGTGACCATGAGGGAGACATAATGGGCTGGTCAGAGGTTAAAACTTGCTCGCTACGACGGCCATCAGCATCGGCAACGTATAAACCAAACTGCATGCTGTCGCCTACACCTTGTGCGGTGACATAAGCAATTTTTGTTGAAAATGCGCCACGAATATCTGTGATTGCTTCAAAAATTTGATCACTAATGTAATGCGCTGCACCACGCAAGTCATTCTGGCTTACCGTAACAGTCTCGCCAATGATTCTACGCTGGCCGCTAATATCCATCAGCTCAAACTGCAGTTGATAGCCTCCGCCCGTTTGCTCGGCCCGACCCACCACGAGGTAGCGCACATCTAGTGAACGCCATGTACCGAACTGAACATCGTCAGATTGGCTCGGCTGTTCAAACATAGCGCTGCGCGCCAAAGGATTAAAGTAGCCGCTGCGCTCAAGATTATCTTGGATAATTTGAGCAACGTCTTCCGGCATTCCTTCAGAACCAGCAAATGGGACAACCCCAATAGGCAACGCTTGATCGCTGCCCCGGGTGATCTCAATCGTTAAATTTGCACTCGCGACACTGCTGACAAACAGCAGCACACAGAATAGCCATATCTTGCTAAAGCTTTGCATCAGCGAACATCCCCCGGGGTAAATCGCAGATTAAACTGACGTAAATTACGCTGCTGGTCGGCTGGTAAATCTCTCAATTCACCAAACGGTGCAGCATGTTCAACGGCCTGCATGACAGACCGATCAAAAGCACTATCGCCGCTTGATGAGACAATCGACGTTGCCAATAATTCTCCTGATGGGCCTAATCGTACTTGTAGCGTAGCACTCATCGCGTCACTTGCACCTGGCGGAATAACCCATGCCTGCTCGACGGCACGACGCACAATATTGATAAAGCTGTTAGCTGCCTGTGCGGCTTGCTGAGCATTTGCTGCAGCTTCAGCTTCTCCTGCTAACTGCCGTTGCATAGCTGCTTCTGCCGCTTCCGCAGCTTGACGCTGAGCTTCGGCTTCTCGCTGGCGTTGAGCCTCTGCTTCGGCTTCCCGCTGGCGCTGTGCCTCTGCTTCGGCTTCCCGCTGACGTTGGGCCTCTGCTTCGGCTTCCCGCTGACGTTGGGCCTCTGCTTCAGCCGCGGCTTCCCTTTCAGCCTCAGCTGCTGCTTCTGCCGCGGCTTCAGCCTCTCGCTGGCGTTGAGCTTCTGCTTCCGCCGCAGCTGCTGCCTCCGCTTCTCGTTGAGCTTCTGCTGCTTCCTGCTGGCGTTGCGCCTCTTCCACTTCGCGCTGGCGCTGCGCGGCGGCTTCAGCTTCGGCCTCTCGCTGCGCCGCCGCTGCCGCTTGCTGCTCAGCTAATTGAGCGGCCTCTTCGGCGCGACGCTGCGCATCTGCTTCAGCGGCTGTACGTGCTGCCTCTAGCGCTTGAGCTTCTGCCGCAGCTGCAGCCTCAGCCGCTTCCGCTTGCTGTGCTGCTTCATCAGCGGCTTGCTGAGCGGCTTCTTCTGCAGCTTGCTGTTCACTAGCTAAAGGCTCATCGGGTGCTGCAGGTTCTGCAGGCGCTTCAGCGGGTGCATTCATTGCCGCCTGCTGTTCAGTGACCTGCTGAGCCTGATCGGTAAATGTCTCTGTGCTCACTAACGTTGCCTGAACAATAGACGAGCTGTCAGTTTCAGCAGTTCGACTTGGCAAGCTGACTAAACTAAACACCACGATCAAGGCATGCACTGCTAACGCCAGAATGGTCGGCCATTTATAACCTACATCCTGAGGGTCACGAGACGTATTAACTGCCATGTTCGCTTTGCCCTTACCCATCTTGCGGCGGCTCAGAAAGCAGCCCCACATTAGCGACGCCCGCGCCTTGCAACGTGCTCATCAGCACCACAATCTGCCCATAAGGCACATTACGGTCACCGCGCACCATGACGGGCGTACCAGGACGCTGCTGTAAAATCGCCACCACCCGTTGTGACATTTCATCTAGTGACACTAACGTTGAGTCTTCACCTAAGGTAATGAAGTACCCGCCGTCACGATCAACCGAGATCACTATCGGATCATTATCTTCCTGAGACTCAATAGGCTCAGAGGATACCTGTGGCAACTCCACCTGTACGCCCTGGGTCAACATAGGAGCGGTAATCATAAAGATCACTAGCAGTACCAGCATGACGTCAATAAAGGGAACAACGTTAATTTCCCCCATTGGCTTGCCTTTACCGCCACGATTGAACGGTCCTTGCATGACTGTCTCCCTTAGCTTGCGCTTGGCTTGCCGTCACGGCCTTGCAAATTACGGTGCAAGATAGCGTGAAACTCCTCGGCAAAATCTTCATATTTCCCGAGTAGTCGGGCAGCATCATTCGACAGTCGGTTGTAGAAAATAACCGCTGGAATAGCTGCAAAAAGCCCCATTGCCGTGGCGATTAACGCTTCCGCAATCCATGGCGCAACCGTTGCCAGGGTAGCCTGCTGAGTTAGAGAGAGCGCCTGGAATGACCCCATAATCCCCCACACGGTACCAAACAGCCCAATGTAAGGGCTTGCAGAAGCAACTGTGGCCAAGAAGACTAGATGTATCGTTAAGCGATCCTCTTCTCGCGACCAAGCCACCCGCATACTGCGCTGCACGCCCTCTAACACGGTGTCTGCGTCTCGTGTTTTTGGCATAAGGCGATTAAATTCGCGGAAGCCTGATTGAAAAATATGCTCGGCACCGTGGCGCGGGTCATCGGCAGGTATTTCTCGATACAGCTCATTCAGGTCCACACCAGACCAAAAAGACTCTTCAAACTGGTTGTATTCTTGCTTGGCACGGCGTAGCGCAATACTGCGCTGAAAAATCACCACCCAAGAGAGGATCGAACCCACCACCAATAGCAGCATGACCAGCTGTACGACGGTGCTGGCACTCATTATCAGGTGGGGAATGGACATGGTGTTATCGTTCACAGGTGCCCTCATCAATCTATTAGGGTCGGTATTGCCGACGCAGTGAGTGACCTCTTGGTTAAGAGGCCCGTGTCAAAATCTTAAGCGCTGCAGGCCATGCTTTGGGCCGCAAACGCTCGGTGCTTAAGCAGGCTATCTCGACTGTTGCGGTGCAGAGGAGTTCCTCATCGCGCCAAACTTGCTGTTCAAATGTCATCCGGCATCGCCCAACGTCTATAACGCGTGCACTAATATCCAGCGCATCGTCCAAGCAGGCCGGCTTAGCGTAGTGACAGGCCAAGCGGTATACCACTAGCTGCGTACCTTCGTCTAGCAGCGTTTGCTGATTAAGGCCTAATTGGCGTAACCATTCGCTCCGCGCCCGCTCCATAAACTTCAAGTAGTTAACGTAGTAGACAATGCCGCCCGCGTCAGTATCTTCCATATAAACACGCAGCGACAATCGATAACCATCTTTTGCGGGCACACTCACGGGCGACGCTCCCCTTCCATATCGGTCGACTGCTCATGCGGTACACGATCAAAATGTAACCAGGCTTGGCGCGTGACCACCCGGCCGCGTGGGGTGCGCATAATTAAACCCTGTTGAATCAGGTACGGCTCAATCACATCTTCAATGGTGTCACGCTCTTCGCTAATTGCCGCTGCTAACGAATCAATGCCCACCGGTCCGCCGTCAAATTTATCAATCATGGCCAGTAGAAGCCTGCGATCCATGTGATCTAAACCGTGGTGGTCCACATTAAGCATATTGAGGGCAGCGTCAGCCATAGCGACATCGACGACACCATTGCCTTTCATCTCGGCGTAATCACGCACGCGGCGCAGTAACCGGTTTGCGATGCGCGGCGTCCCACGTGAACGTCGAGCCACCTCAATCGCGCCGTCATGGCTTGTCTCAACACCCAATAAACGCGCCGAACGTGCGACAATTTCGGTTAGCTCTTCCAGGTTATAAAACTCAAGCCGCTGCACAATCCCAAATCGATCACGCAGTGGAGACGTTAATAATCCTGCCCGGGTAGTCGCACCGACGAGTGTAAAGCGCGGAAGGTCGAGTTTGATTGAGCGGGCAGCTGGGCCTTCTCCAATCATGATATCCAGCTGAAAATCTTCCATGGCCGGATAAAGCACTTCTTCAACCACGGGTGACAAACGGTGAATTTCGTCAATAAAAAGGACGTCGCCGGGTTCTAAATTAGTGAGCATGGCCGCAAGGTCGCCAGCTCGCTCGAGCACCGGACCAGAAGTAGACTTCATTCCCACACCCATCTCGGCGGCAATAATATGCGCCAAGGTGGTTTTGCCTAACCCAGGTGGGCCAAACACCAGCGTATGATCAAGACTCTCTTCACGTAACCGTGCGGCACCAATGAAAATTTCCAGCTGCTCACGAACAAGCGGCTGGCCTATATAATCATTAAGCCGCTTCGGGCGAATGGCATAATCAATGCGCACCTCGCCCTGCTCAGGCTCTGCGGTAATCAGCCGGTCATGTTCTAACATAGGCACTCATTGTTAATGACTATTCCTTGATGACTTTAATCCATAAGACGGGTGGCAAATACGTTTTCCATCCACGTCCATTGCGAGCTGGTTCAGTTTAAACTGACGGTTCAGCCATTCATACGTTGAGTGAGGGCGGCTTTAATAAGCGCTTCAGTCGACTGATTAGGGTCGATATCAGCAAGCATCTTAGATGCTTCGGTGAGCTTGTACCCTAGACTAACCAATGCGGCTTCCGCATCGGCAAGGCTATCCCGTGCAGAAGCCCGACCACTGGCGGCTTCAAGAGCTAGCAATGCATTGCTGCCATCTTCCCACTTATCTTGCCAATCCGGGAAGCGATCGCGCATTTCGATAATCAGCCGTTCGGCGGTTTTCTTACCAACACCTGGCAAGGTGGTTAACGCTTTGCTGTCATTATCACGCACGCAGCGCATAAAAGCGTCTTCATCCATGCCGGACAAAATAGCCAGTGCGAGTTTGGGTCCAACACCGTTGACTTTGATTAGTGCACGGAACAGAGCACGCTCATGCTCTCGGCCAAACCCATACAGCAGGTGGGCGTCATCTCGAATGGTTAAATGAGTAAATAACGAAACGCTCTCGTTAAGCGCGGGAAGTGCCACCAGCGTATTCATTGAGGTTTCCAGCTCATAACCCACGCCTTGGACATCAATGACAATCCAGGGGGGGTGCTTTGCCACTAGCTGGCCACTCAGGCGTCCAATCATAAAGTCGCTCGCACGGATATATAAACAGTTGGGTGAAAAACAAGCGTTTACTATAAAGCTAGTCTGTACAGGTGACCAGTAGTACAACCTTTCGCCGAGCGGTTAAATTAAAGCCGCCAACGTCCCGTGGTGCGACTACGCCCTCGCGAGGCGGTGGCGGGCAGTCCATTACTGGTGTAGGCGTGACCGTTATAAGCATGAGTTAATGCAATGGCTAATGCATCGGCGGCATCGGCTTGAGGCGTGGCGGAAAGCTGCAGAATAGCGGTGACCATATGCTGCACCTGAGCTTTATCCGCACCGCCCTGGCCGGTTACGGCTTGCTTAATTTGCCGCGCGGCATATTCGGCAAGACTTAAGCCATGGTTGGCCATGCAGACCAACGCCGCACCACGCGCTTGGCCAAGCTTTAATGCAGAATCAGGATTTTTGGCCATAAACACGCGCTCAATGGCAACCGAAGTAGGTCGATGGAGCTCCACCACTTCACTAAGACCTGCATAGATTTGTGCCAATCGCTGCTCTAGCGCACCGTTAGCGGTACGAATACAGCCACTCGCTACATAACAAGGCTTAACCCCGATCACATCAATCACGCCGTAACCAGTAACACGTGAGCCAGGGTCGATCCCCAAAATACGGACAGCTACAACGGGCTTCTTTTCAACCATGAAACGGGTACTCATGAGTGGGCTTAACGCTGAACGTTAGCAACATACAAAAACACCGACGCCAAGGCGTCGGTGCTGGTCAGTCACTCAACCGATTTATTCGGCGGCTGTTTCCGGCTGTGCTTTTTGGCGCAGACGGATATTGAGCTCTTTTAACTGCTCGGGGCTTACTTCGCCGGGTGCATTGGTCATCAAACAAGCAGCACTTTGCGTTTTCGGGAAGGCAATCACTTCACGAATAGTCTTGGCACCTACCATCAGCATTACCAGTCGATCCAAACCAAACGCTAAGCCACCATGGGGCGGCGCGCCGTACTGAAGCGCATCTAGCAGGAAGCCGAATTTCTCTTGGGCTTCTTCTTCACCAATGCCCAAAATCTCAAACACCGTGCTCTGCATGGTTTGGTCGTGAATACGGATAGAACCGCCACCTAGCTCAGTGCCGTTGAGCACCATATCGTAAGCGCGAGATAGCGCTTTCGCAGGATCAGCCTTTAGCTCTTCAGGAGAACAGGAAGGCGCCGTGAAGGGGTGATGCAGCGGGCTAAGACGACCGTTGTCATCCGCCTCGAACATTGGGAAGTCGACTACCCACAGCGGTGCCCACTGCTGCGTGTAAAGTTCAAGATCGGCCCCTAGTTTGACGCGCAGTGCACCAATGGCTTCATTAACGATGCGCGTCTTATCGGCACCAAAGAAGATGATATCGCCATCTTCAGCGCCCACCCGGTCGAGCAGCTCTTCAACGATATTTTCCATAAACTTAACGATCGGCGACTGCAGACCTTCAAGCCCTTTGGCACGCTCGTTGACTTTAATCCATGCCAAGCCTTTGGCACCGTAAATGCCAACAAACTTGGTGTATTCGTCGA
Organism: Gammaproteobacteria bacterium; assembly: GCA_023485185.1. The sequence goes on from JAMCZP010000095.1 coordinate 9,929, forward strand.
TCTCTTTACGTGAAAGCTTAGCACCGCCAGGCACTTTCAGGGCCGCCACGCGACCATCTTCAGCGCTTGCCGGGCCTGAGAAGACTTTAAAATCGACCTGCTGCATAAGGTCATCGACATCGGTCAGCTCGAGCGGAATACGCAAGTCAGGTTTGTCGGAGCCGAAACGATCCATCGCTTCCTGCCAGGTCATGCGCGGGAATTCAGGCAGCTCAGCACTTAGCACCTCTTGGAAAAGCTGACGAATCATGGCTTCGGTGATGCCCATGATGTCATTCTCTTCCACAAACGATGCTTCAATATCAATCTGGGTAAACTCAGGCTGGCGGTCAGCGCGCAGATCTTCATCGCGGAAACACTTAGCAATTTGATAGTAGCGATCAAAACCCGCCACCATCAATAGCTGTTTGAATAGCTGAGGAGACTGGGGCAGTGCAAAGAAACTGCCCGCGTGAGTACGGCTAGGCACCAAATAATCCCGCGCGCCCTCTGGCGTGGCGCGAGTAAGCACCGGTGTTTCGATATCTAAGAAGCCCTGATTCTCCAGGTAAGCGCGAACGCTATGCGAAATACGTGAGCGCAGGCGCAGCTTTTCAATCATGTCGGGGCGACGCAGGTCGATGTAACGGTGCTTTAAGCGCACCTCTTCGCCTACTTTGCCATGCTCATCTAGCTGGAACGGCGGCGTGATAGCTGAGTTCAGTACCTCAACCTCTTTGGCCAACACTTCGATCATGCCAGTGGGCATGTTGGCATTCTGCGTTCCGTCAGGGCGCAGCCGAACGCGGCCGGTAATACGCAGAACATACTCGCTGCGTGCACGGTCGGCAGTAGCAAACGCCTCGGCGGTATCTGGGTCAACCACAAACTGAGCGATACCATCGCGGTCGCGCATATCGAGGAAGATTACCCCACCATGGTCACGGCGGCGATGAACCCATCCGCATACCGTAACCGTTTGATCCACCAAAGTTTCGTTCAGCTGGCCGCAATAATGGCTGCGCATGTCAAATCCTG
>JAMCZP010000042.1 GCA_023485185.1 Gammaproteobacteria bacterium
AGCGCGATTTTCAGCGCCGTTTAGCCCATGACGCTTCGCTAGTGGCACAGTGGAACGGGCAAGGGTTGGAAGAGACGATTGCGCAGGTCAAACCCACGGTGTTGATTGGCGTATGCGGGCAGCGCGGTATCTTCACCGAGCAGGTAGTTCGCACCATGCACGCAGGCTGCGAGCATCCGGTGATTATGCCGCTCTCCAATCCAACCTCCCAGGCAGAAGCAACACCTGAAGATGTGATTCGCTGGACCGATGGACAAGCGCTCGTTGCCACCGGTAGCCCCTTTGCACCAGTGGTCTACAATGGGCGCACTTACCCCATTGCCCAGTGCAACAACGCCTATATCTTCCCTGGTATTGGGTTGGGCGTGATTGCCGCCAGCGCTACTCGAGTGACTGACGAGATGCTGATGAGCGCCTCTCGTGCGCTCGCTCGTGAGGCGCCATTAGTGAAAGAGGGTAAAGGTGCACTGTTACCGCCGCTGTCACGCATTCGGGATATTAGTAAGTCGATTGCCTTTGAAGTGGCTGCACAGGCGCAGCAAAATGGTGTGGCGCTGCAAACCAGTGGTACTACCCTGCGTGAGCTTATTGAAAAGGCGTCCTGGTCGCCGGATTACCGTACCTACCGTCGCCGCGCTTTTTAACTTGATGCTATAAAAGTGACGCCATGAGTGCTCGATGAAAAGGGCCGGTGATGCAGTTATTTGGCTGGTTTCTTGAAGGCTAGGCCCGACTCTGCCAGAGCACTATATAGGTGAGCGTGACCATTGTTTGACTATCTTGGGCCATACTTGTGAGTTGACAAGGTTTTCGGGTCGCTTGCCATCTAAAATGCGAAGAGTGTCGCTCACGGCAACGTTACTCATACGCAGCATGCTTTCATGGGTAACGCCTGCTATATGTGGAGAAAGTACAAGGTTGGGAGCGTCGCGTAGAGGAGAGTCTTCTGGGAGTGGCTGGTGTGAGAAAACGTCTAGTGCGGCTCCAGATATCTGTTGGGTCTGTAGTGCTGCTGCTAATGCCGTCTCATCAATGATTGCACCACGCGCAACATTAACCAGTAGTGAATTTTTGCGCATTGTTCTTATAAAGCGTGCATCTACCATGCCTTGAGTGCTCGGCGTTAGCGGGCAAGCGATGACTAGAATGTCAGCTCTTGAGGCAACGTCCGTTATGCTCGAAAATTCGACCCAATCGGGCCCTTCTAGGCAGTTGCGTCGCGCTGATAGTACTCTTGCACCAAAACCGAAATGGCCTATTCGGGCTACGGCCTCTCCAATGCTGCCAAAGCCAATAATGCCCAATGTTTTATTGGCGATTTCATGTAATTCAGGTGCTTCGGAACGTAGCTCATGCCATTTTCCTGTGCGTATACGTTGGTTGTTTTGTGCTATGCGCCTTTGAAGTCCAAGCAGTAGTCCAAATACGTACTCCGCTACGCTTTGAGCATTTGTATTGGGAGTATTTGTTACTGCAATATTAGCGGCGCTTGCTTCTTCGACGGGGATGAAATCTAGGCCTACTCCGTGCCTTACCAAGGCACGAAGCACTTTTGTTTCCCGTAAAATATCTGCTGGGATCAAGCGCCGCACAATAACGACATTTGCCGCTAACATTTCCTCTTCAAGTGTCCCCACTTGGGCCTCACCAAGTAAACGAACGTCGGCCTTTTTTTCAAGTTCTGCGCGTGCTGTTGGGGCTATGTGGTCGGTAAGAAGAACAACAGGCATGATGAATCCTTGATGTTTCGAGCCCTGCCGGTACTTCAGCAGGGCTGCGCCAGGGAGATATTTTTTAAAGTTAGTTAGCTGTCATATCCGACTGTTCTGCGATGGGGATCCACGTCTCCATTTGTGTTTCTACATAATCCTCCGCTTCTTCAGGTGAACCTCCAATAGCTGTGATGCCTTGGGTGGCAAAAACGTCGAGTGTTTCCTGTTTGCTGAGGAATTCGTTTAAAGCCTCGTTAAGGGTCGCTATCACACCATCAGGCGTTTCGGCTGGTGCATAAACGCCCCACCATGTGGCTACGTTATAGCCTTCCACTGTATCGGATACTGGTGGGACATCAGGCATTAGTTCGCTCTCTTGTTGAAGAGTTACGCCGAGTGCTTTGAGACTTCCTGTCTCCACCAATTCCTTAACGTTGGTGTAGTTATCGAACATGATATCGACACGGCCCGCCATTAAGTCTGTACGAGCAGGGGCGCTACCCGCATAAGGAATGTGAACCATGTCGATGTCTGCGAGCGCTTTGAACATTTCACCTGATAAATGATTAGATGAGCCGTTACCTGCAGAAGCGTAGTTGATTTCTCCTGGATTCTGTTTGGCGTATTCGACGAGCTCGTCAACCGAGTCAACTGGGAAATCTGGATAGGCAACAAGTACATTGAAGGCATCGCCAAGCATTATGGCATGGCGAAAATCCTCTTTCGTATCGTAGGGAAGAGTCTCAAATAGGCCGGGGTTAACCCCAAAAGCGAACGGTGAGATACCTAGCGTATGTCCATCCGCATCAGCTTTGGCTACATAGTCTGTGCCCACGACTGTCCCACCGCCAGGGCGATTATCCACTATAACATCTATATCCCAGCGCTCGCTGAAATCATCTGCGATCATGCGCCCCACCCGATCATTGAAGCCCCCTGGTGGGTAAGACACCAATATTGTCATGGTTTTGCTAGGAAAATCGCTAGAGGCCTGCGCTGTGCTGACCGTAAACGTACTGGCAATGGCTAACATTAGGGCGGCATGAGTCAGGCGTGTCATATTGATATTCATGGCGTTATCTCCTGTCTTTCGTTGTTATTAGATAGAGTCGTTACTAGGTAGCGTCTGCTTTTTGCAATAGCGTAAAAAAGCATCAGGCTTTAAAGAAACCTTGAAAACTTGTTATAGGATATGACAGATTTTGTGTCAAAGGTTTTCCTGCATTGATTGGTTTGGTGGGTGGCCACTGATGCTTTAAGTTTGGCTTCGGATTCGGCGGATCATTTCCTCTCCTCGTGCAATAACGCGCAATTGGGAGTACTCCAGATGCCTACGCATTGCTAGGGAAGCTGCTTCTGGGTCTTGGGTTTCAATTGCAATATATATTTGATGATGCTCTGTATAAATGGCTGCCCGACGGTCTACCTTTCCTAACCTTGATAGGTGGCGAGCGAGGGTGATGCCAAGGTCTATGTCGTAGTCAATAAGCTCCAGTGATCTGACGTAATGATCGTTTTGAGAGGCGCGCGCGATTGCACGATGAAACGCCATGTCTACATTTGGTCGCGATTCGCCGTCCTCAAAGTGTCGAAAGTCTTCAAGTGCTGTAGCTATATTTTTTAGCTCCTCGGGAGATCGGCGTATAGCCGCATAATAAGCCGCCTCCGGCTCAGTGCTGCGGCGAAATTCCAGTGCGTGTAGCATTTTTGAGAGCTGCTGCTCGGGAGGTATTTCTGTTGAGGTGGCGAGCGTGTTTGAGGACACAAATGAGCCCGACCCCTTATGAGAGATGATCAGTCCGTTATCACGGCAGCGTGATAACGCCTTTCTTACAATTGGGCGAGAGACTGCAAATAGTCGGCATAAATCACCTTCTGAGGGCAGTTTTTGCCCTTCTTCAAGCTCGCCAGAGTTAATAAGCTTCGCCAAGGCCTCGTAAACATCATCACCCAGGCTACGTTGCCGGGCTGGTTGAATAGCTTTTTCGAGTGCTAAACGATCTGTTTTCGCTAAAGTATTGTCAGCTTTGGGTTTGTTGCTCATCCCACCTCCCTGAGACTTGGCTTTTATTGCTAAATTCTTTTAAAAGGCTCTCGAGTGAAACCACCCGGCTAGGTCTGTCTCGTTATTAGCTGTACTTAAAGTATTGACATTTTACCAGTTAGCGATCTAGCTTGTAATATAATATTACAGCATTTTTTGGATTGCCTCATAAAAATTGCACTTGGCTCATAAGTGCTTCAGTGCTTAGAAATGAAGAACTGGGAGATATTGCTATGAAAATTTCAGAAATTACTGTTCATCCGATTTCATACCGTGTACCTGAAGGTACCAGCTTTCGCATGGGAGTGGGGCGGATGGTAAAGCGCGATGCTGTGTTGGTTAAGGTCATTACAAACGATGGTTTGGTTGGCTGGGGAGAGGCCCATCACGGCCGTTCACCGGGGGCAATCGCTAAATTGATTGAGACTACGTTGCGCCCCTTGATCATCGGTATGGATCCGCGTGATACCACAGGTATTTGGCATCGGCTCTATCGTGGCCATCTCGCCACTCATGGATTCGGTGCGGGTACCGCTATCGCCATCAGTGGTATTGATCTAGCGCTTTGGGATATTCGAGGTAAGGCAGTGGGATGGCCAGTTTTTCGTCTGATTGGCGGTGCACCACGAAAGTTGAAAGCATACGCGGGAGGTCTGACGCTGGGGTATCAAGAGACCGGTGCGTTAGTCGAAGAGGCTGTAAGTTATGTGGAGGCTGGTTATCGTGCTCTCAAGTTGCGCCTAGGGGATACTCCGGCAAGAGATGCCGCAAGGGTTCAGGCTGTGCGGAAGGCATTGGGTGATGAGATCGATATATTAACCGATGTGAATGCGGCCTATGACCTGGATCAGGTTCGTCAGTTAATGCCCACCCTCGATGACTGTAATGTTGGCTGGCTTGAAGAGCCATTCCCACCCTACGACGACTACGCATATGGCAAGGCTGCAGCGTTGGGGCGTACCCCTATCGCTGCAGGTGAGAACCATTATACCCGCTATGAATTTCAACGCTTGATTGAAAAAGATGCTGTAACAGTATTACAACCTGACCTTTCAAAATGCGGTGGTATGACTGAGATTTTACGTATTGCTGCCATGGCGTCGGCACGTAGGTTAAAGATCCATCCTCACAGCTCAATGACAGCATTAAATATGGCTGCGTCTTTGCACCTTCTCGCGGCAATTGATAATCCTGGTTACTTCGAGGCTGATGCGACAGCGGACAATCCATTCCGAACGGACATGGTGTCAGGAAGACTGGACGTTGATGCAGACGGAATGATTGCTCCCCCTGAGGCACCTGGTCTGGGGATGGAGGTCGATGAGGACTTTGTTGCCGCACACCCCCTCATTGAAGGCCCTTGCTACGTTTAGTGCCATGACTACTGAGGAAACTGACGATGCCTGTAATGCTTAAGGATCGTGATGTGATGACGGGGCTGGTGTTCATTCTAATTGGCGGAATGTTTGCGCTGGGCGCCGCTGATTACGGAATGGGTAGTGCACGAAGAATGGGGCCTGGTTATTTCCCCGTTATCTTGGGGAGTTTGTTGGTGCTCATTGGAGTGGGGATTTCGGCGAAATCGCTGTGGCGCCGCAAATTTACTCCTATGCCGCCAATGTATTTAAGGCCGGTTGTGGCCCTCTCATTATCCATTTTGGCCTTTGGTGTGTTGATTGACCGATTAGGCCTGATTGCTGCCTGCATGGCATGTGTTCTGATATCAGGATTTGCTACTCAGGAAACACGCTGGAAGGAAACCTTTCTTATTGCATTGGGGATGACAGCTTTCTCGGTAGTTGTTTTCAGCTTGCTGCTGGGACTGCCATTCCGACTGTGGGGACAATAATAATGGGCGTGCTTGAGAACTTAGCCAATATAGGTAGCGGTTTCTCCGTTGCCTTATCTTGGAATTACTTATTTTATTGTTTCGTGGGCGTAGTGTTGGGCACTTTTGTCGGCGTACTTCCAGGGCTTGGAACTGTCACAGCTATATCCATGCTGATGCCCTTCACGTTTGGCTTGGACCCTCTTGAGGCGCTTATCATGCTGTCCGGGATTTTTTACGGAGGGCTCTATGGGGGGTCAACAGCTTCTATTTTATTGAATTTGCCTGGCACGCCTGCTTCCGCCGTTGTGGCGTTAGATGGCTACCCTATGGCGAAGCAGGGGCGAGCGGGCGTCCCTCTTTTTATGACTGCCATTGCATCATTTATTGGTGGCTGTGCAGCATTGATCATTGTTGGCTTGGCGGCTCCAGCGATTGTGCAGGTGGCTTTAGAGTTCGGTGCGGCTGAATACTTTAGCATGATGCTGTTGGGCTTGATAGCGGCTGCAGCAGCTTCAAGTGAGTTGCCTCTGCATTCTATAGGAATGGTCATAATAGGCTTGCTGTTGGGTATGGTAGGCATGGATATCGTTTCAGGAATGATGCGGTTCACTTTTGGCATACCGATCATGGCTGAGGGTATCAGCTTTATTGTTGTGGCTATGGCATTTTTTGGGCTAGCTGAAGTCATCGCTAATCTTGAGCCTCATGTTAAAAGGCACATGGTTCAGCAAGTGGGCGGCTGGCGTTCAATGTTACCCACTCGTGATGAGGCTAAGCGTTCAGTCGGTGCGATATTGAGAGGCACGCCACTTGGGGCATTCCTGGGTGCATTGCCGGGGGCTGGGCCAACGATTGCCTCATTTATGGCATATACCGTCGAAAAACGAGCAAGTAGACAGCCTGAGCGTTTTGGCAAAGGAGCGATAGAGGGTGTAGTTGCACCAGAGGCTGCCAATAATGCTGCGGCTCAAACTGGTTATATTCCTACCCTGACTCTAGGAATTCCAGGTGATGCCGTCGGTGCCTTAATTCTGGGTACGCTAATCATGCATGGGATTGCCCCCGGCCCTCGTGTTATTTCCTCTCATCCGGAGTTATTTTGGGGATTAATCGCAAGTATGTGGGTAGGTAACTTTTTACTGTTATGGGTGAATATTCCATTCATTAATGTTTGGATAAAAATACTCTCTATACCTTACCGCATGCTATATCCGGCCATAATGGTATTTCTCTGTGTTGGTGTATATAGCGTATCTAATAGTCCATTCCAATTGTTTCTTTTAGCGGGGCTAGGAGCTGCAGGTTACTTGTTTGCAAAGCTTGGATGTCCTGCATCACCTCTTCTTCTTGGACTTATTTTGGGTCCCATGATGGAGGAAAATCTGCGGCGAGCACTGCTAATTGGAAGAGGGAATCCAATGGTGTTCCTTGAGTCTCCGATTAGTGCTGGGATCCTATTTATATGTGCTGCTTTGCTGATCCTGATGGTTATTATGCCTTTTGTTAGATCGAACAATACCAGAAGAAAGCGAGATGCTCAGATATAAATAAGTAAAGAAATATAGGAGTTAGTAGGGTTTAAGAAGGCTAAGAGTTGGCTGGGTGTTGTTAACGATAATTATAATAAGTTTTAAGTTTTTCTGGGTCGCCATTGAAAGGAAATAATAATATGCAGAAAATTTTTGAAAATTCGACAGCCTTTTTGGCTCGACGCTATCCGCCGTTAGTAGAGGAGCAAATTAAAAATAGATATAGAGTTCGATACAACAATTCTGACAATAGGCTCTCAGTCTCTCAATTGACCGAACAGGCTAGAGGATGTGAGGTGCTATTTGTATCGGTAACAGAGTCGCTGCCACGCTCAGTTTTCGAGGCTTTATCAGACACTTTACGCGTAGTAGCTACCTTATCAGTTGGTGTCGATCATATTGATTTAGGGGCTGCTAAAGAGTATGGCGTTAAAGTGCTTCATAGCCCCGATGTATTGAGTGACGCCTGCGCTGAAGTAGGCATGATGCTCATGCTAAACGCAGCGCGTCGCGGGCATGAAGCCGACAGCATGGTGCGTAGCGGGCGTTGGCAGGGCTGGGGGCCTACGCAGTTGTTGGGTAAACAGCTAACAGGAAAGAAGCTGGGCATTTTAGGCATGGGACGCATAGGACAGGCTTTTGCCGAGCGCGCTAGGGCGTTCAAAATGGTGATTCATTACCATAATCGGCACCGCTTAGACCCTTCGCTAGAGTGTGGGGCTATCTACCATGAAACAGTGGATAGTCTATTGGTTGAGAGTGAGTTTTTTTCTATTAATGCGCCGGGCAACGATAGCTTAAGAGGATTTCTTAACAAGGAAAAAATACAGCTCCTTCCAAAGGGGGCAGTAGTGATTAATATTTCAAGGGGAGATGTCGTCGATGATGATGCGCTAATCCAAGCCCTTAAAAATGGTTATTTGTTTTCAGCAGGACTAGATGTGTTTCAGGGAGAGCCAGATATTGATCCCCGCTATGCCGAATTAGAAAATATATATCTCAGTCCACATATCGGTAGTGCTACGACTGAAACGCGCAATGCCATGGGTTTTATGCTTATTGATGGCCTGGATGAGTTAACAAGTGGTCAGCTTCCTACAAACTGCCTCTTCTAAGCCAGAACTATTAAGGAGATAACATGCAACTAACCGATTCTGCTTTATTTCGACAAAATTGCTACATCGATGGACATTGGGCAGATGCTGAAAATCAGGCTGTAATTGAGGTAATTAACCCTGCGACTAATGAGCTTTTGGGAACGATTCCTGACCTGACTGAAGCTCAAGTATGCTCTGCAGTTGATGCTGCTGACCGAGCCTTTCCTCTTTGGAAGTCCAAAACGGCGAAGCAGCGTGCCGAGATTTTGCGACGCTGGTTCGACTTGTGCATTACTCATCAGGATGATCTCGCTTATCTCCTTACTCTTGAGCAGGGTAAGCCGCTTCAGGAAGCTCGAGGGGAAATTGCCTATGGATCATCTTTTATTGAATGGTTTGCAGAGGAAGCCAAACGAATCTATGGCGATGTAATACCCGCTCACGCAAATGATCGCCGTATTGTAGTGACAAAGGAGCCCGTCGGAGTGGTGGCTGCTATTACACCATGGAACTTTCCCAATGCCATGATAACCCGTAAGGCAGCTGCAGCGATGGCTGCTGGTTGTAGCGTTATCGTTAAACCGGCTTCTAGTACACCTTATTCAGCATTAGCTCTGGCAGAGCTTGCTGAGCGAGCAGGGGTACCTAAAGGCGTATTAAATGTAGTAACAGGGCGATCTAGCGTAGTGGGTGACGCGTTGACCTCGAATCCGAAAGTGCGAAAGCTTTCTTTCACCGGCTCGACTGAAGTAGGAAAAGTGTTGTTAGAGGCATGTGCTAAGACCGTTAAGAAAGTCTCAATGGAGCTGGGTGGTAATGCGCCTTTTATTGTCTTTGAGGATGCTGATATTGAACAGGCGATAGCGGGAGTAATGGCTTCCAAATTTAGGAACACTGGTCAAACCTGTGTATGTGCTAATCGAATTTTTGTTCATGATGAAATCTATGAAGAATTTGCAGATAGGTTAGCGATAGCGGTCAGTGCCCAGCAGGTGGGTAATGGTCTCGACGATGGGGTGACGTTAGGGCCCTTGATAAACATAGCGGCTGTCGAAAAGGTAGAACAACATATCGACGATGCTAAAGCCAAGGGGGCTAAGGTTCACCTCGGTGGGCAGCGACACTCCCTGCAGGGAAACTTTTTCCAGCCAACGATATTAACGGATGTTTCTCCTGATTCGTTACTCATGAATGATGAAACTTTCGGTCCCGTAGCTCCATTATTGCGCTTCACTGATGAGATGGACGTGATTCGTCAAGCAAATGATACATCTCTGGGACTGGCGAGTTACTTCTATACACGGGACATTGCCCGTGTATGGCGCGTCGCTAGCGCTTTGGAGTGCGGTATCGTAGGTATTAACGAGGGTATCATTTCGAGTGAACTGGCACCGTTCGGAGGCGTTAAGGAGTCTGGTATTGGTCGTGAGGGATCTAAATACGGCATTGATGATTACATTGAAATTAAGTATCTCTGTATGGGAGGGCTTGGGAGCCCTGATGCTTATGCAGCACAGGACGCAACACAATGAGTAATGATAAAAAGCAGCGGATTGGCATGGTGGGCATCGGTCTGATGGGGTTTGGGATTGCCACTAGCCTCCAGCGGCACAATTGGTCTCTTAGCTTTCTAGAACATCCTGGCAATCAATCGACTGATGAATTACTCGCCAATGGGGCGACGGCCTTCATTAGCGCCAAGTCTTTGGCGGCCCATTGTGATGTCATTATACTTTGTGTGACCGGTAGCCCGCAGGTTGAGGATGTCTTATTACGTGAGGAAGGGGTTTTACAAGGGCTGCGACCGGGTACGGTTGTTATTGACTGTTCAACGGCGATTCCCAGTTCAACATTGAAAATAGCAGGGGCTGTAGAAGCAGCCGGGGGGCGGTTCCTAGATGCTCCTATGACGCGAACACCTAAGGAGGCACTTGAGGGGCGGCTTAACCTGATTGTGGGCGGCGACCGTGAGCTTTTTGAGGTTCAGCTTCCTCTTCTAGAAAGTTATGCGGAAAATATCGTGCACGCGGGCCCAACTGGGTCTGGCCATAAGTTGAAATTGTTACATAACTTCGTTTCGGTCGGCTTTTCTACAGTGCTTGCCGAAGCGGCGGCCTGTGCAGAATTGGGTGGAATCGACCCAGACGTGTTAGTTGATGTTCTCGCTAAGGGGGGAGGTTCAAGCACGGTTCTTGAGCGCTTACGTCCTTATATCCTCGCACGGGACGACAGTGGCTTTCGTTTCAGCATAGCGAATGCTCATAAAGATTTGGGTTACTACTTAACGATGGCAAGCGACACTGGTGCTACTCAAGGTTCGGCGGCAGGCATTTACAGCGTTTTAAGCGCTGCGGATGCCGCTGGGCACTCACAGTCGACGTTGCCTGAGCTTGTTAGCATACTGAAGGAACAGGCACGTGGGTAAGTGGCAGGAATTATCTCTCTGCTTGTAAACCGCATGGCGTTGTAATTTTCGTGCTTTATATTTTCTGCCATTAGAAAAAAACCCCCACCGAGGTGGGGGCATGCAAGCATTGGTAAGGTTTTACCCTTTAGGCTGCGCCGATCATCTTGCGCAGCACGTAGTGAAGGATACCACCGTGGCGGTAGTAAGCCAGCTCGTTTACGGTATCAATTCGGCACTTGGCATCAACGGTACGTTCCCCATCGCCATTTTTGATCACGACTTTCA
>JAMCZP010000128.1 GCA_023485185.1 Gammaproteobacteria bacterium
CAACCGTATTAGCTCATTGCGTTCAGAAGCAGAAGATTTCCGCTCGCTTTATCGTGAAGGCCTGGGCGATAACCAGCGCATGCGAGAGTTAGAGCGTCAAGTGCTGCAATATGAAGGCGACAATGCCGAATTTCGCGCCAATATCGCCCAGCTGCGCTCACAAATCAGCGAAAATCGCATGCAGCGTGAAATTCAACAGCAAGAGTTTCAAACGGAAGTGGGTGAACAACTGCGCGATGCCCAAGCGCAAATAGCCGAAGCGGAAGAGCAGATCATCTCGCTCTCTGACCAAGTGAACCGCACGGTGATTACCGCGCCGGTATCGGGAACCGTTGTAGGCCGCCAGGTGCATACCGTGGGGGCCGTCATTCGAGCAGGCGACACCATCATGGATGTAGTACCCTCCAATGAAGGCTTTGTCGTAGAAGCACGCATCCCGACCCGTGATATTGATAATATTTTTGTCGGCCAATTTGCTGAAATTCGTTTTAGCGCCTTCAATCAACGGCTAACCGATGTAATCGATGGTGAAGTCATTCACGTCAGTGCCGACAGCTTTGAAGACGAAGCCACCGGCGAAAACTACTATCGTGCACGGGTACGGGTCACTGAGGCTGGCCAAGAAAACATGACAGAGCAGATGCAACTGCTCTCTGGCATGCCCGCTGAAGTCATGCTGCGCACCGGTGAACGTACTTTCGCAAGCTACATTGCCAAGCCGATCACCGACATGCTGGCACGCGCCATACGAGAGGATTAATGACCAGTATGTGGCTTAAAAAAACCGCTACCCTAGCACCGCTGGCGCTCGCCATTATATTGGCCAGTCAGCCCCTGTATGCCCAACAAGAGCGTGCCCAGCAAGATGTGCCCGCTGATGCACAAGCATTGGCAGAGTATGCCGCGCTAAATGAAGTAGCACCATCAGTAGGGCAACTGCCATCACTGCCAGAGCTCTTTACCCGCGCGTTAGAAAACGATGCCGAGCTTTCGCGCCAGCGTTTTGAGCTAGAAGCCACCCGAGAAGAGCGCCCCATGGCGCGCTCGCAACTGCTGCCGCAAATAAGTGCAACCGGTGGCTATCTCTGGCAAGACTCCACCAATATTCAAACCTCGCCAGACGACTTTGGCCTAGACCAACCTGCCCAGCGCCCCGGTGAAATTGATGAAAGCTACTGGCAGTTGCAGCTACAGCAGCCACTGTTCAGCCTAGAGCGCTGGCGCGGCATGGCCGTTGCCAATGCCCAAATCAGTGCCGCTGAGCTACAGTTAGCCGTGGTCGAGCAAGACCTCGCACTGCAAGTCACCGAAGCCTACGTACAAGCCTATTTAGCGGCGCAGCGGCTAGGGCTTTTAGAATCACAGCAAGAAGCGCTCGATTTACAAGTGCGCCAAGCCAGCCGAGCCTTCGATTTAGGGATAGGTAACAGAGTTGACTTGTTAGAAGCGCAATCACGCTATGACCAGGCTATTTCAGACGCCGTGCAAGCGGAAAACGAACTTGATAATGCGTTGAGTGAACTTGAGCGTCTAACCGGTATTTTGCCTGAGTTTCGTGAAGTCACTACGTTAGGCGAGCTTGCCAATCTTGAACTAAATAGTGATTTTGGCAGTCCAGAAGAGTGGTTGTCGCGAAGTGGGCAGAATTTGAATGTGTTGTTAGCCCGAGGCGAACAACGCGTGACCCAGGCGGATACCAGCACACGGCGTGCAGGCTACTACCCGGAAGTGAACCTCAACCTAAGCTACTCTGACCGAACCAGTGATGATGAGCTGCGCGAAAGCGAAGACTATCGCGCAAGTGTAGAAGTGAGTGTGCCGATCTACCGTGGTGGCTACACCAATGCCAATGTGCGCCAAGGCGAGCGGTTAATAGAGGCAGGCCAAGCCACCATAGACAACGCCTACAATCTAGCGGTGCAAGAAGTACGCACCCGCTTACGCTCGCTAAATGGCGGTGTGCGCCGCCTGGAAGCGCTAACCCGCGCTATCGAATCTAGCCAGCTGTTTCTAGACGCAGCAGAGCGGGGCGAACAGTTAGGATTGCGCAACCTTGTTGATGTACTAGACGCACGGGCAAGTCTCTATGATCAGCGGATTCAATACATTGATGTTGTCGGCGAATATGCATTGGATAGATTGGCACTGAAGACCGCAGTCGGTGAGCTAAGCAGTAACGACCTCGCCGAGATTATGTCGCTGCTCAGTTCAATGTTAGCGTCAGAAAATAACGTGACTATGACCGCAGGGTAACCAAAACCGCATGGCAGCGTTGAAAAGTACTCAAAGTAACGACTGGCTACGGAGAGCTATGCGTTGCTTTGATGCAGCAATCGCGATAGTCGTTTCGTGGTTAATATTGTTGGGCATGTCTCATATTGACTACCGCGAAGACTATTACCTCTTCCTAATGCTAATTGGTAGCCTGCTGCTTCCTGCTATCGGTGAGCTGTTGGGGCTTTATCAGCCATGGCGAGGGCGTAGTCTTTTCAGCATGCTGGGCGTGTATAGCCTAAGCTGGCTCGCAACGATTGTATTGCTTAGCCTTTTACTCGTTGCGACTCAAAATACCCTTAATTTTTCTCGGTTATGGATGGGAATATCATCAGTCGCCGTGCTGACTACTGGCAGCCTAATGCGCGCTGGGCTTTATCTCTACCTCAGAAATCTTCGCGCCAAAGGTAAAAACCGCAAGCGTATCATTATTATTGGCCGCAGTTACAATCTGGAAAGGCTGGAAAACCACCTAAATGCCATGGTCTATGCAGGCTATACGTTGCAAAGTGCCTACACCGATGATGACTCCGACCGCTTCCATAAACAGTTAAATACGCTGGCGCATGAGAGTGCTTTCGACAGAGACTTTGATGAAATATGGTTAACCTATCCGCTAAGTGATGGCGATAAAGTACGCCTGGTGTCGGCCAGCCTGATTAACATACCTGTCAATGTACGCTATTTCCCAGACCTGTCTGACATTCGCCTGTTAAACCACCGCATGGCTCAAGTGGTGGGTCTATATTCGCTAGAGCTTAATTACAGCCCGCTAGATAGCAGCCCACTAAGGTTTCTCAAAAATTTGGAAGACCGCTTACTCGGCGGGCTACTATTTATAGCCTTTCTACCGGTCATGCTGCTAATTGCAGGGTTAGTAAAATGGAAAATGGGCGGGCCAGTACTTTTTAAACAATACCGCCACGGTATTGATGGCAAATGCTTTCGCATCTATAAGTTTAGATCTATGGGGGTGCATAAAGCCGCCACTACCCGGCAAGCCTGTAAAAACGACCCGCGTATAACCCCGCTAGGCGCTTTCTTACGCCGCACCAGTCTGGATGAGTTACCGCAGCTATATAACGTCTTACAAGGCAGAATGTCGTTGGTAGGTCCACGTCCACACGCCCTCGACCACAACAAATATTACCAAGGCGTCATTCAAAACTATATGCAGCGCCACCGAGTTAAACCCGGCATGACTGGCTGGGCGCAGATAAATGGCTATCGTGGCAATACCGACACCCTAGAGCAGATGCAAAAACGCGTGGAGTACGACCTCTACTACATTGATAACTGGTCGCTCGGGTTTGATTTAAAGATCCTGGCGATGACGCTCTCCCGCGGCTTTATCAACTATCAGCCCTAGAGCCAATAATGCTTATGCATAGATAAGCGCCGCTTTACCTTCAATGGCAGCTTAGCCTCCGCTTTACCCAACCGGTAGCCCATATATTTCAGTACAGTACGAAGGGCCGCTTCTGGTAATCGCCAGGGCGCATGGCGTAATAAGTACTGTACTTCCGAACGAACAAAGCGCCCACCTTCACCTTCAGCACTACCCAGCCAGTCAAGAAGCCACGCCTCGCGAGAATGAAACGCACCAATATCAAAATAGCGCTGAAACTCCTCCCGCAACGAATAGTTATGCGAGTGGAAAACACACGCATCTGCGCAATAGGCTAACTGCCAGCCTTGCTGTAGCAGTCTTGCACCCGCCATCATATCTTCACTCAGAATAGTGCCTTCAGGAAAACCGCCCACTTCCAACAATAGCTTGCGGCGGTAAGCGGCAAACGAATTCGATAAAAATGCGGTTTTTATACCTAAGCGAGGAATATCCTCACTGCCCACCACCCGAGAATAAGGCGGATAATTAAAATGCCGAGCATGGGCTGCAACAGGTGTTGCTTCAACGTGTGGTAGCTGCCGACCAAAAGCCGCTCCCACGCTAGGGTCGTCAAATGCGGCAACAAGCTTTTCCAGCGCCTTCTGATCAGCGATCAGCGCATCCTGAGTAAGAAAAATCACGATATCGCAATCATCTAAATGTAATAAAGCGCGCTGGCGCGTGCCGCCATGGTCAAACTCGCTGCGCGCAATCGCCAGCACTTCACATCCTGCCTGGCGTGCCAAGTCGGCGGTATCGTCGTCAGAAGAAGAATCTACGATCAACACACGAAAGCGCGCAGCTGCGGGCAGTGTCTGCGCCAGCCACTCATGCCATAGGGCACCAGCATTAAGCGTAGGCACACACACGCCAACGGAATAAGAGGGAGTGACAGCACAAGGCATAAATCAATCAGGCTCAAAAAAGTGAGTAACAATCGACGATAAAAAAGCGACAAGCTTACGCGTATACTACCTGCAGGTCAGCTGACTGACACGGAGCAATCGCGTCTTGAGCATATGTATGGATACCACAAAGCAACACGCTTACCCCCATATTGCCATTTTAATGGGAACCTATAACGGAGAAGCTTATCTATCAGAGCAGCTAGACTCGATAGAAAAGCAGCAATATACAAACTGGGTACTGCATGTATCAGATGACAGCCCCACGCCAGGCACCTATCAACTGCTAAAAGCGTACCAACAACGTTGGGGCGAGCAGAAACTGCAAATTTACCAAGGCAAGCAACAAGGATTTGCCGCCAATTTTATGTCCTTAGTGCGCAACACCTCGATTCAAGGCGACTACTTCGCCTTTGCAGACCAAGATGATCGTTGGCACACCGACAAGCTACAACGGGCAGTGGCCATGTTAGCAGGGTTACCTGCTCATCAACCCTTGCTCTACACGGCGAGAACACGGCTAGTAGATGAGTATGGAAAGCCGACGGGCTACTCACCAAGCCACAAGCGCCCGCCGAGTTTTCAAAATGCGCTAGTGCAGAATATTGCCAGCGGTAACACCATGCTGTTCAACCAAGTAGCCCATGACTATTTGGTGCGCTCGCCCCATGGTGAAGACACAGGCCTACACGACTGGTGGTGTTATCTATTAATTAGTGGGTGTGGCGGCAAGGTGGTATACGACCAAACTCCCTGCCTTGACTACCGGCAGCACGCCAGCAATTTAATTGGCATGAAACGAGGAATGAAAGCGCTATTAACGCGAATCCAACATCTATGGCAAGGAGGCCACCGTATCCAGATCGAACGTAATTTAACCGCATTAGCTGCGCATCGCGACTGGCTAGAGCCAAGCTGCCAAGCCAGTTATGAACGGTATCTTTCATCACGCCAAGGTAACCCATGGCAGCGCCTACAAGGTTTAAAGCAGGCAAAAGTGTATCGGCAAACTTGGCAAGGCAACGTTGCCATGCTGGTGGCCGCACTTCTTAACAAAGGGTGAGTGAGGTAACATCTGCGCCCTTAATTCTTCCTGGAGAGTAGGGGCTCGACAGAGAGTTTGCCCTTATTACATGTAACTTACATTCAACACATCTAATGGTGTAAAGAGAACCAATGAATCCACATGCTTTGAATTCGGTAGCCCCCCGCGCCATGGTGGTGCACTTGTGGCGCTACCGAGAGCTAGTCGCACGCCTAACAAAACGCGATGTCATCGGGCGTTATAAAGGATCACTACTTGGGTTGGCGTGGTCGTTTGTTACTCCCATTATCATGCTGATCATCTATACGTTTGTATTTACCGTGGTCTTTAACGCCCGCTGGGGGGTAGGTGAAGAAGAAACGAAAAGTGTATTTGCACTGCAATTGTTTGCAGGCCTGATCGTACACGGTATTTTTGCTGAAGTACTCACGCGCTCGCCTAGCCTCATTCTTACCAATACCAACTACGTTAAAAAAGTAGTATTTCCGCTGGATATATTGCCGCTGATACCTCTAGGGTCAGCGTTGTTTCATGCCACCATTAGCACGCTTGTATTAATACTGGCCCAACTGTTTGTGCTTGGCAGCATTCCCTTAACCTTCTGGATGTTACCGCTAGTACTCCTACCGCTAATGGTACTGGCCATGGGTATTAGCTGGCTGCTGGCATCGTTGGGCGTATTCCTGCGCGATATTGGCCAAACCATGGGCCTTATATCCACAATGCTGCTATTTCTGTCACCAATTTTTTATCCCATCTCCGCGCTGCCTGAAAATTTTCACGGGCTAATTCTTGCCAACCCCCTAACCTTTATTATTGAGCAGGTACGGCTAGTGCTTTTAGAGGGGCAGCTTCCCGATGTTGTCGGGTTGCTGAAATATCTCGCAGTCTCTCTCGTTATAGCATGGTTAGGTTTTGCTTGGTTCCAAAAGACACGTAAGGGGTTTGCAGATGTCCTCTGAACAATTGAACACCGCGATCACCATCGAAAATGTCGCCAAGTATTACCAAATTTACGAACAGCCCAGCGACCGATTAAAGCAATTTGTCATGCCCCGCCTAAGCCGTCTAACGGGTAAAACGCCGAAGAGTTATGGTCGAGAGTTTCGTGCTCTTGACGGCATTAGCTTCAGCGTAAAGCGGGGGGAGACGGTAGGCATCATTGGCCGCAACGGCTCCGGTAAATCGACCTTACTACAAATGATTTGCGGAACATTAACGCCCAGTCATGGTGAGATTCAAACGCATGGCCGCATTGCTGCCTTGCTAGAGCTTGGTGCTGGATTTGATCCTGAATTTTCAGGTCGTGAAAACGTCTACATGAACGCCTCTGTTCTAGGGTTAAGCAAGCCTGAAATTGACGAGCGGTTAGACGACATCCTCGCCTTCGCTGAAATTGGCGATTTCATCGACCAGCCTGTAAAAACATATTCCAGCGGCATGTATGTACGTCTAGCGTTTGCCGTCATTGCTCACGTCGATGCCGACATCCTGGTCATCGATGAAGCCCTGGCCGTAGGCGACGCCTTCTTCGTACAGAAGTGCATGCGTTTCTTGCGCCGCTTCATGGAGCACGGCACGGTTCTGTTCGTCAGCCATGACACCGCCGCTATCCTCAACCTGTGCGAACGCGCCATCTGGCTCGATAAAGGCAAAGTCGCCGCCGAAGGCGCGCCCAAGGAAGTCGCAGACGCCTACCTGAAAGCCTTTTTCGAATCGAACCAGGGAGCCAGCGACACCACCCAGCGCAACGAAGAGTGGCACGAAGAACAGCGTCAGCGCCCCGTACCCCGTGATATGCGCCAAGACATCATTAATGCCAGTGACTATCGAAATGACCTGGAGATTTTTGCGTTTGATCCCAGCGCAGAAGGGTTTGGTAAAAAAGGCGCTATTATCGAAGAAGTGCTGCTTCACGATCGGCATGGTCACCCGCTTACCTGGGTAGTAGGGGGTGAAGAGGTGATGCTTTCCATAAAGGGGCGTATTCATCAAGAGCAGCCCATGCTGCAACCGATTATGGGGTTTTATATTAAAGACCGGCTAGGGCAAACGCTATTTGGTGATAATACCTTTATCACCTACCAGCGAGACCCCGTTAGTGCTATGCCCGGAGCCTCTATTGAAGCCAGCTTCACCTTCCGCATGCCGGTACTGCCCCAAGGCGACTACAGTATCAGCACCGCCATTGCCGACGGCACTCAGGATAACCACGTACAGCACCATTGGTTGCACGATGCCCTGTTTTTCAAATCACACTCCAGCAGCCACAGTCACGGCCTGGTCGGCATCCCCATGCACCAAATCGAACTACAGGTAGATCAACACGTATGAGCACAACAAACGAACAAGGTTTAACCCCTACCGGTGAGCGTTATTTACCCAATGTTTTATCCGGCGACATCATTGCCGAGCACATGCACCGCTACTACATTGCCCAAGGCTTTGTAGAAAATAAAGACGTGCTCGATATCGCCTGTGGTGAAGGTTATGGCAGTCATTATCTGGCGCAAATAGCCGCCAGCGTGGTCGGCGTGGATGTCGACCTCGCCACTGTAGAGCATGCCCAGGAGACCTATAGTCACTCAGGGCTTAGCTACCACCAGGGCGACTGCGCCGCTATACCGCTTGACGACAACAGTGTGGATGTCGTGGTCAGCTTCGAAACCATCGAACACCATGACCGCCATGAAGCGATGATGGAAGAGATCAAGCGCGTACTTCGCCCCGAAGGCCTACTGATTATCTCCAGTCCAGACAAACACGAATACAGTGAGAAACCTGGCTACAACAACCCCTATCACGTTAAAGAGCTTTACAAGCAGGAATTTGAACAACTGCTAAAAAACTATTTTACGCACACAACCCTCATCGGTCAGCGCGTGGTTTACGGCTCCGCCATGTGGGATACGCGCAAAAAATATCACACCACTTACAGTGAAGCGCACCCCCAAGGGCAAAGCGGCACCCCCGATCCCCTTTACTGGGTTGCACTTGCCAGTCAAGAAAAGCTTCCCGAACTGCGTAGCTCCTTCTTTCAGGCCGATATTCGACATAGCGACGCCGTCAACCAGCAGCGCACATTGGTTCATGCCCGTGACCTAGAGCTACAGCAGCGCGGCGACTACATTGCTGAGATCAAGGCCCAGCACGAAGTAAGTGTGCAAACGCTTAAGCAAGCCGCTGACAAAGAGCGTCAAGGCTTGGAAGAAAAGAACCAACTAGTAAGCCAGCTAGAAAAAGCAAAGCAGCAACGTGAGGAAGAAATTCGGCAGCTGCTTAAAGCACATGCAGGAACGGTAAGTCACGCCAACAACCCCATGTGGCTTGCCAAGCAACTGCTAAGACGGTTAAAGCACCTGCCTAGCGAAATCAAGCGCGCCCGTGCGGAACGCTACCAAATTGCCGCATCAGGATTGTTCGATGCCAATTGGTACCTGCAGCATAATCCCGATGTGCAGGCCACCGGCCAAGACCCGCTCAAGCACTACCAGCGTTTCGGCGGCTATGAAGCGCGCGACCCTTCAGCTAAGTTCGACACGCTTAATTATTTGCAGCAATACCCATGGCTGCTCAGCACCCGCCAGCACCCGCTGATTCACCACCTCAACCAGCCAAGCCCCGCCGCCAGCGCGCCGCCAGAAGGGCAGGGCAGTGGTAGTACCAACCTCATGTTTGGTGAAATGTTCAGCCAAACGGTAGGCAGTGACGAAGACTACGTACCCATGGCTGAAACACCGCTGGAAGAGCCCACACGCCTGCGCACCATTGCCTTCTACCTGCCCCAGTACCACCCCATTGCCGAAAACGACCGCTGGTGGGGCAAAGGCTTCACCGAATGGACCAACGTCGGCAAGGCCGTACCGCAGTTTGCCGGCCACTACCAGCCGCGCCACCCAGGCGAGCTGGGCTACTACGACCTGCGCCTGCCCGAAGTGCAAGAGCGCCAAGCGGAACTGGCCCGCCACTACGGCATAGAAGCCTTCTGCTTCCACTACTACTGGTTCAGTGGCCGCAAGCGTTTGCTTGAGCGCCCGATTGACCAGTTTGCCAACAACCCGAATATCGACCTGCCTTTCTGCCTCTGCTGGGCCAATGAAAACTGGACCCGCCGCTGGGATGGAAAGGAAAGCGATATCCTCATGGAGCAAAAGCACCTGCCGGAAGATGACCTCGAATTCATCGAAGACATCGCCCCGCTGCTGCAAAAGCCCAACTACCTGCGCGTCAACGGCAAACCGCTGCTGATCGTATACCGCGTGGATATTCTGCCGGATGCCAACAAAACCGCCCAGGTATGGCGCACCTACTGCCGCGACAACGGCATTGGCGAGATACATCTGGTATCGGCGCAAAGCTTTAACAACGGCGACCCAACCCCCTACGGGTTCGATGCCGCGGTCGAGTTCCCCCCGCACCAAACCCACGCCAAGCGCATTGAGCACCAGCTCACGCTGCTCAACCCCGCATTTGAAGGCAGCGTGTACGACTTCGCGGATCTCGTCTTTACCCAGCTGGCCAAGCCCGCCACGGAATACACCCGCTACCGTACCGTTTCCCCCGGATGGGACAACGACGCCCGCAAACCGGGCCGTGGCCACACCTTTGCCAACGTGACTCCGGGCCGCTATCAGCAATGGCTGGCCGGTGCCGCCCGTGAAGCCGACCTGCTACCGGATGACCAGAAAATCGTCTTCATCAACGCCTGGAACGAATGGGCCGAAGGCGCCTACCTGGAGCCCGACCGCCGCTACGGCTACGCCTACCTGGAAGCCACTAAGCAAGTGGTGAAACACTATACGAAGCCTGCTAATTTTGCGCTGGAAACCACGCTACCCAACTGGGAAAAGCGTCATGAAACTGCTGTTATTCTGCACCTTTATCACACTGAGTTATGGGAAGAAATGGCCTCCCACCTAGCGCACTTGGAAGGCGATTACGACCTTTATATTTCGCTGCCCGACCACGCCCCGGAAGGCACCGTAGCTCTTATACAGCAAACCGTGCCGGATGCCCGCTGCGCTACGCTGCCTAACAAAGGCCGCGATGTGTTGCCGTTTCTGACCATGCTCAGCGCAGTACGCCCGCTAGGTTACGGGCAGGTATGTAAAATCCATGCCAAACGCTCATTGCACCGCCAAGATGGCGATCTCTGGCGCCAAGAATTTTTGGGGCAACTGTTGGGATCTAAAAAGCAGGTGGCCAGCGTGATTGACGCTTTTAACCGCCATCCGGATATCGGC
>JAMCZP010000319.1 GCA_023485185.1 Gammaproteobacteria bacterium
GTCGTGCTGAGCGTAAAGCGCTTCTACTAGCTGAACTTGAGCAACAGCGTGTGGATATTCTGGTTGACAGTGAATATCTGCAGCAAGCTGCGCTCCCGCTGGATAGAAGTTGGCAAAGCTTCAAATTGCCGCTTTATGCGGCGGGCGGTGTTGCCGCATTTAGTTTGATGCGCCACCCCGGTGGCGCAATGGCAGCCGGTAGAAAAGCACTTGCGGGCTACATGCTGTTTAAAAAGCTTAAATTATTAGCCAAAGTGGCTACTTAATTTCGAAGCTTCTATTTTGTGTTAGTGAGGTTGTTTAGCAGGATTGCCCGCAAGCAACCCCACTGGCCCACGCCCACTGAAAGTTATACCCCCCCAACTCCCCTGTTACATCTAAGACCTCGCCGATAAAACGCAACTGCGGCATACCGTTAACTTCAAACGTCTTTGACGATATTGCGTCGGTATTAACGCCCCCCATAGTGACTTCTGCCGTACGCCAGCCTTCGGTTCCCGCTGGCTTAAGCTGCCATGCGTTGAGTCGTGACGCCCACTCATCCAGCGTTTGATTGGCATACTGCGCCAAGGGGCGCGCGGGATCATGATCGGGATACCATTCCAGCAGTGCTTGAGCTAAGCGCTTGGGGAAGCGCTCGGCAAGCCAAGTGGAAAGCTGACGTTTGGGGGTTATTTGCCGCGCTTCACGCATCGATTCAGCCACTTTTTCAGTGGGCAGCAAATCAATCGTAATGTGCTCCCCTGGCTGCCATACGCTGGATATTTGTAACATCGCAGGACCCGATAAGCCCCGGTGAGTAAATAGCATTGGCTCGACAAACCGGCGTTCGCCAGCGCTTACCGAGATGGGCACGCTCAAACCAGAAAGCTCAGCGGCACGCGTTTTCCACGTGTCACTCAGGGTAAAAGGGACTAGTCCTGGGCGTGTAGCTAACACCTCTAAACCAAATTGCCGGGCGATATCATAACCAAATCCTGTCGCGCCCATAGTGGGAATAGAAAGCCCTCCAGTCGCGACCACCACAACACCAGCATCAATTTTTCCTATAGAAGTATAGAGCTGCATCGCATTACCACGCTGCTCTACTTTTATTATTTGGGTATTTAACGCTATTTCAGCGCCAGCCCACTCACATTCAGTCAGTAACGTACGCACTATTTCCTTGGCGGAGGTGGCACAAAACAGCTGCCCAGGCGTTTTTTCGATGTGTTCCACGCCATGCCTTTCAACCAATTCAACAAAGTGCTCTGGACGATACCTTTTGAGTGCGGAAATACAAAAGTAAGGGTTTGACGAGTAAAAGTGCTGTGGTGTCGTCCCAAGATTGGTAAAGTTGCAGCGGCCACCGCCAGACATCAGAATCTTTTTGCCTGCTTTGTTAGCATGATCAAGCACTAAGACCCTTTTGCCGGTATAACCCGCTGAAGCCGCACACATTAAGCCTGCGGCACCAGCACCGATAATCACTACGTCATAGGTCATAATGAACTGCTCATAATTGATGACTCATGCGGGCTGCTCCGACGTAAAAAGGTGGCATTTTAACAGGGACAGCGCGCAAAAATGTTATATATTAAAAAACAATATGTACAACAAACGTACAACTAATATTTCTTTGGTCTCAACCGCTGACTGACCCAGGCGGATAAGTGCCACTTCCTAGAAGGCCTGGGGGCACTGCCTAAACACGTTTGCTTTGCCATCTAATGCTGAGATAACTATGCACTTCCCACTACATCGAC
Source organism: Gammaproteobacteria bacterium (assembly GCA_023485185.1). The sequence goes on from JAMCZP010000319.1 coordinate 1,746, forward strand.
GACTGCTAACCCTATTGGCGCTCGCCCCGCTGAGCCTTTTTCCCATCAAAGATGCCTTCGCTCAAACACCACCGTCTGTTATAGGCACCCGCGCGATAATGACCACATGGTCTGACCCTTTAGAGGCATTGGGAACGCTCAGTGCTGAAGAGAGCGTTACGCTATCTGCTACCGTCACGGAAATTGTTGCCGACATCAATTTCCGTGACGGCGAACAAGTTGATGAAGGACAACTGCTTATTCGGCTGGAAGATGCTGAAGAGCAGGCACAGTTAAGGGCATCACAGGCACTGCGGGATGAACGCCGCAATGCTTCTACCCGCGCTACTCAACTACAAGATCGTAACTTAGCCGCTCGGGCGGATGTTGAGGATAGCCAATCGAGGCTGCGTCAGGCGGAAGCTGATATTCAAGCGATCGAAGCAAGGCTCTCCAATTATCGTATTCAGGCACCCTTTAGCGGCCGGGTTGGTTTCCGTAATATCAGTGTTGGCACCTTGGTTACGCCCGGCATGGATCTGGTGACCCTGGATAAGCTAGACGTAATGAAACTCGATTTTAGTGTACCTGAAGTGTTCCTTGGGCGACTTTCACCGGGCTTGATGCTTAACACCTCTACCGCGGCCTACCCTGACGATGTCTTTAGCGGTGAAATAGCCACCATTGGTACACGAGTGGACCCGGTAACCCGTAGCATTAACATACGCGCTGAACTGGACAATGCTGACGGACGCTTGCGCCCGGGTATGCTGATGCAGGTGATCGTGCAGCAGCGCGTGCGTGATTCCGTGGTTATCCCCGAAGCGGCCATCGAACCCAGCGGTGATCGCCATTCAGTCATGCTGATCGAAGAGAGCGATGGCACCACGCGTCTGACTAAGCGCAACATTTCTATAGGCGAACGTCGCTATGGCCAAGTGGAGGTTCTTGAGGGCTTAGCCGAAGATGAGCTTATTGTTGTGCATGGTTTACAGTTAGCTCGAGATGGGCAGGAAGCCAGATTAATCGGCATTGTTGACGATGAAACAGGTATCCGAGCGCTATTAGAGGCTGACCGCTAATGCGCATATCGGATATTTCAGTTCAGCGCCCAGTGCTTGCGATGGTGATCGCCGCACTGATTATTGCTTTTGGCTTGATGGCACTTAACCGCCTGCCGCTGCAAGAATACCCCACGATCGACCCTCCGGTAGTGACGATTGATACCCGTTATCCCGGCGCCTCCGCGAACGTCGTCGAAACGCGCATCACCCAAGTCCTTGAAGATCGTATTGCAGGGGTGGAAGGCATTGAGCTAATCACCTCACGAAGCGAAGATGGTCGTTCTCAGATTGAAATAGAGTTTGGCATTGATATGAATATTGATGCCGCCGCTAATGATGTTCGCGACCGTATTTCTGGCGCGTTACGCAACCTACCGGACGACGCAGACAATCCAGAAGTCACCAAAGCGGATAGCAGCGAAGAAATTGTCGTATGGCTAAGCCTTTCCGGCGAAGATTACTCCATCACTGAACTGACCGATTACGCCAACCGCTACTTGGTCGATAGCCTTTCGGTGCAGCCTGGGGTGGCACGGGTACGAGTGGGCGGAGGCAGCGATTACGCTATGCGCGTTTGGTTGGATCGCAACGCATTAGCCGCTCGCGGCCTTACTGTTAGCGATATTGAAGACGCCCTTCGAGCTGAAAACGTTGAACTACCCGCAGGTTCGATTGAATCAGAAGATCGTCAGTTTATTGTTCGCCTGCCCCGCAGCTTTGCCAGTGCCGAAGATTTTCAGCGGCTCGCCATCAATCAAGGAGATAACGGCTACTTAGTTCGCCTGGCTGATATTGCCAGAGTAGAAGTGGGCGCTGTGGAGGATCGCTCGGTATTTCGTTCCAACGGTGTGCCTATGGTGGGGCTTGGCATGATCATGCAATCCACCGCCAACATCATAGAGCTTTCTGAAGCTGTACAGCTGGAGCTTGAACGTCTGCAGGTCTCGTTGCCGGAAGGCATGTCGCTAAGCTTAAACTACGATGCATCACTGTTCGTTTCCGGGGCTATTAATCAGGTAGTCACCACACTGTTTATCGCCATGGGGCTCGTTGTGGTGGTGATATTTCTCTTTTTGGGCAATTTACGCACCACCATGATTCCCGCCGTCACTGTGCCGATTGCTGTTATCGGTGCCTTTACTGCATTAGCTGCGATGAATTTTTCGATCAATTTATTAACGCTATTAGCCTTGGTATTGGCAATAGGCCTGATCGTTGATGACGCCATCGTAGTGCTTGAAAATATTAACCGCCGTATGCATGACTATGGCGAAACACCCTTAGTAGCTGCTTTTCGTGGTACCCGACAAATTGCCTTTGCCGTTATCGCAACGACGCTCGTTTTGGTAGCGGTATTTTTGCCACTGAGTATGCTACAGGGCGATATTGGGCGGCTGTTTTCTGAATTTGCGCTAACCATGGCCGCTGCCGTCGTCTTCTCCACTCTGCTAGCGCTGACATTAACGCCCATGATGGCGTCTAAAATCCTTAAACCAGGCATGCACGATAGCCGTATTGGTAAAGGCGTACAGTGGATGCTGAATGGCACCCAGCGCCGCTACCAACGCGGGCTTGAGTGGATGCTTAAGATGCGATGGCTGGTGGTAGCGATGTTTGTTCTGTTAATTGCCGCCACCGCGTGGATCGCCTCAGCACTACCCAACGAATATACCCCCCAGGAGGATCGGGGTAACTTCATCGTGCTGGTCAATGGCCCGGAAGGCGCTACCTTCGATTACATGATGGATTATATGGATGAAATCGAAGCGCGCATGTCTGGGCTAGTAGACAGCGGAGAACTTGAGCGCGTTGTGGTGCGTGCACCCCGCGGTTTCGGCAATATCGAAAACTTTAATAGCGGTTTCATTATCGTCAATATGGCCGACTGGGGCAGTCGCCGTAGTGCCTGGGAGATTATGGCGGAGGTACGCGAAACGCTGAGTACCTTGCCTGGGGTGCAAGCCTTCCCCGTTATGCGGCAAGGGTTTGGCCAGCGCACCCAAAAGCCGGTGCAATTTGTACTCGGCGGCGGCACCTATGAAGATCTTGCCCGCTGGCGCGATACGCTGATGGATCATGTGCGTGAAAATAATCCACGCTTACTAGCGCTGGAGAGTAATTACAACGAGACCCAACCACAACTGCGTGTCGATATCAATTATGAGCGTGCCGCTGCACTAGGCGTCACGGTGACTGAAATCGGCCGGACCTTAGAAGTGTTGCTGGGTGGGCGCAATGTCACTCGCTATGTAGACGATGGAGAAGAGTACGATGTGATTTTAGAGGGCGACCGCAGTAGCCAAAACAGTCCGCGGGCACTGGATAATATCCAGGTGCGTTCGTCACGCTCTGGTGAGCTGATTCCTTTGGCAAGCCTTGTTACCCTTTCGGACTTTGCTGGCGCCAGCACCTTGAACCGCTTTGACCGCATACGGGCGATTACCATTGAGGCAAATTTAGCTGACGGTTATCCGCTTGGCGAAGCGCTTGCCTACCTAGAGCAAAGCGCCGTGGAGCTTTTACCCGAAGAGGTACAAACCAATGTGGCAGGCCCATCGCGCGACTTCCAGCAGGCCAGCGGTGCTACGACGTTCTTGCTGGTGCTGGGCGCTCTGGTCGTGTTCTTGGTGTTAGCCGCACAGTTTGAGAGCCTTATTCACCCCTTTGTCATTATGCTCACGGTACCACTGGCAATGAGCGGAGCTTTACTTGCGCTGCTACTTAGCGGTCAATCGCTGAATATTTATAGCCAGGTAGGACTAGTGCTGCTAATTGGCCTTGCGGCTAAAAACGGCATCTTAATCGTAGAGTTTGCCAATCAGTTACGTGATGAAGGCCGCGAGTTTCACTCGGCACTGATTGAAGCCTCGGTTACCCGCCTACGCCCCATTTTGATGACCGCCGTGACCACTATGGCGGGGGCGATTCCGCTGATTGTGTCTACCGGGCCTGGGGCAGAGTCTCGTTTAGTCATCGGCACCGTTATTATGGCGGGCGTTGGCTCAGCAACAATATTCACGCTGTTCGTGGTACCTGTCGCTTACGACTTGTTGGCACGCCACACTGGCTCGCCAGGCGCTGTTAAGCGACGCCTGGAAGAAGAGATAGCCAACGCGCCGTTAGAACAACAAACGTAAGCCTTTCGATGTCGTTGCGAGCGAAGCGCGGCAATCTTGGGGGTGTGCCACCGTTAACCGAGATTGCTTCGTCGCAAGCTCCTCGCAATGACATAAAAAAGGGTGCCTAGCGGCACCCTTTTTCAATAGTAAGGCAGCAATTATTCACATTCGCCCAAATACTCGCCATCAATAACCGTATTCATGCTCAGTTCACCCATAGGTGACTGGGTCAGGATATCGACACTACCTTCAATACGCTCACCCATAAAACGCATTTCACCATCGATAGTGGCTTCGCCACCCTCAGCACGACATACCATGCTATAGGTCAGACCATCCTCATTCATTTCCTGATTCAGCAACTCACAGCCTTCTTCTTCCTCAATGAAGCCAAACTCTGCGCCATCAAGCTCCTCTTGAGTTATACACTGGCGCTCTGTTTCCGTTTGATCCGGAATTTCCATTTCGCCACTAATACTGGTTGTGCTAGTAAATTCCCACTCACCTGCGGTTACATTTGGTGTTTCGGCCAAAGCGACCATTGGAAAGGCCATAACGGCCGCTACTGCCATGTTACGTAACATCATCGCTACTCTCGCTGTGTTGCTTTAGGAAACCCGTCAATATCCTACCTGATTCAACCTAACGATGCCCATCCTGCCTATTACACTGCTACACTTTCGGTATTCTTTTCAGCGAACAAATACTCCATAAAGGTAGCTAACATGCAGGATGATGCGCTGGTTAATTACGATTTTCATTGCCCCTACTGCAACTCGCCGCTGACCTTTATCATTGATATTTCACAAGGTAGCCATGCGACCTGGGAAGATTGTCATCAGTGTTGCGCACCTATTCAGTTGCAGGTCATTGTATCGCCCATGACAGGCGAGCTTGATAGCGTATTGGCTGGGCGCGACGACGATGTCTTGTAATCCCGATTACTCAAAATGATATGACTAGGTAATCTCGGCTTGCTGCATGGCGATTTTCCGCTTGGCCTCATTGCGACGCATGAAAAACCAGGCCAGCAAGGTGGCCAGCGACACTGTCAATATAATCAACGTCGCCAAGGCATTAATTTTTGGTGACACGCCCATGCGTACCGATGAAAACACCACCATCGGCAACGTATTGGCCCCGGGGCCAGAGACAAAGCTGGCGATCACCAAATCGTCTAGCGATAGTGTAAACGCCAGCAGCCAACCGGCTGCCAGCGCAGGAGTAATAATCGGCAGCGTAATGGAAAAAAAGGTTTTGACCGGGGGTGAGCCTAAATCCATGGCCGCCTCTTCAATAGAGCGGTCCACTTCACGCAAGCGCGCGGCAACGACGACCGCGACATAGGCACTACAAAAGGTGGTATGAGCAATCCATATCGTCGCCATACCACGATCCGCAGGCCAGCCGGTTATCTGTGCCATTTGCACAAACAGTAATAGCAGCGACAATCCCGTGATGACTTCAGGCATGACCAGCGGTGCTGTGACCATGCTTGAAAGGGCCGTTTTGCCACGGAAGTGGCCATAGCGCGTCATTACAAAGGCTGCCACGGTACCTAGGCAAACCGCCATACTGGCAGCGAAAAAAGCGATACGCAGGCTCGTCCATACCGCCGACAGAATCTGCTGGTCACGAAATAGCTCGCCGTACCACTGGGTAGAAAACCCCGCCCACACGGTGACTAGTTTCGACGCGTTAAACGAATACACCACCAGGACAAACATCGGCAAGTAAAGAAATAGCAGGCCAAGCACCAGCATGACCGTTGAGAAATTAGGTCGCCGTATGCGCATTATTCAAGCTCCTTGGACTGGTAACGATGGAACCAGACAATCGGTACCAGCAACAGCAGCAGCATCACCATGGCCAACGCCGACGCTACCGGCCAATCGCGATTGAGGAAAAACTCTTCCCATAAAACTTTACCGATCATCAACGTGTTCGGCCCACCCAGTAATTCCGGAATTACAAACTCACCTACTGCGGGTATGAACACCAGCATCGAGCCCGCCACAATACCGCCCATGGAAAGCGGTAAAGTCACTTTTATAAACGTATTCAGCTTGCGTGAACCAAGATCGGAAGCGGCCTCAAGCAGTGAGTTATCCAAGCGGGTTAGATGGGCATACAGCGGCAGCACCATAAAAGGCAAGTAGGCGTATACAATGCCTATCGTGACGGCAAACTGGGTATTCATCATTCGTATTGGCGAATCGATCAGGCCCAATCCGAGTAGCAGATTGTTGATTAGACCGCTGTTACTTAGGATGCCCATCCAGGCGTAGACCCGAATTAGAAATGATGTCCATGAGGGAAGCATAACCAACAGTAGTAATAGCAGTTGCCAGCGCGCCGGAGCCCTCGCCATAGCGTATGCCATTGGATAACCAATTAACAGGCAGACAGAGGTAGCGATAAACGCGGTTTTAATTGACCCCCAGTAAGCAGCTACATACAGCGAGTCCGATAGCAGAAAGAGATAATTACCCAAGCTTAGAAAGATATGCAGCGTTTGATCAGCATACTCAAGCAGCGGCCCATAAGGCGGAATGGCAATCGCGGCCTCAGACAAGCTGATTTTTAATACCAATGCAAAGGGCAGCAAAAAGAACAGGGTTAACCACACCAGGGGAAAGGCAATCACCGCCCGGCGTCCTAATTGCCAGCGCTTAACCAACGCTGAAACACGAGATGGCATCATTTAAGGCAGTCTCCTCCCAGCAAGAAACCCTATCGTTAGTAACTCAGTCGTTAGTAACCCAGTCGTTAGTAACCCAGTCGTTAGTAACCCAGTCGTTAGTAACCCAGCCGTTAACCCAGCCGTTAACCCAGCCGTTAACCCAGACATTAGCGATTGAGCACAATAGTGCTGTGATCTTCCCAGTGGACATAGACACTGTCTTCCCAGGTCGGCCGATCTCCACGGCGTTCAGTGTTGGCCATACTGACTTTAATGACCTGACCCGAGAGCGTGCGCACGTAATACAAAGAGAAACCGCCTAAATAAGCGATATCGTCAACCTTCCCTTCCGCCCAGTTATATTCTGTGGTGGGTTTCTCGCGGGTTAACCAAATTTTCTCAGGGCGCAGTGCAACCCAAACACGCCGATCATCCGCTTGAGTGGTAATACCATGGTCAATATAGATTGGCTGTTCCAGCGCAGGCGCCACAATGCGGCAGTGATCAGCAGCATCTTCGATGATTTCACCTTCAAACATATTCACAGTGCCGACGAACTCAGCCACCATTCGACTGACCGGGCTTTCGTAAATATCAATGGGCGAGCCGATCTGCTCAATCCAGCCATCAGCCATGATCGCCACTCGGTCAGCCATTGTCATGGCTTCTTCCTGATCATGGGTCACCATAATGCAGGTCACCCCTACCTGCTCGATGATCTCAACCACCTCTAGCTGCATTTCTGTGCGCAGCTTTTTATCCAGCGCGCCCATCGGCTCATCCAACAGCAGCAGCTTGGGTCGCTTAGCCAGCGAGCGGGCCAACGCCACCCGCTGGCGCTGGCCACCAGAAAGCTGATGCGGTTTACGCTTAGCAAAGCGCTGCATATGCACTAGCTTCAGCATTTGCGCCACGCGCTCGTCAATATCTGCTTTAGGCAGCTTGTCCTGCTTTAAACCAAAGGCAATGTTTTGCGCTACCGTCATATGGGGAAACAGCGCGTAGGACTGAAACATCATATTGATGGGTCGCTTATGGGGCGGCATGGCAGTGATGTTCTCACCACCTAACATGATGCGCCCTTCCGAGGGGGTCTCAAATCCCGCCAGCATGCGTAGCAACGTGGATTTACCCGACCCAGAACCACCTAATAACGCGAAAATTTCTCCGCGTTTGACCTGCAAATTGACATTATCCACCGCCAGCGCATCATCAAAACGCTTGCTTAAGTGCTTCACTTCCAGCACTACGTCCTCAGCAAAGCGCGGCGTTTTACCGGTAGCATGTAAACCATGAGGATTCGTTGGCGAAACGGATGAAGGCTCGTTCGACAGGGGCGTAGTGACCATTCGCCACTCCCATCAAAAGGCCCGGTAAAACCGGGCAGATAAAAGGCGAACAGCGAGCCATAAAGGGGATCCCCTAAGCTCGCCGTCGAATAAGTGTGAGCTTAACGGCCTGATTTTACGCGATTCCAAATACGTGTACGGGCGCGTTGAACATTTTGAGGCTTTTCAATCGCCACGTACAGGTTTTGCATGACATCGGTTTCTGGGTAAATAGCCGGGTCATTAATAATCTCTTCCGAGAGATATTCGTTAGCCGCTGCATTAGGGTTGGCGTAACGCACATACTCGGTAATTTCAGCAGCAATTTCAGGATCTAGAATAAAGTTGATAAAGGCGTGGGCATTTTCAGTATTCGGCGCATCAGCCGGTACCGCCATCATGTCAAACCAGAGGGCTGCGCCTTCTTTAGGAATGCTGTAACCAATCGAAAAATCGCGTCCAGCTTCTTCCGCACGCTCAGCGGCTTGGAAAATATCGCCAGAATAGCCAGCGGCTACGCAGATATCGCCATTGGCAAGATCGGAAACGTAACGCGAAGAGTGGAAATAAGTAATATTATCGCGGATACCTGCAATTACCTCGCCGCCGGCTTCCAGGTCTTCAATATTTTCGCTAAGCGGATCCAAGCCCACATATGCCATCGCAGGAGATAGCATCTCATCACCTGAATCAAGCATCGCAAGGCCACAGCCTGCTTCACTTAATGCTGTGGTTATCTCAGGATCAAACAGCAGCGCCCAGCTGTCCACGGGGGCGTCGTCACCCAAAATCTCCTTTACGCGATCGATGTTATAACCCAAGCCATTGGTACCCCACATATACGGAACCGAATATTCGCTTCCAGCATCAATGGCTTCCAAGTTGGTCATCAATTCGGCATTGAGGTTATCTAAATTAGGTAGTAGCTCATGG
>JAMCZP010000030.1 GCA_023485185.1 Gammaproteobacteria bacterium
CGTACCTATCACGCTAGGCTGGCAGCAACTGCCGGTGCCCACAGAAGAGACCGCGCTGCTTAATCTGCACCCCGATATTCCCGACGGTGTAGAAAACTACTCGCGGATCGCCGAAATCATCAATCAGCATCAACAAGTGCTGGTCGCCAAGCGCGCCTGCTGGCAGCGCTATAAAGAAATGGGCCATGAGGTCGTGCCACATAAGCTGGGGTAGGAAGTATTGTTTAGTAAGATTTGGTTTTAAAGCGCATCCATAACAACAATCTATCACTGAGGGCTTCTATGCTTACCTCGCTACTGACGCGCTACCCTCTGGCCGTTATTGTTATCGCGCAACTGTTTGGCACCTCGTTATGGTTTAGCGTCAATGGCGTTGGTCTAGCACTACAGGAAGCAGTGGGCCTGAGTGAGAGCGACTTAGGCTTATTAACCATCGCCGTTCAGGCCGGCTTTATTTCTGGCACGCTGCTCATTGCCACCACCGGCCTTGCCGACCGCATTCGCGCCAGCCACCTGTTTGCGGTGTCTGCTGTTCTCGGCGCGCTGATCAACGCCGCCTTTATTGGCGTGGCCGAAAGCGTAACGCTTGCTGCGGTTGCGCGCTTTGCGACCGGGCTTTGCCTTGCTGGTATCTACCCGCTGGGCATGAAGCTGGTGGTGAGCTGGACGCCCAGTCACGCCGGTGCCGCGCTAGGCTGGCTGGTGGGCATGCTGACACTCGGCATTGCTTCCCCGCACCTGCTGCGTGGTTTAACGCTGAACTTACCCTGGCAGTGGCCGCTGTTACTTGCCTCACTGCTGGCGCTGGTTGCCGCGCTGATGATTTTCAAATTGGGCGTTGGCCCTCACCTGCCAGCCACCGCCAAAAGCGGGCGCCCCTGGGCAGGCTTAGCCGCGTTCAGGCAGCCCCGCTTTCGCGCCGCCGCGTTGGGTTACTTCGGACACTGCTGGGAGCTGTATGCACTTTGGGCGCTGGTGCCGTTTCTGGTCGCCCGCGAACTGGAGCGGTTGGGCGTCTCAACTGCCGCCCAACCATGGCTAAGCTTTGTGGTTATCGCACTGGGGTTACCTGGCTGCGTACTAGCGGGTAAATGGAGCCGCCACATTGGCAGCGACAGGGTGGCCTGTATAGCGCTGGCAATCTCAGGGGCGCTCTGTTTGGTTTACCCATTATTAGCCAGTGCTTCGCCCTGGCTGTTGCTGGCACTACTTGGCGTATGGGGCGTTAGCGTGATTGCCGATTCTGCACAGTTTTCAGCTCTGGCCAGCGCTACTGCCCCGCCCGAACGCTTAGGCGCGGCACTGGCGATGATGAATGCGATCGGTTTTGGACTGACGATTCCTTCCATCGCGCTGGTGACTGCGTTGTGGTCTAGCCAATCACTAGCGGTGATTTGGTGGTTGCTGCCTGGGCCTATCCTGGGCCTGCTTGCCATGCGCGGCTTTTCATCACATAAAATAAATGCTCACAATCCAGCGTGAGTAGCACCTGACGACCCCAACCCTCTCGCGTTATACTTGTACACATTTTTTACCAGCTGTGAGCCGACTCTCCATGGAAAAGACCTACCAACCCGAACAGATCGAAACCCGCTGGTACGAGCGCTGGGAAGCTGACCACCGTTTCGCCCCCACCGGCCACGGTGAGCCCTTTTCGATCATGATTCCGCCCCCCAATGTGACCGGCAGCCTGCACATGGGCCACGCGTTCCAGGACACCATTATGGATACCCTGACGCGCTGGAAGCGGATGCAGGGTAACAACACCCTGTGGCAGGTAGGCACCGACCATGCGGGTATCGCCACGCAAATGCTGGTTGAGCGCAAGCTGGCCGCGGAAGAAGGAAAAACCCGCCACGACCTCGGCCGCGATGCATTTATCGATAAGGTATGGGAGTGGAAGCAGGAGTCCGGCGGCCACATTACCCGCCAGCTGCGCCGTATGGGCGCCAGTGTTGACTGGTCTCGCGAACGCTTCACCATGGATGACGGCTTCTACAAAGCCGTACAAGAAGTGTTTGTTCGCCTGCATGAAGAGAAGCTGATTTACCGTGGCAAGCGTTTGGTTAACTGGGACCCCACGCTGCACACCGCCATTTCTGACCTGGAAGTGGAAAATAAAGAGCAGCAAGGCAGCTTCTGGCACTTCCGCTACCCGCTGGCCGACGGTGTAAAAACCGATGATGGCAAGGATTACGTGGTGGTCGCCACCACGCGTCCGGAAACCCTGCTGGGCGATACCGGCGTGGCGGTCAATCCAGACGATGCACGCTACGCCTCCCTGGTCGGCAAGTTTATTGAACTACCGCTGGTCGGGCGTCGCATTCCAGTGGTCGCCGACGAACACGCCGATATGGAGAAAGGCTCCGGTTGCGTTAAAATCACCCCTGCCCATGACTTCAACGACTACGAAGTCGGCAAACGCCAAAACCATCTGCTGATCAACGTTTTCTCCAAGGATGCCACCATCCTTGAGAGCGCTGAGATTTTCGATCTAAAAGGCCAACCTAAGCCTGACGAAGACGCTACCCTGCCCGCCAAGTACGCCGGGCTTGACCGCTTTGAAGCGCGCAAGCAGATCGTCGCGGATATGGATACCCTTGGCCTGCTGGAGCAGGTTGAGGCTGTTAACAACACTCTGCCTTACGGTGACCGCTCTGGCGATGTCATTGAGCCGCTGCTGACTGACCAGTGGTTTGTGGCCGTCGAAACACTGGCCAAGCCCGCCATTGAAGCAGTGGAAAACGGCGATATTCAGTTCGTGCCCAAGAACTACGAAAACATGTACTTTGCCTGGATGCGCGACCTACAAGACTGGTGTATCTCCCGCCAGCTGTGGTGGGGCCACCGCATTCCCGCCTGGTACGACGCCGAAGGCAATGTCTACGTTGGCCGCAGCGAAGAAGAAGCCCGTGAAAAGCATGAGCTGGGCGCTGATATTGAGCTAACCCAAGACGAAGACGTACTGGATACCTGGTTTAGCTCTGGCCTATGGACCTTCGGCACCCTCGGCTGGCCGGAACAAACCCCGGAGCTTGAGACTTTTCACCCTTCCAGCGTGCTAGTCACTGGCTTTGACATCATTTTCTTCTGGGTTGCCCGGATGATCATGATGACCCTGAAGTTCACCAAGCAGGTGCCGTTTAAGACGGTCTACGTACACGGTTTGGTGCGCGATGGCCAGGGCCAGAAGATGTCCAAATCCAAGGGCAACGTGTTGGACCCCATTGATCTTATCGATGGCATTACGCTGGATGAGCTGCTCGACAAGCGCACCGGCAATATGATGCAGCCGAAACAGGCCAAGGCGATTGCCAAAGCCACCAAGGATGAATTTAAAGACGGCATTGAAGCCCACGGCACCGATGCGCTGCGCTTTACGTTCCTCTCCCAGGCAACCACTGGGCGTGATATCAAGTTTGATATGAACCGTCTGGATGGCTACCGCAACTTCTGCAATAAACTGTGGAACGCCTCACGCTACGTGCTGATGAACGCCGAAGGCGAAGACTGCGGTATTAGCGGTGAAGAGGTCGAGCTTTCCCTGGCCGACCGCTGGATTATCTCTCAGCTACAGAAAACTGAAGCCCAGGTCACAAAGGCACTGGACGAATACCGTTTCGACCACGCTTCCCAGGCACTATACGAGTTCATTTGGAACGAGTACTGCGACTGGTATCTGGAACTTTCCAAGCCTGTCTTATGGGATGAAAATGCCACGGTAGAAGCCAAGCGTGGCACCCGCCGCACACTGGTACGCGTGCTGGAAACCATCCTACGCCTCGCTCACCCAATGATGCCGTATATCTCAGAAGAGATTTGGCAGCGTGTCGCGCCGCTGGCCGGTGTGTATATGGGGGAAGGTGCGACGATCATGCTGCAGTCCTGGCCAGAAGCCGACGAGAGCAAAATCGACGACCAAGCCAGCTTGGACATCGAATGGTTAAAAGGTGTGATTATTGCCGTGCGTAATATTCGCGCTGAGATGAACATCTCCCCCGGCAAACCTCTCGATGTGCTGCTGACCAAAGGCAAGCCCGAAGACGCCGAGCGCCTGGCGAGCAACCGCCACTTCCTTTCCAAACTGGCTAAGCTGGAGAGCGTTGCCTGGCTTGAAAACCCAGAGGACGCCCCGCTGTCAGCCACGCAGTTAGTGGGCGATATGGAAGTGCTGGTGCCGATGGCAGACCTAATCGACAAAGACGCCGAAATCGCTCGCCTCAACAAAGAGATCGAGAAGCAGGACAAACTGATCGGTGGCATCGAGAAGAAACTCGGCAACGACGGTTTTATTGCTAAAGCACCCGTAGCAGTGGTCGAAAAAGAGCGCGGCAAGCTGGCTGAGTTCCAAGCTACGAAACAACTTCTGGAAGAGCAAAAAGCGAAGATTGAAGCGTTGTAGTGTTTGCTTAAGTGATTGCTAGTCGCTAAACGGAAGGCGGCATCAAGCGGTGCCGCCTGTATTTGGAGTTTGCGTATGTCGACGTGCTGGATAATTGCAGGCCCAAACGGTGCGGGTAAAACAACGTTTGCCTTTGAGTACCTTCCACAAGTCGCTAATGGCTCTCGTTTTGTAAATGCTGACCTAATTGCTGCTGGACTCTCTCCATTTGCACCAGAAAAAGAGCTCATGGCGGCAAGCCGTTTATTTCTCAAAGAGCTTGAAGAGTGCATCCGCGCAAAAGATGACTTTGCCTTCGAGACCACACTTTCTGGCATCACTTATCTTCAAAAAATTGACCAGTTGCGTAGTAGCGGATGGCATGTGGTGCTATTTTACCTAGCGCTACCCAGTGTTGAGATGTCGCACTTGCGAGTTGCTGAACGGGTTTTGCACGGCGGGCATAACATACCTAAAAGAGATATAGAACGGCGCTTTCCTCGTAGCCTTTCAAATCTCCTAAGACACTATAGTTACGCTGTGGACGAATGCCTTTGCTTTATGAATAGTGGTATAGAACCAGAACCCGTCTTCGAGCAACAAGGTCAGATCCGACATATCATTCAGCATGAGTATTACCAACACCTCTTGGAGGTAGCCACATCGTGAATACCAACCGACACACCCCCTCTGCCTTTGCCCAACAAGCCCTAGCTGTAATGAAGCAAGCTGTCAGTAAGGAATTAGATCGCAAAAAGCGTTTAGGGCACTATGCTGTTATTTGGAAAGACGGTAAGCCAGTTAAAATTGGCGAAGATATTTCCGAGCATTGAGCATGATACAAAAGAAATCAGCATGATCGATCATACGGGCATCAATGTTGCCAACCTGTCAGCAAGCAAACAATTTTACGAAGCTGTCTTATCGACGCTGGGATATGTTGTGCGCCTTGATTTTCCAGACGCTGTTGGATTTGGTGCCAGCAATGCAAACCAAGACGATGATCCAGGCGGTAACTTCTGGATTACCCAAGGCACTCCTTTCAATCCAAGAAGCCACATTGCCTTTCGCGCTGCAAACGAAGCGCAAGTAGTGGCATTTTATGAAGCTGCTCTAGCATTTGGAGCTAAAGATAACGAATCGTTCCTGAGGTCTTAATGGATAGAAACGAAGAGGTGCTAAAGGTCTCGCTTGTACCGGGCGACCATTTCTTCCTGTGTTTCTGGAGCGCCGCTGCTCCCGATCTGCTCTTGAAGCATTTGACCCATCGTCGGCAATACCGAGCGCTCACGTTGGCTCTCATCAGCCCAAAGTTGGGAACGCATAATAGCCTTGGCACAGTGGAGATAAGCCTCTTCAACAGTCACCTCGACAACCACCTTTGGTACTCGCTGCTCCGTTGCAAAAAGCTGTAACTTACTCTCCTCCACCGATAGGTGCGCAACACCGTTTATGCGCAGCGTTTCGTCGACTCCTGGCACGAAAAACAGCAACCCTACCCGGCCGGTCTCAATGATATTTTTAAGCGAATCCAAACGGTTATTCCCTGGGGCGTCTGGAATCATCAGAGTAAGATCATCAACCACCTTTACGAAACCTGCCGCTCCCCCGCGTGGCGATGCATCAAAGCCCGACGCGTTTCCAGTAGCGATGACCAAAAAGGGTGAAAGCTCGATAAATCGCTGACAATGACGGTCAAGACGCGATAGCTGCTTCTTCAGCGCCCGCCCCTTTGGCTCAGGATATAGCTGGTATAGCTCTTCAATGGTGCGAATCATGACTTTCCCCGATAGCGGAAAACAACCCGACGGTAATTAGCTTGTTAGTATTCACCTATCGCTACTATGCATAACTATTACTCGATATTCTATGCTGCATCACCTCACCTTAATCACTTTTTATTACAAACCGTGTAAGGTTGGTATAAGAACAGCCACCAAGTGGCACCGCTGATTCAGCAACGACACGGACTGCGCTATGCCGACACCTATTGAGGCGCGAGTAGAAGCACTGGCGACCGAGCTTAAACGGGCCGGAACTGCTTACCGTGAGCTCACGCCAATGTTGGATACTGGGCTGGCTCATGATCACGTATGGATTCAACGTAGTGGTGGTGATGACTGGGTGGCGCGGCTGCCGAAGCAAAGCCAGATGAACCTACCGCCTGAAGAAAATCTTGCTTATCAGGCCGCCTGCTATCAGCGCTCTAACCCTGGCGGGCATACACCGGCGTTACATGGCGTATTGTCGCCTAGCCGCCTGCTGCCACGGGGTGGGCTACTGGTTGAGGCGATCCGTGGCCGCTTGGCGCAATTGCCGGAAGATTTACCCGCCATCGCGGAAGCCCTAGCCAGCCTGCATCGTCAACCCCTGCCTACTGCCGCCGCGCGGGCACCACTACTAGCCCCGGAAGACCCATGGCAGGCGATGGTGGATGAAGTGCGCCGACAGGCTAGCTGGTTAGGCGATGCCCAACTGGCGAATAAGGTCACTCAGCGTATTAAGCAGGAGCTGGACCTGCTCCCACCTCGCTTAAATGATGCTGCCCCTAAACTGATTAGCTTTGACACCCACCCTGGCAATTTTTTAATCCGTGACGATGGCAGCGCGGTGTTAGTGGATTTAGAGAAGTGCCGCTATGGTTTGCCGGGTATTGATCTCGCTCACACCTCGCTCTATACCTCAACGACCTGGGATATCAGCAGCCAAGCCGTACTTTCACTTAATGATGTGATTCACTTTTATCACCGCTGGCAGTCCACCATGGAAGCGTCTCCCGACATTGACACCTTGGTTGCTTGTCGTCGAGCCACTTGGCTCTGGTCGTTAACCTGGTGTGCTAAATGGCGTGCCCAGCACCTTAACGCCAAAGATGCCCAGCAGCGTGGTGAAGACTGGTCGGCAGAACTCACCGACCCTCGCGTAATTGACCACGTGCGCGACCGGGTTGAGCACTATCTGTCACTGCCGATTATTGATCATGTACACAGCGAACTTCAGCGCTTACAGGTCACCCTATAAACACAATTTGCCCCCTTATTACCGTCACAGAGGTGCGCCATGCCGAATCATCGCAGCATTCATCGTGTCACGATTGCCATAGCAACTCTGGCTCTTACACTGCCCGCCGCCGCTAACCCAGTTCCTAATGAGTGGCAAAGCGTGATCGCAGAAGCCGAAGGCCAAACCGTTTACTGGAACGCCTGGGGTGGCGATGCACGCACCAACCGCTATATAGATTGGGTTGCCCAGCAAATGCAGGCCCAGTACAGCGTCAATGTGGAACACGTAAAGCTTGATGATACGGGCAGTGCGGTGGCGCGGGTGCTGGGTGAAAAACAAGCGGGCAATGATAATGATGGCAGCATTGATCTAATCTGGATCAACGGCGAAAACTTCGCAGCGATGCGTGAAAACGATCTGCTGTTTGGCCCCTTTGCTGAATCGCTGCCCAACTTTGCGCTCACTAACGCCGACGCCAACCCTGAAGTAGTCACCGACTTTACCCTTCCCACGGAAGGCTATGAGTCCCCCTGGGGGAAGGCACAGATCACCTTCTATTACGACAGCGCACAAACTGAGACGCCTCCGCAGGATATGCAGGCACTGCTTGAGTGGGCAGAAGCCAACCCCGGTCAGTTTAGCTATCCGCGTATCCCTGACTTCACCGGCAGTACTTTTTTAAAGCAGGCGCTGATTGAACTTACCGAGCAGGATGAGGCGCTTTATCAACCCGTAGCAGAGAGTGATTTTGAAGACGTAACAGCGCCGCTGTGGGCGTATTTGGATCAACTACACCCGCACCTGTGGCGCGGTGGGCGAAGCTTCCCTGATTCCGGCCCCAACCTACGCACGCTGATGAGCGATGGCGAGCTGAGTCTGGCTTTTTCGTTCTACCCCACCGATGCCGCCGTGGCAGTGATGGAGTATGAGCTCCCCGATAGCGTGCGCAGCTATGTGCTGGAGGGCGGTACCCTAGGCAATGTCCACTTTGTAGCCATTCCCTACAATTCGCCAAACAAAGCGGGTGCCATGGTACTGGCTGATTTTCTGCTCTCCGCCGAGGCTCAGGCGCAAAAGCAGTCGCTCACGATGTGGGGCGACCGCAGCGTTCTCGATATCGGCCACTTGGATGCCGACAGCCAAGCGCTGTTTGAGCAAGGCGACCGTCACCCAGCTGAACTGCCTGTGGATGCGCTCGCCAATACGCTTCCCGAGCCGCATCCAAGCTGGATGACCGCACTGCAAGAGGCCTGGCTTGAGCGTTACGGCGTTAACTAATCAATGCTGAGATTAGCCCCGGCGCTGATCATTACCCTGCTAGTACTGCCCGTTGGTGCAGGATTAGTGATGGTACTGCTACCCGCGTTTGGCTACCTACCCGCGCTAGGCGGTGACAGCGTTAGTTTCGCGCCTTGGCAAATGCTTTTTGTCCAGCCGGGGCTAGGTCGTTCAGTGGCAGTCAGCTTTGCGAGCGGGTTAGTCAGCACCGCGATTGCTTTCGCCATCGTGGTGCTGTTCTTAGCCGCCAGCCGGGGCACATGGCTAGACCGGGGTATTCGGCGGCTAGTTTCGCCACTGCTCGCCATTCCCCATGCTGCCATGGCGTTTGGGTTTGCCTTTTTAATTGCCCCTTCAGGCTTGATGGCGCGGCTAATATCGCCTTCTTTAACGGGCTGGGAGCGGCCACCGGATGCTCTCATTCTCAACGACCCCTGGGGGCTGTCGCTGATGGCGGGGTTAGTGCTCAAAGAAGTGCCCTTTTTGCTGCTGATGAGTCTTGCCGCCCTGCCGCAATTACAGGTCGATAAACGGCTAATGCTAGCGCGTTCACTGGGCTATACGCCTACTATTGCATGGTTAAAAACCGTACTGCCTTCGCTTTACCCACTCATTCGCCTGCCGATCTATGCGGTGATCGCTTACGCCACCTCGGTGGTGGATATGGCGTTAATTCTGGGCCCCAGGCTTCCACCAACGCTCAGCGTCTCAATTCTTAGCTGGTTTAACGACCCGGATATCACCCGCCGCTTTATGGCCTCAGCGGCAGCAGTGCTGCAACTTGGCGTTACGCTGGCAGCACTGCTCTGCTGGTGGCTGCTGGAACAGCTTACTCGCCTGCTGACAAGGAACTGGCTGATTAACGGTAGTCGTCAACGAGGTGAAACCGCGCTGCGGCTAATTGGCCGCTCAGCACTGCTGCTTTCTAGCATCACGGCGGTGGCCGCGCTGGTTGGTTTAGGGCTATTTTCACTGGCCGGTTTTTGGCGCTTTCCCGAACTGCTGCCGCAGATGCTAACGCTTGACCACTGGCAGCGCAGCGGCCCAATGCTCGTCAGGCCGCTACTCAATACTGCGCTGATTGGGCTTATTTCGACCACCCTGGCCGCGGCCCTGGTGCTCGCTACACTGGAAAACGAGTATCGTCAGCACCTAACGCCTAAACGCACCCTTTGGCTACTCTATTTACCGCTGCTGGTGCCGCAAATTGCCTTTCTTTTTGGGCTGATTGTCGCAGCAGAAAGCTTAGGCATTCGTCCTCAGCTAAGCTTAGTGATCGCCGGTCACCTGCTGTTTGTGTTGCCTTACGTCTACCTCTCTTTGGCCGAGGCGTATCGCCGCCTGGACCCCCGATGGCTGCAAGTGGCGCGCTCCCTAGGGGTTTCTCGCAATGCAGCCTTTTGGCGGGTGCGCTTGCCGTTACTGTTCGCGCCGCTGCTAACCGCTTTTGCCGTAGGGTTGGCCATCAGCATAGGCCAGTACTTGCCCACCCAACTGCTGGGGGCGGGGCGGGTGACGACGGTCACGACAGAGGCAGTTGCGCTTGCCTCAGGCAGCAACCGGCGTTTAATCGGGGTATGGGCATTAGTGCAAGCAGGGTTGCCGCTGATTGGCTTTATGCTTGCCTTGACGTTGCCCCGTTTAATGGGCTCCCAACGCCGTGAACTCGCCTCTTAAGGAGATAATATGAGTGCTTGCTCTACCGAGCGGCTGCGCCTGGAACAGATACGAATCGCCCAGACAGGCCACGCGCTGTTAGCGGTAGATAGCACGATTCACCCAGGCGAGGTGCTGACGGTGATGGGCCCTTCCGGCTCGGGAAAATCGACGTTACTGGCGTATATTGCGGGCTTTCTTGACCCTGTTTTTAGCGCCAGCGGTGGCGTGTGGTTGGGTGAGCGCGATCTTCTTAACCTGCCTGCCGAGGAACGTGGCATTGGCCTTCTCTTTCAAGATCCATTGCTGTTCCCCCACCTAAGCGTGGGTGGCAATTTACGCTTCGGGTTACCCCGCCGCATTAGAGATAAACGCCAGCAGGTGACCAGTGCCCTAGAACAGGTAGGGCTGGCGGGCTTTGAAGAGCGTGACCCGGCCACCCTTTCTGGGGGTCAAAAAGCGCGGGTGGCGCTCATGCGCCTACTGCTTTCCAAGCCCCGCGCG
>JAMCZP010000097.1 GCA_023485185.1 Gammaproteobacteria bacterium
GCTGGGCGTGCCCCGTCTCTCATAACCCTAACTTCTCGAACCGCCCGGTGCGGACCCGCATGCCGGGTGGTGTGGCAGGGGACCGGTCAGCCATGCTGACCGCCCCTATGCCGATGCCTGCAATTTGGTGGTTCGACTATTGCCGGACAGCGGCAAGCCAAAAAAACCAGCGCTCGCTTTCAAAGAGGCGCTGGTTTTTAAATGCGGAAACTAGGCTTAGCGCTCTAATTTCTCAAGCTTGCCTGGTTTGCCATCCCACTCTTCGGCATCGGGCAGCGGGTCTTTTCTTTCAGCGATGTTGGGCCAAACCTCTGCCATTTCAGCATTAATCTCAATAAACGCCTCCTGCCCATCGGGCAGTTCATCCTCAGAGAAGATCGCCTCGGCAGGGCACTCGGGTTCACACAGCGCGCAGTCGATACACTCGTCAGGATGAATGACCAGAAAGTTCGGACCCTCATAGAAACAGTCGACCGGGCAGACTTCCACACAGTCGGTGTATTTGCACTGGATGCAGTTCTCGGTAACGACAAACGTCATCTTGCTATCCCTCTTGCAGGGCCGGGTAACTCCCAGCCATGATCAATCGTGAATGGTTATAAATCAGCCGTTTTTTATAAGCTAAAAGTTTGAGCGACATTCTAGAGGTGCGCTTACCCGGCGGCAAGCGCCATATGATTCCAGTTGGTAGCAATGCCAGTACAGGTTTCCGCGAGGGCGCTGTGAACCCATCCTTGGGCGCTACTTTTTAAGACCCTTGCTCCAACCTGCACTGGAACTAGACACTCAATGATGGTCAGTACTATTAGATCAGTTCTCGCCATTGATACAACAGCGTTAATGCTTCCCGCGGCGTTAAGTCATCCATATCGACGTTTTCAAGCGCCTCAATCACTGGGTGTGGCGCAGCGGCAAACAGGTCATTTTGCTGTGGAGCGCTTCGTGGAGTTTGGGCCGTGTTTGCTACATCGCGCTGCTCCAGGCTTATCAGCTTCTCGCGGGCGCGCTTAATCACATGCCCAGGAACTCCCGCTAACTGTGCCACCTGCAGGCCATAGCTCTGGCTGGCGGGGCCTGCCTCAATGCGATGCATAAACACAATGCTATCGCCGTGTTCGGTGGCCGTTAGGTGGATATTAGCCACCCCTTCCATATGCTCTGGCAGCGCTGTCATTTCAAAATAGTGGGTGGCAAATAGGGTTAGCGCACGTCCTTTCGCCAAGTATTCCGCACTTGCCCAGGCCAGCGACAAGCCGTCAAAGGTGCTGGTGCCACGGCCAATCTCATCCATCAGGATCAGGCTTTGCTGGGTGGCGTTGTGGAGGATATTGGCGGTTTCAGTCATTTCGACCATGAAGGTCGAGCGGCCGCCTGCCAAGTCATCTGATGAACCAATCCGGGTAAAAATTCGGTCCAGCGGGCCGATCTCTGCGGCATCGGCGGGCACAAAACTGCCGCAGTGGGCCAGCAGGGCAATCAGTGCTGTCTGGCGCATATAGGTTGATTTACCGCCCATATTGGGCCCGGTAATAATCAGCATATGCCGGTCAGGATTGAGCGTTACGTCATTGGGTACAAAGGGCGTTTCACTGACCTGCTCGACTACCGGGTGGCGTCCTGCCTCAATGTGTATGCCGGTGGACTCGCTCAATGTTGGCCGAACCCAGTTCAAGGCCTCTGCCCGTTCGGCAAAGGCGCACAGCACATCAAGTTCCGCCAGTGCTTGAGAAGTGCTCTGCAGCGCGTGAAGATTGTCGTTAAGATCGCTAAGCAGGCGGTCGTAAAGCCACTTCTCCCGAGTGAGTGCACGGGATTTCGCCGACAGTGCTTTATCTTCAAACTCTTTAAGCTCAGGAATAATAAAGCGCTCAGCGTTTTTCAACGTTTGGCGGCGAATGTAATCTGCGGGCGCCTGCTGAGCTTGGGAGCGAGGCAGCTCAATAAAGTAGCCGTGCACCCGGTTATAACCGACTTTGAGATTGGCAAGCCCAGTACGTTCGCGCTCACGAAGCTCTAGTTGAATCAGGTAGTCGCCCGCATTTTCGGCCATGCCGCGATGCTCATCGAGCTCTGTATCGAAGCCGTCGGCAATCACGCCGCCATCGCGGATCACCACCGGGGGGTTCTCCACCAGCGCACGGCTGAGCATGTCGGCCATTTCCGGGTAGGGGCGAATGTGCGGGCGCAGGTTATCCAAGGCGCTGCCGCTCTCGACTTCGCTTAGCTGCTGCTCCAGTTGAGGGAGCGTTACCAGTGCATCGCGCAGGCGTGCCAAATCGCGCGGGCGAGCGCTATACAGCGCTACGCGTGCCAAGATGCGCTCCACATCACCTACGTCGCTCAGCGTCTCGCGCAGTGGCGTATAGGCCGCCTCCAGGCTGAGTAGCGCTACCCCCGCATGGCGAGCCTGTACGATCTCGCGCTGGCGCAAGGGGCGGTTGAGCCAGCGCTTAAGCAGTCGTGAACCCATCGCAGTGGTGCAGGTATCCAGCACGCTGGCCAGTGTGTTGTCGCTATTGCCGCCCAGATTAATATCGATTTCTAGATTACGTCGGCTGGCGGCGTCGATGACCACGGCGTCGTCGCGGTTCTCAACGCTGATCGCGGTTACATGGGGCAGGCGCGAACGCTGTGTATCCCGGGCGTAATCAATCAGCACCCCGGCGGCAATCAGTGCGGTAGTAAGGTGCGCGCAGCCAAAGCCACGCAAATCCTGCACTTCAAACTGATCGCAAAGGCTGCGAGTCGCGCTCTCCAGGTCAAACAGCCACTCGCCCTGGCGGCGCAAGCTGCGTTTTTGCGACCATGCATCGGGTAGCGACAGGCTTTCGGGCACCAGCAGCTCGGCGGGGGAGAGGCGAGTCAGCTCTGCTAGCATCTCCGCTTCGCTTTCTACTTCCAGTACATTGAAGCGGCCACTTGAGAGCTCCAGCCAGGCAAGGCCCCAGCTATCTCTGCCGGGGGACACCGATACCAGTACGTTGTCACGGCGCGCATCTAGCAGTGCTTCATCGTGGAGTGTGCCGGGGGTGACGATACGTACCACCTGGCGATCAACGGGACCTTTGCTGGTCGCAGGGTCACCAATCTGCTCGCAGATGGCCACCGACTCGCCGCCAGCAACCAGGCGCGCTAGATAACCTTCAGCGCTGTGGTATGGCACGCCCGCCATAGGGATCGGTTTGCCACCTGACTGGCCGCGCTGCGTAAGAGTGATGTCCAATAGGGCGGCGGCGCGTTTGGCGTCGTCAAAAAATAGTTCGTAAAAATCCCCCATTCGGTAGAACAGTAGTACCTCGGGGTGTTCGCGCTTGATCTTTAAATATTGGGTGATCATTGGCGTGTTGGGGGGGAAGGCCTGAGACATGGGCATCCTGATTGAGCGTAGCGTAAGCCGTCTTGGCTTACGGTATGTGCAAGTTCTTTAAGCAAGCTAAACGCAGTATTCTACGCTGAACTGACGACTCACTTGAAGGAGCGACGATAGTGCCCAGCGTATCTAGCCTAAAAAATTTGGATTTAACCTTGCTGGCCCAGCGCCTGGGGCGTCTTTGTCAGCAGTTGAACGTGGAAGTCACGGCAGCTGAATCCTGTACTGGCGGTGGCGTTGCCAGCACTATCACCTCGACGGCTGGCAGCTCGGCTTACTTTACAACCGGCTATGTAACTTACTCAAATGCGGCGAAGACCCGGCTGTTAGGCGTGCCAGCGGCTATACTGGAAGCTCACGGGGCGGTCAGCGAAGAAGTGGTGAAAGCCATGGTATTAGGTGCCTGTCATGAGAGTGGTGCAGGCTTGGGCGTCGCCGTCAGCGGTGTAGCTGGGCCTGATGGTGGCAGTGCGGACAAGCCTGTGGGAACAGTATGGTTAGCCTGGGGAGATGCAGGCAGCCAGCAGGCCGAGTGCTTTCATTTTCCCGGTGACCGTCAGGCGGTGCGTGAACAAGCTGTACGCCAGGCGCTGGCAGGTCTGGTAGCGCGTTTGGATGCACGTGTGAAAGCAAGCAAGAAGAAATAATTGCGAGAAAGCACGATCTAGGATTTGTTTACGGGACAATTTTTGGCATACTACTGGCTAATTATACAGTTCGTTATGAGGAATCTCTGAATGGCTCAGGATGACAACCGTTCTAAAGCGCTAAACGCTGCACTCAGCCAAATCGACCGTCAGTTCGGCAAAGGCACCGTTATGCGTCTAGGCGACGCACCGCGTGTGGTCATGCCATCGGTTTCCACCGGTTCATTGGGCCTGGATATCGCGCTCGGCATTGGCGGTTTGCCGTTTGGCCGTGTCTGCGAAATCTTTGGACCCGAGTCGTCGGGTAAAACGACCCTGACCCTTTCAGTGATTGCTGAGGCACAGAAGCAGGGCAAAGTGTGTGCGTTCGTTGATGCCGAGCACGCGCTTGACCCAAGCTACGCTGAAAAACTCGGCGTTAATCTTGATGATCTATTGGTTTCTCAGCCGGATAACGGCGAGCAGGCACTGGAAATTACCGACATGCTGGTGCGCTCTGGCGGTGTTGACGTGATTGTTATCGATTCAGTAGCTGCTTTGACGCCACGTGCTGAAATTGAAGGCGAAATGGGCGACTCCCACGTTGGTCTGCAGGCACGTTTGATGTCCCAGGCACTGCGTAAGATCACCGGTAACATCAAAAATGCTAACTGCTTAGTCATCTTCATTAACCAGATCCGTATGAAGATCGGCGTTATGTTTGGTAGTCCAGAAACGACCACGGGCGGTAATGCGCTGAAGTTTTATTCCAGTGTGCGTTTGGATATTCGTCGCACCGGTTCGGTAAAAGTCGGTGATGAAGTCACCGGTAACGAAACCCGCGTTAAAGTGGTCAAAAACAAGGTGGCGCCGCCGTTCCGTCAAGCAGAGTTCCAGATTCTTTACGGTAAAGGTATCTACCACGCCGGTGAAGTGATTGATCTAGGCGTACAGTGCAACTTGGTCGATAAAGCGGGTGCCTGGTACAGCTATAAAGGCAAGAAGATTGGTCAGGGTAAGGCTAACTCAGCGCTGTATCTGGAAGAGCATCCAGAAATCATGGTTGAGATCGAAACGCAGATTCGTGAACAGCTGTTGGCCAAGCCTGATACCAAGAAAGAAGATGCCGCTGTCGAAGCGCCTGCTGAATTGGATGCTGGTGATGACGATCTGCTGTAAGACAGCTCTAGCAAAGGCCCTCTGATGGCCTTTAACTCACCACGCGATGCTTCTCCTCGTGACATCGCGATTGGTTTGCTTGCTCGGCGCGAATACTCTCGCGCCGAGCTTGTGCAGCGACTGAAGAAAAAAACTTTCGACGATGCCGCCATTGATGAATGTCTGGATACCCTGATAGAGCAAGACCTTCAGTCTGACGCTCGCTTTGCAGCAAGTTTTGTACGCTCGCGCATTATGCGTGGCCAAGGGGGGATTCGGATTAAAGGTGAGTTACGTCAGCGCGGTGTTGATCAAGAGACGCTTAATGCGGCCTTTGCAGAGGTCGAAGAGAGCGAGCAGGTTGATTGGTTTGAACTCGCCAGGGAAACCCTGGCGCGACGCTTTACTTCCCCTGGTGAGAATCCCAAGGAACGTGCAAAACGTGAGCGCTTTCTTGCCAGTCGTGGTTTTGATTTTGAACAAATTCGTTACGCGCTTTCCTGCCTGTAATACCGCTTTTACTTACCTTTCTAAATGCCCTCTAGTACGCTTGTTTACCAACTGATTGCCTCTTAACCACTAAGAGCGGCTTTAGTCGTTTGACAACTGCGCTATAATGGCGCCTTTGCGACCCCTTAGGGTAGCGGCGACAGCGCCCTGGGACATCACGCTTTCTTGTTACGGATACCCTATGAAAAGCGCAGAGATAAGACAGGCCTTTCTCACCTTCTTTGCAGAGCAGGGGCATACGATTGTACCTACCAGCTCTTTAGTGCCGGGCAACGACCCGACGCTACTGTTCACAAATGCCGGCATGGTGCCGTTTAAAGATGTGTTCCTTGGCCGTGACCCGCGCCCTTACGTTCGCGCCACTTCTGCCCAGCGCTGCGTTCGTGCAGGCGGCAAACATAACGATTTAGACAACGTCGGCTATACCGCGCGTCACCACACTTTCTTTGAAATGCTGGGTAACTTCAGCTTCGGTGATTACTTCAAGCGCGATGCCATTCGTTTTGCCTGGGTATTTTTAACCGAAACCCTGGGCCTGCCTAAAGAGAAGTTGTGGGTCACCGTGCATATCAGCGATGACGAAGCCGAGCGCATCTGGAAAGATGAGATTGGCATTGACCCTGAGCGGTTCTCCAAGCTAGACGAAGATAACTTCTGGCAGATGGGCGATACCGGCCCTTGCGGCCCAAGCTCGGAAATCTTCTTTGATCACGGCCCTGAGGTATGGGGCGGCCCTCCTGGTAGCCCGGAAGAGGATGGCGACCGCTATATCGAAATCTGGAACCTGGTGTTCATGCAGTTTGACCGCGATGCCCAAGGCACGTTAAACCCGCTACCTAAACCCTCTATCGATACCGGTATGGGCTTGGAGCGGGTTGCCGCGGTTATGCAGGGCGTGCACTCCAACTACGAGATCGATCTGTTTCAGAACTTGCTGCAGGCGGCTGCTAAAGCCACGGGGCACGCGGATACTGCTACGCCTTCGTTGCGCGTCATTGCTGATCATATTCGCTCCTGCGCCTTTCTGATTGCCGATGGTGTGCTGCCTTCCAATGAGGGGCGTGGCTATGTACTGCGCCGGATTATCCGCCGCGCGATTCGTCACGGTCACAAGCTGGGTGCGGTCGAGCCGTTTTTCCATAAGTTAGTTGACGCGCTAGACGCCGAGATGGGCGACGCTTACCCAGAGCTGCGCGAAGCCAGTGAGCAAATCGCCCGTGTTCTGCTGAAAGAAGAGGAGCAGTTCGCGCGCACCCTGGACCACGGTATGGGGCTTTTGAATGCGGCCCTGGCCGAACTCGATGGCAAGGTTCTGCCGGGTGAGACGGTGTTTAAACTTTACGATACCTACGGCTTCCCCTTCGATCTCACCGCCGACGTCTGTCGTGAGCGCGGCGTTACCCTAGACGAAGCCGGCTTTCAGCAAGCGTTAGAGGCCCAGCGCGAGCGCGCCAGGGCGGCCAGCCAGTTTGGCGCCGACTACAGTGCTTCTATTGAGCTGGATGGCCAGACGGCGTTCACTGGCTATGATCGGTTAGACGATCAGGCCGAAGTAATGGCGTTGGTCGACAGTGAAGGCAACGCGCTAAGCGCATTGCAAGCAGGGCAGAAGGGTACTGTGGTGCTAGATCGCACGCCTTTTTACGGTGAGTCGGGCGGTCAGGTCGGCGACACCGGCTACCTCTACGTAGAGGGCGGTCGTTTCCAGGTCACCGATACCCAGAAACAGAGTGGTCATCACCTTCATCAGGGCATCATGGTGGAGGGCTCGTTGAGTGTAGGAAGCAGTGTGCGTGGCGAAGTAGATGCCAGCCTGCGCACGGCGACGATCCGAAACCACTCGGCGACTCACCTACTGCATAAAGCGCTGCGCATGGTGCTGGGTGATCACGTGCAGCAGAAGGGCTCGCTGGTTAATGCGGAGCGACTACGCTTCGACTTTAGCCACTTTGAGCCGATGACCTCCGAGCAATTGGCGGAAGTCGAGCGGCTGGTCAATGAGCAGATCCTGGCTAATGCGCCGACCAAAACCGAGCAAATGAGCTTGGAGCAAGCCAAAGCCAAAGGTGCTGCGGCACTGTTTGAGGCCAAATATGCCGAGAACGTTCGCGTACTGACCATTGGTGCCGACGACTTCTCTATCGAGCTGTGCGGTGGTACCCACGTGTCGCGCAGTGGCGATATCGGCTGCTGCCATGTGATGAGTGAAGTGGGCATCGCCTCCGGGGTTCGCCGTATCGAAGCGATTACCGGTGAAAATGCGCTAGCTTACTTCCGCGAGCAAGAAGCCCGTCTAGCGCGCTTGGGTGAACGCCTAAAGACCAAGCCAGAGCAAGTCGAAGCACGGGTAGAGTCGCTGGTTGAGCGTAACCGTAGCTTAGAAAAAGAGCTTGAGCAGCTTAAATCCAAGCTGGCTAGCGCTGCGGGTAGCGACATGCTGAGTCAGGTGCAGGAAATCAATGGCATTAAATTATTGGCCACTCAGCTAGAGGGCGTCTCAGGCAAAGATCTGCGCGGCGTCCTTGATCAGCTTAAGAACAAGCTTAGTTCTGGAGTGATTATTCTTGGTGTTGCCGATCAAGCGGCAGGCAAAGTAAGTCTGATTGCTGGGGTAACCCAAGATTTAACTGGGCGAGTGAAGGCCGGTGAGCTGGTGAACCATGTAGCCTCTCAGGTGGGAGGGAAGGGTGGTGGTCGCGCAGATATGGCTCAGGCGGGAGGTAGTCAACCTGACGCCCTGCCGGATGCGTTGAACAGTGTCCCTGCATGGTTGGAAAACGCGCTTAGCTAAACTCCAAGGCCGGTGGCATTATTGTCACCGGCCTTATTTATTCAGGAGATCTCTGATTAACTATTGCGCTTGTTCATACGGCGTTGAAATTAGCTTCAAAATGCTCATTTACACTTTGTAAACTCCGCTTTTTCATCTAATTTCGCCTTGTCTGACCTGCGCTCATGACGTTAATCAAAGGCTCCTTGAGCTTAATGTAATTTCACCCTCCATTCCCGAACGCATAGGAAAAACGGCATATGGCACTATACGTACAGAAGTTCGGCGGCACTTCGGTGGGCTCTGTCGAGCGTATCAAGGCCGTGGCGGAAAAGGTTAAGGGCTTCCGCGATCAAGGCCACCAGGTTGTTGTCGTGGTTTCCGCAATGAGCGGTGAGACCAACCGTCTTACCGATATGGCTCAGGCACTTAACGAAGACCCCGCGCCGCGTGAAATGGATATGCTGCTATCGACTGGCGAGCAGGTAACCATTTCACTGCTCGCCATGGCGCTTCAGCAAATTGGCGTGCCAGCCACTTCGCACACCGGTGCTCAGGTGGGTATTCATACCGACAGTGCTTATACCAAAGCACGTATCCAGCGCATTGAAACTGAAGACTTGAAGGCCGATCTGGACGCAGGGCAGGTAGTGGTTGTAGCAGGTTTCCAGGGTGTCGATCAAGACGGCAATATCACGACGCTAGGGCGCGGTGGTTCTGATACCACTGGGGTGGCCTTGGCGGCTGCACTAGGCGCTGATGAGTGTCAGATTTACACCGATGTTGATGGTGTTTATACCACTGACCCGCGCGTATGCTCGAAAGCCCAGCGCTTAGAGAGCATTACCGTTGAAGAGATGCTGGAGCTGGCAAGCCTGGGCTCTAAAGTGTTACAGATTCGCGCGGTCGAGTTTGCCGGTAAATACAATGTTCCACTGCGGGTGCTGTCTAGTTTTCAAGACGGTCCCGGTACCCTAATTGTTGCAGAAGCAGACAAAGACGAGGACGCTATGGAAGAACCACTGATCTCCGGTATCGCCTTTACCAAGAACGAAGCCAAGCTGACGCTGCTCAATACACCGGATGTGCCGGGTGTTGCTTCACGTATTCTTGGTCCGATCGCCGATGCCAATATCGAAGTTGATATGATCGTGCAGAACGTTGCACCGGCCGGAGACTATACCGACTTCACCTTTACGGTAGCTAAGGGGGACTATAAAGCTACCAAAAAGCTGCTTGAAGAGACGGTGATCCCGGACTTGGGTGGCGGTGAATTGCGCGGTGATGATAATATCGCCAAAGTTTCATTAGTGGGCGTGGGCATGCGCTCCCATGCTGGCGTGGCATCGAAAATGTTTCGCGTCTTGGCTGATGAGAACGTCAATATCCGTATGGTATCTACCTCTGAAATTAAAATTTCAGTAGTGATTGATGAGAAGCATATGGAACTTGCTGTCAACGCATTACACAAAGCTTTTGGTTTAGATAAGACAGATATCGAATCTGAATAACATTTATGTCCTAAACCTTCTACGCTGAAGGGGTACTTGCTGCCGTGTGGTGGTGAGCTTTCTTTCAACGGGAGGTTAAGGTGTCATGGAGCCGGAGCTTTGGTGATAGACAATATCGTGTTGCATAATCGCATGATGTTATCGCCGGTTGACATATCCCGTTGTATAAAAACGTCTGAAAAGGAGATCAGCCATGCTCATCCTAACTCGCCGTGTTGGCGAAACCCTAATGATCGGAGATGAAATAACCGTTACCGTTCTAGGTGTGAAGGGCAATCAAGTACGTATCGGTGTTAACGCACCAAAAGATGTTGCGGTACACCGTGAAGAGATTTACCAGCGTATTCAGCGCGAAAGAAATAGTGAAAGTGAAGCAGAGTAGGGCTTACGTGCTTTCATCATAAGTTGATGTTTAAGACGTAAGGTAAGGCTGGCGCGAAAAAAATCGGTTAAAGACTGGACATAAGAATCCTAAATCGGTAATATTCGCGCCGTGCCGTTAAGGAGAGGTGGCCGAGTGGCTGAAGGCGCTCCCCTGCTAAGGGAGTATAGGGTTTATAGCCCTATCGAGGGTTCGAATCCCTCCTTCTCCGCCAACTGCACGTTAGAAGGTAAGCGCCCGTAGCTCAGCTGGATAGAGTACCTGACTACGAATCAGGGGGTCGGAGGTTCGAATCCTCCCGGGCGCGCCACCTTCTTACTTGTTTTGAAAGAAGTTTGAGAGAAGTATCAAATCAGCTTGAAATGCTTGTTTAAACGCACTGCTGAAAGTTATGCGCCCGTAGCTCAGCTGGATAGAGTACCTGACTACGAATCAGGGGGTCGGAGGTTCGAATCCTCCCGGGCGCGCCAGATTCTAAACCCGTTCTCTTACG
>JAMCZP010000270.1 GCA_023485185.1 Gammaproteobacteria bacterium
GCTGCGTCAACTGCTCTGGAACGTTGGCTTTAGCAGCGAACTTAGCGATGAGGTGCTCGCTGGATTGCCTGCGCCATGGGCTGTATTAAGCAGCGATAGCGACGCCCCGTTACAGTGGCTACGGCAGCAACTCATGGAGCGCCTGAGCGTGCTCAGTGATGAGCCAAGCTTCTTCGACCAAACCGGGATTGTCGCGCTGGTGGGACCAACGGGGGTGGGGAAAACCACGACTACGGCTAAACTGGCAGCTCGCTTTGTTATGCGACACGGCACGCGTCCAGTCGCGTTGGTCACGACTGACAGCTTCCGGATCGGTGCACATGAGCAACTACGTATTTATGCGCGCCTGCTGGATACACCCATGTACGCGCTGGATGCGGAACAACCCATCGACGATTTGCTGGGTCGCCTGCAGGGCAAACAGTGGGTGATTATCGACACCGTCGGCATGAGCCAACGTGATCAGCGCGTCATTGAACAGATTGCCCACCTTCAAGGCGGGCGCTCTCGGGTGCGCTTAGTGTTGCTGCTCAATGCGGCCAGTCAGCCGGAAACCCTCGAAGAAGTCGTGCTGCGTTATCGTCAGGCCGCCCGTGCTGCGGGCGCTGAATTAGATGACTGTATTATTACCAAGCAGGATGAAGCGGGTCGCCTGGCCCCGGTACTAGACATCGTTATGCGCCACGGCATGCGGGTGCTGTTTGGTTCAAACGGCCAGCAGGTGCCTGAAGATATGGCGATCGCCGCCCCTGATGCGTTGATTAACCAAGCGCTGAACACCCAATCACCGCAGCGTGATCGCCCCCAAGGTGCTGACGCTCCAATGGGAATGCCGCGCTGGTCGCGAGATGTATTGGGTCAAGGTCGACGCTTATCTTCACTGCTGGCGCGGCTACGCCAACGTATTACGGGATTTGCCGCATTAGAAGAAACATGGAATTTGGCCTCGCTGCCAAGCCGGCTGCAAGAGCAGCGTTTAGATACCTTGCTCGCAAGCTACCCCCCTGCAGATACCACACTGGGTATGGCGTGGTCTGCGCGGCGTAACGAACGTGGTTGCGACTGGGCGATGCCGGATATTGGACTGGATACGCAGGGAGCATGGCTGGCGCTACCCTGGTTACAGCACCGTCATGTTGCCGGTTGGCAGCCGCGATTAGCCGCGATCACTGAAGCAAGCGGTGTCGCCGTACATTTATTGCCCCGTTTGCCCGAACCGGATGCGTTAACATGGCTGGTCGCCCAGCACTTGACTTGGATCAGCCAAGCGGCCCCCAGTCATCGGGTACTCTTTAACCATGAGCGTCAGACATTGCGTCAGCTGTTCAGTGACAGCTTACTGACGCATCATGTGGGCGTGCGTTTTCGTGGCCAATCGATGCAGCTGTGGACGGCTTACGCCGAAGTCCAGGATGCTAGCGGCCTTGCGCTGCTCGGCTGGTACGGGGAAGTGCGCGACCCTGAGAGTGCCAAAGTGGTGGCGCGCCGTTACTGGCTCACGCCTGCTAAGCTGGGTGCCGAGGTGCTCTCTTTATTGCTCACCCAGCTACAAAGTGAAGGCTTGGCTGCCTTGACGCGCCGGGCTTGGCAGCAGTTAAAAGAGGCTGATAGCGGAGAAGTAAACGCTGATGTGCGCTTATTAATGGCCAGTGGTGTCGCAGCCGTGGCCGGGCATCTAGATAATGCCGACGACGAGGAAGCGCAGACGCTGCGCGGTGACCTCCTCAACCTATTAGGTGCAAGTCGTCGCCGCCGTGATACCGCTATGCTCGATGCATTGGTTTACGCTTTTATGGCACGCGATGCGATTCGCCAACTGGGCAGTGTGAGTCGAGAGGGTGTGGCGTGAGCGGACAAGATCAAGCGGCCGGATTACGTAAGTGGGCCGATCTTCAGCGCCAACAGCAGCAGGCTGAAGAACCGGTTGATGTACCAGCGGCCGAGCATGTGCCTGAACAGCACACCTCCCCCCTGACCTCGCCCATGCCAGAGGCGCATAACGAGCCAGCGGCGGAAGCCACCCCCCGGCCCAAGGTTCCCTTGGTGGTTGTCGGGCTGCCTGGCAGCGGTGTGTCAAATGTGAATAAAGTCAAAGCGCGGCTGGAGCAGTGGTCAAACCTGGGACGGCGCTGGGCAGGTGAACCAGGGGACTGGGAGATTCGTATTGTAATGGCGGATGCAACCAACCTTTCCCAATTACGTAACGAATACAGCCGGTGGGCGCTGTGGATCAACAGTGATGCCGATGCTTTCGCTGCCATGTATCGCACGCTATGCCAGCTAAGTGAGAAT
Source organism: Gammaproteobacteria bacterium (assembly GCA_023485185.1). The sequence continues at coordinate 2,293 of JAMCZP010000270.1, forward strand.
GGAGGACCTAACCGTTTACTGGCGCTTCACGAGCCCCACTTGCCGCGCCAGGGGTTACTCGATAACTTGCGAGGAGCTGCCGAGTACTACTTAAAGATGGAGCTTCTGGTACTTGCACGATGAGCTTACTCCGCCGAGGATAATAAGCATGCTAAGCTGGCCTTTCAAATTGCTATGGGCGGTGATTCTATCCGTACCGATGAGTAGTGCTTATGCGACGCCGGGTAGTTGGAGTACCCAGATACCTGGGCTAATGGTGGCAATGAGTGATCGGGCGAGCGTCAGTCAACAAGCAACTCCTCCTGACGTTACCAATGTTCAGGCGGGACAGCTCGGACGTATTCAATGGCAGTTTCAACACCCTGCCGAGGCGCAGTTAAACGCTTGGCTTTGCCATCCTGAACAATGCGTTGCGTTAACCAGTATGCGGGGTAGCACTACCGCACTCGCGGGGCGAACAGCGGCGGCCCCGTTGCATTTTCGCTTCGCTTTACGCCCAGGCCAGCGCCCGGTTCGTGTGCAGGGGCTGCAAATGATTGTGAATTATCAGTGAAGGCTGTATAGCCGCGAGGCGATAAGATGTACACAGCACAGGGCAGAATTAAACAAAATGAGCTACTCACGCAATACATGCCGCTGGTGCGACGTCAAGCCTTGACGCTACAAGTCCGCTTACCAGCGAGCATTGAGCTCGATGATCTTATTCAAGCCGGTATGGTTGGTCTGTTGGAAGCACTAGGTCGCTTTGATGCGACCCAAGGTGCGACGTTCGCTACCTTTGCCAGCCAGCGTATTCGCGGCGCGATGATGGACGAACTGCGCACACGCGACTGGTTGCCACGCAGTGTTCGACGCTCAGCGCGTGCAGTAGACAGTGCCGTTCGTCAATTAGAGCAACAGTTAGGGCGAGCACCGGAAGAGCACGAAATAGCTCATCATCTAGAGATGCCGTTGGGTGATTACCAACAGCTACTCAATGATACCAACAGTGGTCAACTATTACCTTTTGAGGAGTTGGTGGCTGAGGGCAGTGAGCCAGTTAGCTATGAGCCAAACAATTCCCCTTTTGAGCAATTGCTAGATGGCCAGCAGCGGCAAACGCTGATTAACGCCATTGAAGCGCTGCCGGAGCGTGAAAAGCTATTGATGGCGCTGTATTACCAAGAAGAACTCAACCTCAAGGAAGTAGGTGCTGTGTTGGGCGTGACGGAGTCACGCGTTTCTCAATTACACAGCCAAGCTGTTAGTCGTCTACGCGCGCGCTTACACGACTCAGCATAAAATCTCCCTCTTTTACTCACTTGTGACCGGCAAGGAGCCGTGGATGAATCCTTCGACGCTGATAGGCATATTTGCCAGCATCTTACTGTTGGTCAGTGTGCTGTTTTTTACCGCAGAGTCCCCCGCGAGTTTTATCAACTTTCCAGGCTTGGCCATTGTGGTTACCGGCACATTGGCGGCTACGTTTATTAGCTATCCACTAAAAGAAGTGCTCCGTGTCGTGCGATTGGTGGGGTTGGTATTTCGTCGCGAAAACACTTACATGCGCGATGATATCCGCGAGCTGGTTGATATGTCGCGGCTTTGGTTCAAAGGTGACGTTCGAGCTGTCGAACGTGAGCTTGAGCATACCCGCAACCCTTTTCTTCGTACTGGTATTCAGTTGGTGATTGCCAATACCAAAGAAGATGAAATTTTTGACATGCTGCGCTGGCGCATTGCGCGCCTGAAAGCGCGTGAGCATGCAGAAGCACAAATATTCCGCACTATGGCGACCTATGCGCCCGCGTTTGGCATGATCGGCACGCTGGTAGGGCTTGTGAACATGCTGGAGGTGATGGACGCTGGTGATCTTCAAGTGATTGGACCGCGCATGGCGGTAGCACTGCTCACTACCTTTTACGGCATTTTATTAGCCAACTTGGTCTTTAAGCCGATTGCGGTGAAATTAGAGCGCCGTACAGAAGAGCGGTTAATTACCATGAACATGGTATTGGAAGGTATTTCTCTGATTACCAAGCGCCGCTTGCCATCATTTATTGAAGAAACCCTCAACTCTTTTGTGGCCAACTATCACGATGAAATTCGTGACAATAGTGTCAAGCCCCGGCCAGCGCCGGTGAGTTCAGCGACCAAGGGATAGCCGCCATGCTAGACCGTGACACACGTCATGCATTGGAAATAACTGCCTCGCCAGGCGAAGGTGATGAAGGTTGGCTAACCAGCTATCTCGATGTGCTGACGTTGTTAATCACACTTTTTGTACTTCTGTTGGCATTAACCCCACCCGGCGGTGGTGAAGCCAGTGATAGCGCTTTTATGCGCACGGCTAGCGCTGTATCATCACTGCCGTTGGCGACCCTGGCAACCGGCATTCAGCCCCGTCATGAAGGTTTGCAACCACAGTTTGCCGGACTCAATATTCCTGGGGTTAATGTCTCTCAAGGGCGCGAAGGGGTTACCTTACGCATTGATGACAGTCTTCTATTTGCTAGCGGCCAAGCAGTGCTAACTTCTCAAGGTCGTGGGGTGGTAGATAGCCTAATGGAAGTACTGGTCAGCTTTGATGGGCTGATCTCGGTGGAAGGCCATACCGACAGCATGCCTATTTCAACGGCGCGCTTTCCGTCTAACTGGGAGCTTTCATCCGCGCGAGCGATTGCCGTCGTGCGGCATTTAGAGCGTCAAGGGTTCAATATTTCTCGAATGCGGGCCGTCGGCTATGCCGATACCCAACCCATGGAAGCGAACTCGACCTCGGAGGGGCGTGCAGCCAACCGACGTGTCGAGCTGTTGCTTAGGCAGCAGAACGAAGGGTGAACAGACGCTTGAGGTCACGTTCGTGTCCAATTATCACCCGCTATTGCAGTCATTTGGTGCGCTTCTGGTATTAGATGCGGATAGTCGGCAGATCCTGGCTACCAGCACTAATTTCACACGTTTGACCGGTATGCCTTCTCTTGAGGAGGGGGAGTTAAGTCTTGCCTGCGTGTTAGGCAAACGGCTTAGTCAGCGGGTGCGTCGAGAACTGCAAGGACAGCAGCGACTCCCAGGGCCACTCGTGTTTATTCGTCCGAAGCACAGCAGTATGCGCTTTCAACTCAACGCTTACCGAGCGGGTGAGCAAGTGATTATCGAGATTGAGCCGCTAAACCCCTTAGGCAAACGTCGCTTACTGGGTACGGTGAATGAGCGGCTGATGCATTTAGCGGAAGCGTCCCATCAAGAAGAGTTATTGGATTCGTTAGTTAACGCTATTCAACAGCTTACCGGTTACGACCGTGTCACCGTATGTCATTTTGATAGTGATTGGCATGGTTTGATGGTGGCAGAGGCGTTAGGGGAAAACCTACCGTCGCTGCTGGGACAACGCTTTCCTGCTAGTGATTTTCCTGCTGTCTTACGTCAAACGTATGAAAATCAACCGGTGAGACTAATTAAAGATGCCAATGCATCTCCAGAAGTGCTTATGCCTGCACATCCGTCTACCTGCCTGAGTGGCAGCTTTTTACGCGCCCCAGCGCCTGAACGGCAACGCTATTTAAAACGCATGGGCGTGCGCGGTTCGCTTAGTTTGGCAATGCAGAGTGATATTGGCTTATGGGGGCTGGTGTTTTGCCATTCGGCGGCAGCGCATTCGGTTGAACCTCCCGTGCGTGATGCTGTTCGAACGCTGGTGCAAATGGCGACACAGCGTATGCTGTTATTGCGGGCACGCCAAGAAGCACGCTATTTACAGCGCGTTCAGGATAGCTTAACCCTACGAACGCGAGCGCGTAGTGAACCGCAAAATCCACAACAAATATTGCAAGAGCAGGCGGCGTCCTGGATGAAGCTGTTTCGCGCCCATGGAGTCGTGCTCTGGGTAAATGGTGGGGCGTATCAAGCGGGGGTGACGCCGACTTCACAAGTCCTTAGTCAGTTTGTTTTACGGTTAGAAAGATCCCATGAGCATACTGGCCCTTGGTGTACTCGCGAACTTGCTAAAGAAACCTTAACGGCGTCATTAGCCATGCCAGATCAGTGCGGTGCTATCGCCGTGCCGTTGCCAATGAACTCAACTCAGCGTGCCTGGTTGATTTTTTTTCGTCCCGAGCAGGTTGAAACGCTATATTGGGCGATGCAACCTACCGCCAGCCCTCAGCCGGCATCGATAGTCGCCCCATCGGTCGCATGGTATGAAGAAGTGGTGGGTAAGAGCGAAGCGTGGCAGCGGGTAGAGCGATTAGCAGCCGTCGACTTAGGCGAAGACCTAACGCTAGCTATTTCGGCCTATGAAATTCGCTCACTTAATATGCATTTGGAGCGTGAGCGCCAAGCGCTTGCCGAAGCCAATCAGCGCTTAGAGCGGTTGGCGCATTTCGATCCATTGACCAAGGTGTGGAATCGTTACCGTATTGAAGAAGCCATTAATGCTGAGCTGGTGGCTGCCAACCGATATGCAGCCACTTTTGCGCTGCTGCTATTCGATGTAGATAACTTCAAGAAAATCAACGATACCTACGGCCACAGCGTAGGCGATGATGTATTGGTGGCGCTGGCACGTTTGGTAGAAAATTCGCTGCGTGGCTGCGACCACCTAGGCCGCTGGGGAGGAGAAGAATTTATTGTGCTCGCTACCCACTCAGATGTAGATGCTGCCGTGGGCTTAGCTGAGCGACTGCGTGCACTCGTGGCTGAATTGCGTATTGAAGGATTGCATCAAACCGTCACGGTAAGTATCGGGGTAGCCGTTTGGCAGGTGGGTGACAGCTGCAAAACATTAATTTCCCGCGCTGACGACGCGATGTATCGGGCCAAAGATGGCGGGCGTAACCGCGTTGAAATGGCCCTTGAACCCGTACCCCCGGTTTATTGAGCCACCTTTTTAGTGAATTTTCTTATTAGTTAACGCTAATCTCATCATCTTCACACTGGGTTAACATCCGAGTAATAGCTGCATTGGCGCCTTGCAGGCTAAACGTCATATACCAAGGCTCACGTTCCTCTTGGTCAAAGCCAAGAAACAGCTGTTCGCCTTGGCGCATCTCCGCCATTAGTGTTGGCATGTCGCTGAGATAAAAATGCGCATAAAAACCATCATCACCACGCTCAGTGATAAATTCCGCCATCGTATCTAACACTGGCTGCTCATCAATGCGTAGCCGCGTAGGCACTAAGTTCACCGCGCGACTTTCACCCTGCTGCTGTTCAAGCGTGACGCGCATCTCCAGCCACGGTAAATCACATACCCCCTGGGTAGTATTGAGGCTTAGCGTAGCGTCCGAGTAACTGTGGGTCTCTACCGCCCGGTAATGTCGTTCACCGCCCAGAGTGAGCGTCAGTGATTGCCAGTGATCGTGGCTATCGACATTATCGGTATTAAACGTAGCGGCACTTGCTACGGAAGCAGCGACTATCGAAGCAGTGGTCAACACTGTAGTGACTAGCGCGCGAATACCCAGCGGGTAAGTAGCGGACATAATCTGAGCCATCTAACCAAACCCTCTAGGCGATTAAAACCTCAGTTTATAGCGTGTTGTAGACCGGCAAAAGAGTAACGCGCTGATTTTCCTATATATGGTAGAAAATCCTCAAAAAAGTGCCTCATATAGTGGGAAGTCAAGTCTATACTTCACTCCGATGCCACGTATAATCGCCCCCATTTGAGCGCTATATTCACCCCGTTGTGAAGGAGTTTTGCGATATGAGCACCGCTGCTAAGGCTATGAAGACCTCTAATGATGTCCCGATGCAGGCGCCCTCGCGGGAGATCTGGGACGCAAAATACCGTCTCAAGGATCGCCATAGCCAACCTGTTGACCAAGACATCGGTGCGACGTTTGAACGGGTGGCGCGTGCTCTTGCAAAGGTAGAAGGAGATCACGCCAAAGAGTGGTTGCCAAAGTTTCGCTGGGCGCTGGAAAACGGCGCTATTCCTGCTGGGCGTATTCTTTCTAATGCGGGCGCTGAGGCCTATAAACCAGCGGTGAGCCTGATTAACTGCACCGTTTCGCGCACCATTCGCGACTCCATGCGCGACATTCTCGACTCCGTGGTGGATGCGGGTATGACGCTGAAGTCCGGTGCAGGGATTGGCTACGATTTTTCGACGCTGCGCCACAAAGGTGCGTTTGTATTTGGCGCGGGCGCGGGCACCAATGGCCCGCTGGCGTTTATGGATATTTATGACAAGATGTGTTTCACCGTGGCTTCTGCCGGTGGCCGCCGTGGCGCCCAAATGGGCACCTTTGATGTAGGCCATCCGGATGTGCGTGAGTTTATCCAGGCCAAGCGTGAAGCGGGCCGCCTGCGCCAGTTTAACCTTAGCTTGCTGATCACCGATGAGTTCATGGAAGCGGTCAAAAACAATACCGACTGGCCGCTGGCGTTTCCGCTTCACCCCGGTGAAAAAGACGATGTGAAACCAGAAGATCTCCTCTACCGTGACTGGCCAGTGGTCGAAGAGGGCTACACTGTTGATGCTGAGGGCCGCGTTGCCTGTCGCATTGTGGAAGTGATTAAGGCCCGGGAGTTGTGGGACACCATCATGTCCTCCACCTACGACTACGCCGAGCCAGGCTTCATCCTGATCGACCAGGTGAATCGCATGAACAATAACTGGTTCTGCGAAGATATCCGCGCGACCAACCCCTGCGGCGAGCAGCCTCTGCCGCCAGAAGGCGCCTGTTTGTTGGGCTCTGTTAACCTGACCAAATTTGTGATCGACCCTTTTGGCGCCGAGCCACGCTTTGATTGGGAGCGTTATCGCAAAGTAGTCGCTATCTTCACCCGTATGCTTGACAACGTGGTGGAAATTGCCGGTCTGCCACTGCCCCAGCAGCAGCGTGAAATCGAGGCGAAGCGCCGCCACGGCATGGGCTTTTTGGGCCTAGGTTCTACGCTGACCATGCTCAAAATCCCTTACGGTTCTAAGCAGTCGCTGGTGTTCACTGAGGAGGTGAGCCGCCATTTGGCGATTGAAGGCTGGAAGCAAGCGCTAGAGCTCTCCTTAGAGAAAGGCATGGCGCCGGTGCTTGAGCAGGAGCACACCATTACCCCAAAGATGCTGCGCGAGCGTCCGCAACTGGCTAAAGATGGCTACGAAGCGGGTGATAAGGTGCCGGGGCGTATTTTGCACGCCCGTTACAGCCAGTATATGGCCCAGGTAGCTGAGCTTGAACCGGAGCTTGTTGCACAGTTGGCCGAACACGGCGCACGCTTTACTCACCACAGCTCAATCGCGCCCACCGGCACGATCAGCCTGTCGATGGGTAACAACGCCTCTAATGGTATTGAACCCTCCTTCTCGCACCGCTACTTCCGCAATATTATCCAGTCGGGTAAGAAAACCAAAGAGCAGGTTGAGGTTGTCTCGTTTGAGCTGGCCGCCTACCGCCACTTTATTGCCGCCGACGCGGTGGATAGCGACCTGCCTGACTATTTCGTCACCGCTGACGCTATCTCACCCGAGCAGCACGTTGCCGTTCAAGCTGCTGCCCAGCACTGGGTCGACTCGGCGATTTCGAAAACGGTCAACGTGCCTACCGATTTCCCCTTTGAGCAGTTTCAAGACCTCTACTTGCAAGCCTACGAAAGCCGCTTAAAAGGCTGTACTACCTTCCGTTTTAACCCCGAAGCTTTCCAGGGCGTGCTGGTGCGCGAGGATGATCTTAAAAACACCACCTACGTATTCGAGCTGGAAAACGGTGAAACCCTTGAGTTAACTGGTGATGAGACGGTGATTTACGACGGCGAAGAGCATAATGCTGCGAATCTATTCGATGGTTTAAAAGAAGGCACCTACGGCAAATGGTGATGCCGCGCTAAGCGCCATTTATTAACTCACGCACACCTTTGCTAAACGGAGAACCCCTATGGCTGTTGAAATTACCTCCAAAATTGTCGGTTATCGCATCAAACAGCAGGAGCAGGCCGCGCCTGTCCCAGAGCTACAGGATGAAAACCCGCTAACGGTGCGCATTCCATCTCGTCCAGAAGGCACCTTGGAAGCCGTGTCTGAAAAAATTTCTTATGTTGGCGCGGAAGGGCGCAAGAAAGTCTATCTGCTGGTGTCATTTATGCCGGTAGAGGGCGTTATTGGCGGCAGGCGCGTGGTGATTGAGCGCCCAGTAGAGTTCTTTTTCCCATCGGGGCAGCTCTCCAGTGAACACCAGTGGATCACCGCGACCATGCGCAGCCTCTCGCTGGCGGCGCGTGGTGGTTACGTTACCCAGGCAGTCGCGGACCTGCGTAAAGTGGCCTGGGATAAGGGGTTGGTGCGCTGCGGCATGAATCGCTGGAATAAGCCGATGTTTCACGATTCGGAAGTGGCGGCGATTGCC
>JAMCZP010000051.1 GCA_023485185.1 Gammaproteobacteria bacterium
AGTTCATATAGATATTGCAGAGGCAATGCTTGAAAATTTTAATTCAGTAAAAAGTGTTGATTATATTAGGCAGTTAATTAGTGAGTCACTTTCAGGCCGAGCTCTTAGCCTGGGGGATTTGGCTATTCGGTTAAGTGTGAGTAAGCGAACCTTACAACGTGAACTTGAAGTACAAGAAACTAGTTTCAAAGAGATACTTGATGATGTACGTAAACAGCAAGCCAAGCAATATTTGCTCTACTCCAAGAAGAACATGAAGGAGATCTCCTGGAGTCTTGGATTTGTTGAGATTAGTAGCTTTTATCGGGCCAGCCATCAATGGTTTGGGATGACTCCAAAGCAGTACCGCTTCAAGCATCAAGAGTTATGATTCCAGTGCTATCAATGACTAGAAATATAAGAGGTTAGAGCATGTTTTTAACGTTTAAGGAAGAGCCTAATGTTGTTTTCAAGGGATTGCTTACGCCGCTGCTAGTTGGCGCAATCCTGTCAGGCTGTGCCATGGGGCCGGAGTATCAGGCACCTGATATTGCTCTGCCTGAAGAGTGGCCTGAGCATGTGTTCTTGAGTGACAAGCAGCATCATGATTGGAGTGACTGGTGGCGCCAGTTTCAAGACCCTAAACTTGACGCATTGGTTAAGCAAGCTACTAGCGAGAATCTCGAGTTAAGGCTTCAGCTTCAACGTATTCAAGAGGCCCGTGCTCAACTAGGTATGTCACGTGCTGAACAATTTCCTACGGTAGCGCTTCAGGCTGAGGCTTCGCGCGAACGCACCCCTGGAGCGATGCTGCCTGGTAATGGAGACATGGAGCCGATCCGTGATTTGATAGAATCGACTAACAACATGTTTTCGATCACCGGCGTTTTAGAGTATGAAGTGGATCTGTGGGGCAGGCTGGCGCGGGAGCGTGAAGCGGCGGAGGCTATGCTTGAGGAGAGTGCTTTTGCTCACGACGCCGCGCGTATCGGTATCATAACCGATGTCGTATCTACTTATTTCAATCTGAGAAGCGCAGAAGCTCAGTACCGGATTACCGAAAATACGCTTGCTTCACAAGCAGAATCGTATCGTCTTGAGCAATTACGCTTTGATCTGGGCGATACCGATGAACTGGCACTGCGTCAGGCCCAATCTGAGCTGGAAACCTCACGTGCTGAACTGCCTGGCCTGAGACAGCGGGTTCGCTTACTTGAGGGGGCCCTTGCCATTCTGGTCGGTAAGTCGCCTGCTGAGTTATTCGCCGAACTCGATTTTGGTGATTCGCAGTTGGATGAGATAGTCTTGCCAAGTGGGATGCCGTCGGTACTGCCCTCCGACCTGCTGCAGCGTCGCCCGGACATTCGAGCGGCTGAGGCCACCATGATCGCGGCGAATGCCCGGATAGGCTCGGCTGAGGCGAGCAGGCTGCCATCACTCAATCTCTCTGCATTTCTGGGGAGTAGTGCGGCGGACACCACTGATCTGTTCACCTCCTCAGCCGAAACTTGGGGGCTAGGCGCTTCCATCGCCGGGCCACTCTTCGACTTTGGGCGGGCGCGAGCGCAGGTTGAGACTGCTGAGGCACAAGCCGAGCAGGCGAATACTCAGTATCGCGCTACAGTCAATACTGCATTCAATGAGGTGCGTGATGCACTAGTAACTTACGACACCAGTGGTGAGCGGATTGATACGATACACAAACAGGTTGAGGCGATTAGCCATACCTACGATTTGGCCAAAATCCGCTATCGTGAAGGTATGACGAGCTTCATCGAAGTCCTGGATGCCCAGAGAGCACAGCATTCGGCTGAACTGGAGCTGGCTGAAGCGATGCGCGATCGCCTAACAGCGACTGCGACCCTGTTTAAGGCGCTAGGTGGAGGCTGGGAAGACCCCCGCGATGCCGTCGAACTGGCGATGCAGCAGGAAGAGTGATATCGATTGTGTTGGCCTCCTGTCGACAAGAAGCCATTGGCTCCCGTTAATAAGTGTTGGCTAGATCTTCGTGCAGAATACGTCTGATTTCCAAAATAGCTTGTGCATTTTCCTGGACGCTATGTCCGGAAATAAGCACTTTTTCAGAAGAAGCTCCAGCTAAGTGCGCACTGGTGTATGGCACTAGCCCATCATCTGAGGCTATCAAGAGGGTGTTGGCGTTTCGTTGGGCAATAATCGAATGGTATTGAACCTGGGGAGAAATAGGCAGGTTGCTGATTGCTCTAACGAAAGGGTCTGACTCACTCAAGTTATCGATACTGTTGGGGAGGCGAAGTCGGCCCCCGTCTGACTGCCTTTCGGTATTGGCCAACGTCTTAATAACATCATCGAATTCTTCCAGTAAGGTTAGCGGCAGTCGCACAAGACGGGCCATTGCTCTCCCTAGGCGATGGCCCGCAACTGGCGTACCTCGATGCGGAGCAGCAATGAAGATCGCACGATGAACCTCGGGCAGCGGTTCGAAATGGAGTAAGGGATCTAGGTGTTCCTGGACGAGCGTCAGCTGCTCCTGGGAAAGGTCGTGACTTTCCACTAATTTCCACAGACTGTCTCCGCTAGAGGAGACCATAAGACGCGCCAAAACGCCTCCCATACTGTGTCCAATCAAAACGATACCTTGTGAAGCAAGCGTTTCGGAGGTTGGGTCAAACTGCTGCAGGGTCTCGGCAACGGTACTACGGATCCTCGCATGATTCAGGGCGAGTGGCATATTGGTGGGATAGTAGACTTGCCATATTTGAAAATTTTGCCGCAAGGTTTCATCGCCCAGAACTTCATTGGCAACATTAACCCAGGCTTCAGGGCTGCTGCCAAGACCATGCAGCATAAGTATGACACGCCGTTCAGGATCGAAGGGCTGCATCATATAGATATGCGGTCGATTTATACCCTGCCTTTGGCCTCGCAAGGAACGGAGGGCCTGACGTGCGAAGTCGGAGTTCGCTAACCACAGGCCATAGCCTGCAGTGAAGTTCGCGGCTAAAGGAATTTCGTGCCCATGTAACTCGATGCTAGCGTCTTGATAGGGGTCGCGTACGATCACTTCAAGTGCTTGGGTGGATAGCACATGAGCGAGGTCTTCGCCGGGAAAATGGAGCAGTGCGGTAAGTGCCGGAAAAGGCATTTCGCTATAGACTCTAGCACGATGAAGCGCAAGGCTATCGTCCATTACTGCTACCAGTTCGGCACCAAAACCGTCACGTCGATACGTGCTGCGCAAACCGGAAAATACCAGTGAAGATGCTGGGATAAGCTCCTCGGGCACATCGTTCTCGTCGGCGAAATGGAGCCCGGTTATGTCGGTGGTAATATTCCAACCAGTAAGAGTAGGCGTGTCATAAGCAGAGAGGCTAGTACTGCTTTCGGCAGCTGCGATATTCTGTTGAAACAGCCCGGAAATAACTTGTTGAACTGCATAATTATAGTAGTCCCGTACCTGCATCTGACGATCTTCGAAGGCGCGTTCCCCAGGTGATCGTTCAGTGAAGAATAGGTAGGCATAGGCATGTCTGGCAACCTCTACCCAAGCGTTAATGTCAGTCTCAGAGCGAGGAATATTGCTTGATGATCCTGTGCGCAACATCGCCACTTGAAGCCAAAGCTCTGCAAGTGCTGAAAGCCGCCGCTCATCATCTATGCCAAGCGCATTGGCTAAGGCAACGACACAGTTTTGGGAGGGCTCACGGCATGGGCCTTCGTCCAGACCGATAACATGAATAGTTTCCTGCGTGGCTGCGCTCAGCTCGCCCGTGGTAAGTAGGTCCCCTCGCTTAAGAGCGATGTACTCACCAGGAGTGAGCGAAGAGACGCCGACCATGGCGCAACCGCTCGATAGCATGGTAAACAGTAGGATTATGATGAAAAGCCTAGCTGGGTTCACAATGACACCTTCTTAATTTTAAGTGTATGGGTTTCTCTTCATCCCGCCATGGTGCCGATGATTAGCGCATTGACTAGATCAATGAAGAACCCACACACTAGTGGCACGACGATGAAGGCATTCGGTGCCGCACCGTACTGACGTGTGACTGCGGTCATATTTGCGATAGCCGTGGCGGTGGAGCCGAGTACGATACCGCCGAAACCGGCGCACATTACGGATGCCTCGTAGTCTTTCCCCATGACACGGTGCACGACAAAGATCACGAACGTGATAGTTAGTGATATCTGTATGGTCAGGGAGGTAGCGATGAAGCCCAAAACGCCTTGTAGCTCCCAAAGTTGCAGCCCCATTAGCGCCATGGTCAGGAACAGTCCAAGGCTCATGTCTGAGATCAGGGCGACGCCGGGCTGCATACTCGGCCAGTTCCACAATCGACCTCTGCCTTCATGGGTGATTAAATCGCATAAGCTGCGCAACATGATGCCTGCCAGCAGGCAGCCCACGAAGTTTGGTAGCTTCAGGCCACTCATGCTGATAAGTGCAGTCAATCCTTGTCCTAGCATTAGGGTTAGATTGAGCCAGAAGAGGGCTAGCAGCACGCCATGATAATCGAGTCGCAGTAATGGCTCATCTTTGTGTAGAGTGCTGATTTCTAGCTCGGCGTCGCCGGAAGGGCGGGTGTTATGTCTGCGTATAAGGAATCCGGCAATTGGACCGCCAATCAGGCAGGCCGCTATCAACCCAATCATATTGGCGGCCAAACCAAGCTCACCGGCATTGATGATGCCGAGTTCCTCAACGAAGTGAGGTGTCCAGGCCATAGTGGTGCCAACACCGCCAGTCAGTGAGATTGAGCCAACCATTAGTCCCGCACGGGCATCCATACCAAAGCCGGTAGCGATGGCCATGCCAGTGAAGTTCTGCAGCACGATGAAACCACTGGCTAATGCCAGCAGTATCATCAATGGGCGCCCACCCTTGATCAAGCTACTGATCTGGGAGTTCAAGCCGATGGCGGCGAAGAAATACAGCAAGAGCATGTCACGCGCACTAAGCTCAAAGAAAACACTAATATCGAAAACGTAATATAGAAGACAGACGATGGCCGCGCATAACGCACCGCCGACCACCGGTTCGGGAATGCTGTAGCGGCGTAGTAAGGACCAATGCTGGGTGAGCCCTTTGCCGATGAACAGCAATAGGATAGCCAGAGTGAAACTGAGAAAGGCGTTGATCTCTAACGATGGCGGCATAGGGTGTCTTTATTGTCGTTGATTAGAAAAAAATGCCAGATGGTCATGGTGCTAAAAGTTCATGCAGCATCCGCGTGTGAGCATGTCGCAGAGAGTCAACGGTGGCAGTAGCGGTGGTTTCGTCAAAAATCATTTGCCAGACAGCACCGTACAGCGCTGGAGCCATCAATAGTGCAGCGTCATCAAGGAAGGCACTATGGCGGAGGTGGCCATTATTGGCAGCTGCTTTCAAAATGGCCTGCTGCTCGGCGAGATACTTGTCGATAATCTCCCTGCGCCAAAAGTCAACAAGGTGGGGAATACGTCGGCTTTCCGTCAGCAGCAGTTTTAAGGTAGCAATGACGTCTGGGTCACTCAGTTGGCCATAGAGATGGTCAATAAAGGATTTTATCGCTTCATTCAGCGACTCACCGCCAGTTAGTACCCATTGCTGATTGTTGAAGCTTGGTGTCAGGCGCTTTAACAGCAGTGCTTCAAATATCGACTCTTTACTCTTAAAGTGGGCATAAAGGCCACCTTTCGAAAGCTCCGCTCGCTGGGCGATATCCTCCATACGGGCAGAGGAGAAGCCATGTTGTGAAAATTCCACCAGGGCCGCACGGAGTATTTGTTCTATACGAACGTCAGAAGGAAGACGGCGATGTTTGCGAATAGAGTTAATAGCAGGATAAGACAAAGCGAAGTTACTCATCAGTGGGCGTATGAAAGGCGTTATTTTTTATCACTTCTTGTTCTCCAGTGCGAGAAATTGCATGCCCGAGAGTATCCCTGACCAGCATAACGGGTACGGGAGCGATACGTGCAACTTGCTCGGCATCGCTGCCGAGTAGTAAGCGTTGCACTCCGCGCCGACCATGGGTGCCCAGAATAATGAGATCGGCCAAGGATGTCGTTGCATGGTCAGCGATGAGTTCCGATACCCGCTTTCCATCGGCCTCTAGAAGTACTGTAGTGACGATGACCCCCTGTGCCTCTAGCTGGCCGCGTGACCTGTCGAGAAGAGTATTGCCCACTTTCAGAAAATAGGGCCTGACTTTTTCGATATAGGCCCGTGGGCTTTCGAAGCCATTGGAGTACTCCAGTGCATTAACGATATGAAGTAGCTCGATGCTGGCGCCGGTCAACTTGGCCAGGGAACTTGCCTGAGCCAAGGCCAAAAGGGAGGTTCGGCTGCCGTCGATGGGTACAAGCAATTTTTTGTACATAGTTGATTCCTGAAAATTTCTTTCTTAGAGGATCGGGTTGTTGTGAAACCTTGCGGCTACGACTCTCAATCCTGTTCGTGGGCCGCTGCGGCGAATAACGCCAGCATCTGCTCCAAGCTGGCTTGCTCTTCCGGCAGGAGTGGTTCGGTAGCGGTCAGCATCTGCTCGATAAGTCTCGCCATATCCCGTATCTCGTGGGGGCGGCTACCCGCCAATAATGCGGGTATGGCAGCGATCGTCGCATCGAGGTCGAGGCGCATCAGCTTGGCTTGGCGTCGAAACAGTGCGCGGAAGGTGGTCATGTTGAAAGTAGCCAGGTAGTCCGGCTGTTGCATCTGGGCCGCGAGATTAGCCCGTCGCTCATCGGCTTCACCTTGAAAACGTCGGACAAAGAGCAGTGCACGAATAGCGGCTTCCAGCAGGCCGCCCTGATCGATCTCTGCGCGTAGGCGTTTGCTCTCCTCCGCGACGAAGGCACGATGCTCCGGTGAGACACCGGGATGCGGACGTGAGGGCTGGTCATCGGCGGCTAGCCCAGCTACGGCCTGTATCCAGGGGGATCCGTAGATCAGGTTGAATGTGCGCTCGTAAGTGTTATCACGCTGTATGCGCCAATGATCCAGCGCCGACACCAGGGCATCGGAGTAAGCTTGCTGCCATTGCACAAAGGGATTGTCACTGGCGACGGGGAGACGCGCTTCACGAATATGGCGTGCCTGCTCGGCCACCGTCGAGGCCAAGGGGTGCCGGCTCGACCAGCGTTCGTAGGCGATACGCAGTGGATGTACGCTCTGCAGCCAGTGGGCTAATGCAGGCGTGGAACGGGAGCGTACCCAGGGCTGAACGAACTGACGATAAAGCCCCAGGTTAATTCGTGATACCTGGTTGACAGCTGCAAATTTTCGGTCGTTTTCCTCGTCTGGCTGAACGATTGCGCGGACGTCTTCGACACGGCGAGCCTTGAACGACAATACGAAGTCGCCCTCGACCAGCTCGGCTTGTGGCATGTCCTCGGTCTTATCCTGAATCTCTGCTTGGTAGATACCGGCGGGCAGCACGTCGATTAAGTCTATGTTACTGGCGAATTTTTGGTGCTCCTTGCGGCCTACGCTGCCGGAAACAAAGATCCCCAGGTGGCCGATGTTGTCGTGTACTGCGTAGACAATGGTCTGGTCGTGACTGATCACTTCATCATCATCGCGGTAGAGGTCGGTGATCCAGCCAAGTGCCTGCGGAGGAGGGGAGATATTGTCGCCATTGGAACAGAACACCACGATCGGTGAGCGGATATTGCGTAAGTCCAGGCGGATTCCATCCGAGGTGACCAGCTCGGCGCTCGACAGACGGTTACCGATAAACAGGTTGTCAACGATATACTGCATTTCCACGGCATTGAGGAAGACATGGCCACCCCAGTATTTCTCAAAGCCCAGGTAGCGCGGCGCCTCGGTATCGATATTGGCGTACAGGTTGTACTGTTTGCCCCACAGGGTGTTGGCGGGGTTGAGATTTTCGAAGTTTTGTACCAAGTGGGCGCCGTCGAAGCGACCGTTGCCCAGATCGCTGGCCAGCGTAGTTGCCCAGCTGCCGCCGAGCAGACCACCAGCATAGCGCATGGGGTTCTTACCCGGCCCGCCGGCCCAGTACGATACTGGGGTGCCAGCGACAATGATGGGGCCAAACAGCTCGGGACGCAGTGCCGCGGCCATCAGTATCTGCCACCCGGCCTGGCAGTTGGCGACCACCGCAGGCTTGCCTTCGCTGTGTGGATGCAGCTCGGTGACCTTCTCAAGGAAGGCGACTTCTGCGCGCATTACGTCTTCGACGGTTTGACCCGGCTCGGGGTCGGGGCCGAAGCCGATAAAATAGCAGGGATGCCCGGCAGAAAGTGCGACACCGACCTCACTCTCAGCCTTGAAACCGCCAATCCCAGGGCCATGGCCAGCACGCGGATCGACCACCACGAAGGGCCGCTTGTGAGGTTCTACGGGAACATCTTCCAGTGCTTGAATTCGCGCCAGCCCATAGTTCACTGGGCGCGGTAGATCGCGACCTGAGACGACGACGTCATAGGCGAAGTCGAGCACATGTGGGGCGTCATCTTCCAGATGCTCCCGGTACTGGTCACCACGCTGACGCATCACATCAGCATAGAGTACGGCACGTTGCCAAGCATCGGTCGAGTAATCCAGTGCGGCAGCCGCATACCCCTGAGTCATGTCCAGTAGTGGCCACCCAGCAGGGCGCTGGGTGGGTTCATTAAGCGCTTTTACCATGGGATCTTCTCCTTTGTAAGAGAATAGTGCCGAGTGGGAGGGGCGATGTCCCCCTCCCGTTACGCGGGCCGCTTAGTACATATGCTGCCCGCCGTTCATCGCCACATTACTGCCGGTCATGAAACCAGCTTGTTCGCTACAGATGAAGGCGATCAATGTGGCTATATCGTCCGGTTTGCCGAGCCGCCCAACCGGAATCTGGGAGATCACCTTCGACTCCAATACCTCCTTGGGTACCGCCATCACCATGCTGGTCTCTAGGTAGCCAGGAGAGACGGTGTTGACGGTAACGCCACGCTTCGCCACTTCCATGGCCAGCGACTTGGTGAAGCCATGAATGCCAGCCTTGGCAGCGGCGTAGTTGGTCTGGCCGAACTGGCCCTTGGAACCGTTGATCGAGGAGATATTGACGATACGCCCCCAGCCGCGCTCGACCATTGCGTCGCAAAATGGCTGGGTCATATGGAACATCGAGTCCAGATTGGTACGCATCACCGCATCCCAGTCGACCTTTGTCAGTTTGCGGAAGGTGGCATCGCGGGTGATGCCAGCGTTATTGATCAGAATGTCGACAACGGTGCCTTCGGCCTCGATATTGCTTGCCAGTCGCTGACAATCGTCAAAGTTGGCCACATCGACGGCGTAGGCGGAGAAGTGGTAGCCCTTACTGGCCTGCTGCTGCAGCCACGTTTGGACATGGTCATTGTTGGGCGAGTGAGTGACCAGGACGTGATGTCCCGCATCGTGTAGTGTCCGCGCGATAGCTTCACCGAGGCCGCCCATGCCACCAGTTACAAGTGCTGTGTGTTGAGCTGTCATCCGTTCACTCTCCTTTTTTTGCTGTGTCTTGGGCGTCTGGTGTGCAGGTGTATAGCCAGTAGAGCGCTGGAGAGTTAGCACAGGTAGTGTCAAGCAAGGCTTTTGTCGTTTGAACCTGCCAACTTAATAGAGCTTCATACAGGCCCATTAGCAGAGCACTCTGTTTATCAAAGGACTGCTGTATGTATGTGCCCTTAGCGTAGGGTTGAGTGTCGAATATGTGCCACGCTTGCTGACTTTTCTGTGTCAGTTCCATCGTTTGATAACAAAGATCCTGATTGGCTTGAAAAAGCGCCAGAGGTAGGTTGATGTTGTGGTTCATTGTGTGCTCCTTCTGGTTTGTTGCGCGAATGGGCGCTGCTTTCCTCAGGCCATCTGGCTGATGGTCTTGCGAAAGCGAGTCAATGAGATGGTGAATAGCACGCTGCCAATTATCAGCAGCATCAGAAACTGACCCCAGACGACATCAATGCCGGCCCCACGGAATAGAATGGCCTGGCTCAGCTCGACGAAGTGTGTAGTGGGGGCGATGAGCATTACATTCTGGACAAGTTCGGGCATGCTTTCGCGTGGTGTAGCACTGCCCGAGAGCATTTGAAGCGGCATTAGAAATAAGATCATCAGCATGCCAAATTGCGGCATGCTGCGTGCCAGGGTGGCCAGGAAGATACCCATCGAGGTGGTGGCGAACAGGTGCAGGGCGGCTCCTGCCAAAAACAGGGCGACCGACCCTTCTACCGGTACTTGCAGCAGGCCCCGTACGACGAAGGTTAGCGAGAGTGTCACGGCGATCAAGACGACCGCCCCCATCGACCACACCTTGGCCAGCATGATCTCCGTTGGGGTGACTGGCATGACCAGCAAGTGTTCGATGGTGCCGTGCTCACGCTCGCGGATCAGTGCCGCACCAGTGAGAATGATGGAGAGCATCGTGACGTTATCGATGATTGACATTAGCGAGCCAAACCAGAACTGTTCCAACCCAGGGTTGAAGCGTGCGCGCAGGGCCAGGTCGACAGGCGGTACGGCTCTAGCGCGATACCGCTGGACGAAGCCATTGATCTCGCCCATGACGATCTGCTGTACATAGTTATTGCCCGAGAAGGCCTGACTCATGCGGGTGGCGTCGATATTGAGCTGGAGGTCGGGCGTGCGTC
>JAMCZP010000142.1 GCA_023485185.1 Gammaproteobacteria bacterium
GATGCCAGTACCCGTATCGCTCCCTAATCTCAGCCGCTTTAAGCAAAAACGCCCCCGAAGTGCCGGGGGCGTTGGTGTTGCTAGGCTCTCAATTTACTGAGCGAGTCATGACCGAGCGTATCAGACGCTCTCATTGAGAACCGCTTCCGGGAAGTAGCGACGCAACATCCGGTTCTGAAACGCATCCACGAAGCGGCTATTGATGATAATGATGAACCGCTCGAAGGGTGCCTCGCTGTCGAGCTGTTCGATGCCGTCGACACTGTGGAATAGCCGGTCATCGCGCAGATGAAGAATATCACCCGGATTGAGGGTGATATCGACTAAGGGTTGCGTGCCAGCCTTGTCGCCGTAGAGGTGGTTTTCACCTCCTGCTACGTTTTCTCGATTGAGGACCAGAATGCTGAGGGCCTTGCAGCCATCGGCATGAATCCCCTGCCCCTGAAGGGGGTCGATGCTGCCTTCTCCGCGCACCCCGGTGATCTGCATCAGGATGGGTTCGTGCGCCCCGATACTCCAAAGCCTTGCCCAGGCGCGAACGAAGGCCTTCACATCCGGGCGTGCCATGAATTCCCTTGTCAGCGGATCATAGTACCGCAGGCGATCCGCCATGCTTTCCGCGTCGTTGAAGGCTCCTCCCTGGGCCATGGGGCATTGGCCCATGTCTTCGACATCTCCCTGATCATTCAGGGCGAGCCAGGACATCCGCTTCCACCGCTGGTTAACATAGGGATCACGCGGCAGGTCCGCAGTAAATCCCTGCCAGGCGGTCAGGTCAATTCGCTCCCGAATATCGGTTTTGGCCCACTCTTGATGCCTTAGCGCCTCGGTCACGCCCGGATGCCAATAATCGGTGAGTGAATCGTTAGGCATGAAGGCGAGATCGAAACCGTGCTTGAGGGTATCGAGTTTCATGTGGCTATTCTCCTGTTAACTGGGCGGAATTGCCCTATGTGGCCGGTGCAAACACCGCGGCCAACAGGAAGAAAATGAAAAGATTTGCAAGGTTATGTCAAAACAATGTACGCAAAAAGAGCATTTTTGTTGAAAAAAGAATCAAACCGTTGATGAGGCATATGTGTAGGTTATCTCCTACGATTGGATGTAGGATAATCACAATAGAGTGACGATTGTTGCCATTATGATGGTTACTGACAGTTTTTTTCTTTAAGTGAATCCCATGACTGCCAGCGATTCCCGACATCACAGAGATCCGGCACGCCTGAAGAAGAACCGCAGGGCGTTTTCCGGTGCGTTGATGTTGAACATGTCAAAGGCACCTTCAACGGATGGCAGCGATTCGCATGATGCCGGCAGGCAAGAAGTCGAGTTAGTCCGCCGCCAGTATCTGGAGAGTGAACAGCGCTTTCGCGCCCTGCTGGAGAGTCTGCCGAAAGTGGCGGTTCAGGGCTATGACCGTGATCGGCGGGTAATTTACTGGAATGAAAGTAGCACTCGTCTTTATGGCTATACCGCTAAAGAAGCCCTGGGACAATTACTGGAAGACCTGATCATTCCTGACGTCATGCGTGATGGCGTGATCCTGGCGCATGGTGCCTGGATTAAACAAGGGATTGAGATACCTGCTGGTGAACTCGAACTCAAGCACAAAACCGGTGAACGAGTACCGGTCTTTTCGCAGCATCTGATGCTCAATGAGCATACCGACTCCCCCTTGATGTTCTGCGTGGATGTCGATCTTTCCGACCAAAAGCGTGCCCACCGTGACTTGGAATTCGCCACCCGTTTCGACAGGCTCACCCATCTCCCTAATCGCCAGACCTTCGAGGCCGACCTGGACAGTCTGTTGGATTCCTGCCGACGCCAGGGCAATGGCCTGGCAACCCTCTACCTGGATATCGATCACTTCGTCGAGATCAATGATGCCCTTGGCTATGATCAGGGTGATCACCTGCTCGTTGAGCTGAGTCGGCGACTGAAAGAGTGCCAGCGAGTCACTGACCTGGTGTCCAGAGTCTCTAGTGATGAGTTCGTGCTGGCCTTTCCCGGCGTCCACTTGGAGGCCGATGTCAGACGGGTCGTTCGTCATGTCCAGAATGTCTTTCTGGAACCCTTCGTTCTGGATGGTCGGGAGCGCCAGGTCACGGCCTGCCTGGGTGTAGCGCTGTTTCCCGAGAATGGTGAAACGTCACGCGAGTTGATCCGTAATGCTGATGTCGCCAAGAATCGTGCCAAACTGGAGGGCCAGTGTGCTGTACGTTTCTTCCATCAGCAGCTTCATGATGAGCTGGTTCGCCAGCACTATCTCTCGGCGCGCCTCGAGGAAGCCATGGATAACGCTGAGTTCTTCCTCTACTACCAGCCCCAGGTGTCGGCGGCCAGTGGGCGAATAGAGAATATCGAGGCATTGATACGCTGGAAGCCTGCCGAAGGCCCGACGATCTCGCCTGACGAGTTTATCCCGCTGGCCGAACGCTCAGGGTTGATCCATCGCCTGGGCGCCTGGGTCATCGAAGAGGCTTGCCGCCAGCAGGTGGAGTGGCGTGCCAAGGGGTTTAATCAGCACCGCATCGACATCAATATCTCCGGGCGTCAACTGGTGCGTCCCGGTGCCCTCAAGAGCTTTGAGGACACGCTGCAGCGTCATGGCTTAGTTCCGCGGGATATCGGCATCGAATTGACCGAGAGTGTCCTGATCGAAGCCGACGAGACTGTCCTCAAGGACCTGCGACGCCTCTATCATCGCGGTTTTCGCATTGCTATCGACGACTTCGGGACCGGCTATTCGTCCCTGAGCTACCTCAAACACTTTCCAGCTACCGCCCTGAAAATCGATCGCTCCTTCATCCACGATGCCCCCACGCAGCCAAAGGATAGGGCCATCATGGAGGGTGCTATTTTCATCGGGCATCGCTTGGGGTTGGAAGTGGTGGCCGAAGGCGTAGAGAACGCCGAACAGTTGTCACTGCTTCGCGACATGCATTGCGACCTCGTCCAAGGGTTCTACTTCTTCCGCCCGATGCCTGCCCAGGAAATAGAGCGCCTGCTGAGCGGTTTTGTGCCTAATCATGAAGGGCTTTTGAGCTGAGCCTTGTTGTGATTTGGTTATAAGTTTCCGAGGCTGCCATACCCTGACCTTCTACACGCCCCGATGCTATTTACTCTCTGGGATTACCCTGTGAGTGTGCTGGGCCGTTATGGGCAAGAGCTGTCATTCAGACGAAACTGATATAACGCCTGCCGTCACCGGTGACAAAGCCGGAGCGAAGCGGAGGTTTTGGCATCCGGTACACGGCTTGGTTATGCAGCATGTAGCGGCTTGATTCGATCCACTTCTTCCTTCACCGACTTCGCAGCATTCCAAAGATCAACAGACTGCTGTGCATTCAGCCAGAATTCTGGCGAGTTACCAAACAAGCGAGCAAGCCTGAGCGCCATTTCAGGGCTAACCGCACGACGTTCGCGCAATAATTCATTAACTGACTGACGAGAGACACCCAAAGCTTCGGCCAACCCCGAAACCGTCAGTCCATAATCCGGAAGAAAATCTTCCCTCAGCATTTCGCCGGGATGTGTGGGTTTGCGTTGCATACCGGTCGTATTAAGAATAGTCATATCATCACCTCACTCAGTGGTAGTCACAAACTTCGACTTCATACGAATCGCCACCTTCAAAACGAAAACAGATACGCCACTGATCATTGATTGAAATTACATGCTGCCCCTGCCTGTTTCCCGACAGTGGATGAAGGCGATTACCGGGCGGCACTTTCAAATCCTCAAGCTGTTCGGCCAGATCCACGTATTCAAGCTTTCTAGCAGCTCTCGGTGCAACATCTGCAGGAAATTTCTTTGACTTACCCTTGGAGTAGAGCTCTTGGGTTAGTTTGTCAGCAAAGGATTTGATCATGGGGATAAGCGTATTCTGTCACGTGACACTTGTCAATGCGACATAGAAGTTACTGCATAACGCTAGCCATCAGACGCGCGAAGTACGAGCGTCGGCTGGATGGCATTGTTGGGCCTTACCCAAAGAACCTTCAAAGTGGTACCCCAATCTTTGTATGCACTTCTACCGCGTAAGATCTACCATCCAGCTCTTTTAGCTCGAAGCGAGGTTTATCTGGCAGCATGATACCTTTCTCACGAGCTTTATCGGCAATTTGCTCAATATTTTCCACAACTGCCTGCTCCATTGATTCCAGCTGATCTTTTATGTAATCAGCTTGTCTCACGACGTCAACACTGATTCCAGACGAAGCGGCACCACCGCCAATTGACGCGTACACAATACCTGGACCGATCTCAACAAAGGTATTAATATTTTTCTTGCGCAGCACCTTAACATCTTGATCACTCACACTCTTTGTCAAGCCAATAACGCCATTAAGTCGATACGACTCAATGCTCTGAGGCCAATTCTCGTGCAAGATACGAATCATATCCTGCATCGCCCATGCCCCATGCGACAAAACGTTAATCAGGTAGGCGCACTTTGAGTCGAACCTTGCAAAAAGAAGAGGTTCTGTTCTCTCTACAAAATCATCAGAGTCTACCTTCGCACCCAGATGAAGATGATGGATCCCCCAATGATTCAGAAGAGGGTCATCATAGTCGGCCCGCTTGATAAGTCTGCTCAAGTAAGGCGTGAGATCGTCTCCGTTCCGGATTGCGGACTCGATACAGGACAGGCCTTGTTGTAATTCAGCTTGGCATTGAAATTCTTTAGAACGATGAATCTGCCTGGGCTTTGGTTCGACTAAACGCTTTTTCAAGTTCAAATATATATCGACAATATCCTCATCAGGTCGCGACGAAACCTCATAACCAAGATGAGAAAGTTCTTGGCGGCGCTCCGAAACCCAGTCCAAATAGAAATTTATCTCTACGTCTCTCATATTGAATCGGCCCAACGCTTCAAACACCGGCGGAGCGTAGCGACGTCCGCGTGCTTTGATTTGTTAAGCCTTCCTCAGCCACTTTTGGGGAACACTCGTCTTTTCAAGTTACGCACAAACTCATCCATTTTTATGAAATAGCTAGGAGCTTCAATTTCAGCGATTTGTGCCTGAACCAGCCCATGAAATATTGGCATTTTAGCCATCTCCACCTCCACCTCAGGATTACTGAGCAGCTCATTTCCCTGTAACGTTGCGCTGGCAACTGGAACCGAGAGATTTCCAAAAGTGCCTTCTTTATCTGAATGCCCGAAGGGATTTCGAAACTTCTTACGAAAGAAATGAAGTACGTCAGCTTCCTCGTTATCGATTAAACCGACCTTTTCCGCTTCATCGATATTCTTCGAAAGGGTCTCCTTCCCATACTTCTTCAGCCCTTCATCAGTGTATTGCATTACCAGATTAACCAATTCACTCTCTGACCCAAAAGATTTCTCGTTGCGCTGAGCGTAGGTATATGCAAGTGAATACTTCAGAAGACTTTCTAGCAGGTGGTTTGTCAGCGTGATTGCCGCCTGATTTAGACCAAACCCGATACAGCCACATATTTCATAACGGAGAGTGTCCATTTCAGGCCACTCATAGGGGTTGCCATACTGGAACTCAACGAGCTTGATCCGTTCGAGAAATTCTTTTGAGTATTCTTCCAACACTGACTCATACATTTGGCACTGCTTTTTTGGGCTTAACAGATATTAGACTGCCCATCCTATGCTTGGACAATCGTGCTGGCACTTTTTTCCGGCAAATGCAGCCTGCCAGATTCTCCCAAGCCTATGATTCTTATAACTATTAATTTAGATTTGGCAGTATAACCAAAATTCGCGCTCCTGCTGCATTTCCCGGCATGACCGCTTTGGGCCGAAAGCGGCCATCAACAGCTCAAAAACCCTTTTATACACGCTCTTACCCCACCACCTACTCACTCAAACTCTGCTTAGCTTCAAAACTACCAAATCTGGCTTATCCGTGTCAGTAGAAAATAGTCACGTATCTAGCGCTTTTCTTCGCTTTGTCTCCTTGGGTTGAACGCGGAAAGCTTGGCAGCATTCACGTTGCTGTAGATGCTTTGCTTATAACGCCTACTGTGTTCTTCGTCCTGGGGCCATGGCCGACTATTGGCTCATGGGCTGCCGTTGCATGATAAAAACCATATTGCGTCGCACAATCAGCGTTGCTATTAAATAATAGTAAGCGCAAAGATTGATTAATAACCCCAAACCAAGCGCTCCTACTCCTCTGCTTACAGCGAGAACCTGACAAATGAGCCAGCGAATCCTGATCCTGCTGGGCCACCCCGATATCAGTAAGGCGCACCTGTGTCACTCTTGCGCGGATCACTATAACGAAGGCGCCCAGGCCAGCGGCCACGAGGTTCGCCTGATTAACATCGCCTCTCTGGAATTCCCGCTGCTGCGCTGCCAGCAGGAGTGGCAAACGACGCCTCTGCCCACTTCACTAACAGCAGCGCAACAGTCCATCGGCTGGTGTCAGCACTTGGTGCTTATCTTTCCACTGTGGCTTGGCGACATGCCAGCTCTTATCAAAGCGTTTTTGGAACAAGTGCTGCGACCGGGCTTCGCCTTCGCGTACGTGGAAGGCCACCCACTGGGGAAAAGGGCCTGACCGAACGCACAGCGCGGGTCGTGGTGACCATGGGCATGCCAGCGGTGATCTATCGACATCTTTATCGGGCGCACAGCATCAAGTCATTGGAGCGCAATGTCCTTGGCTTTGTCGGCTTCTCTCCAGTGCGTGAGACTCTGATCGGAGGTGTAGAGACAATGAGCGAGCAAAAACGCAACGAATGGTTTCGCAAGCTGCATAAGTTAGGAAAAGAAGCCAAGTGAAGCTAACAGCGGCCAACCAGTAGATGACGGTAATGCATGACGCAGTTGTTGAACTTGCGGCCGAGGCAAGGCAACTAAGCACAACGCTATCTACAACCCTTTTCTCCCTTTAGCCTCCCCACACCGAACGCGGTAAGCTTTACAGTACTTTCGTTGCTGAAGATACTTTCCCCATGCATACCCACTGGATTCTTGGCCCTGGGGCCATTGGCCGCCTATTGGCGCACTCCCTAACCCCGTTTGTTGATGTGGCGGTGATTGGTCGCCGTGCATTGCCTGCGCGGCAGTTGCTAACCACGCCGGAGAGCGAAGTGCGTGCGCAGCAGTTAACCTCACTTACCGCAGAGCAGTTGGCGGCTGATGCGCCGGTGCCGCCCGCCTTTGTGCATATCACTACCAAAGCGATGGCGGCTGAGACCGCGCTTGAAAGCCTTATCAGCATTATTGCGCCCTCCACTCCGCTGGTGCTTTGGCAGAACGGTTTTTATGCCCAGCCGCTCATTACCCAAACCTGGCCTGGGCCGGTGCTTTGCGCCACTACTACTGAAGGCGCTTACTTAACCGGTGATGATGGTGTGGTTCATGCGGGGCGTGGGCATACCTATGTTGGCGATTTGAATAATCAGCACAGCAAGCTGGCGGAAACACTGGCGAAGACATTAACCCAGGCGGGCCTTGCCGCTAGAGCAGTGGATGATATTCGCCAACGGTTGTGGCAGAAGCTAGCGGTTAACGCAGCGATTAACCCGTTGGTGGCGCTGCATGGTGTGCGTAATGGTGAATTGCGCGGTGAAGCTTATGCGGGCCGTGTGGTGGCTGTGGTAAAGGAAGTGGCAACGATTATGTTTGCCTTGGGTATTCAGCCACCCAATAACGGACAGAATGAGGAGGCGTGGCTGGAGCTGGTGTGGCAGGTGGTTGAGAAAACCGCAAGCAATAAAGCGTCTATGCTGCAGGATGTGGAGGCTAAGCGACCCACTGAACGCGGGGCTATTTTAGGGCCGTTGATTGAGAGTGCCAGGCGGCATGGGGTGGGGTGTGAGGTGTTGCAGGGGCTGGATGATGAGTTAGCGGTGCTAGAGGCTAGTTTTTAGGCCTATTCTGAGGCAGCTTCGCTGCCCTTTCGCGCGCTAAAGCGCCCTCCTACAATGGGTATCAATCATTGTGGGATATTAAGGTACTGCCCCAGATATACTGTTAACCGTTATCTAGAGAGGGTGGTCGTTTGTTTGAATTGAGTTTCGTGCGTGAAACCTGAGGCAGCTTCGCTGCCCTTTCGCGCGCTGAAGCGCCCCCCTACAATGGGTATCAATCATTGTGGGATATTAGGGTACTGCCCCAGATATACTGTTAACCGTTATCTAGAGAGGGTGGTCGTTTGTTTGGATTGAGTTTCGTGCGTGAAACCTGGGGCAGCTTCGCTGCCCTTTCGCGCGTTGAAGCGCCCTCCTGCAATAATTTATTAGCCATTTTGAGTGGTGTATCGTGTATTTCTATTAAGTAACCGGGATCATCACTACCTTGCGGTAAGTGGGTCGCTCGGCTAGCTGCTCTGTCCAGAGCTGTAGGTGTGGGCGAGGTTGCCAAGTTAGGCCGCTGTTGAGCATGTTGTAGACAAACGGCGCGATGGCGATATCGCCCAAGCCAAACGCATCACCGGAAAACCAGGTCTGATTTGCCAGGGCGTTATCCATTAATGCAAATAGTGCTTCGCTCTCTTTAATCGCGGCTTCGATAGCGGCGTGATCGCGTTTTTCGGGCGGCGTTCTTACATAACCCATCAATATTTTTCGATGGCTTGGGGTCAGCGTGCTGTTGGCCCACTCCATCCACTTTTCCATTTGGGCGCGTTTGGCGGGCTCTTCCATCCACAGTTTGCTCTGGCCATACTGGGCAGCCAAGTAGCGAATAATGGCGTTGGATTCCCACAGCACGCTATTGGTGGCGTCGTCTTTGAGTAGCGGTACTAACCCGGTGGGGTTCATAGCCAAGTATTCCGGGGTGTTGTTTACCCCGTGCTCAAGACCGGCCTGGATTTGCTCAAAAGGCAGTTTCAGTTCTTCGAGCACCCACAGCACTTTTTTAACGTTGGTGGAGTTATTGCGGCCCCAAAGCGTAATCATGGCGATCCTTTATTGTTGATGAGTGGTGGAAAGTGAGTTTGCCGTGCGCGAAGTTGGGTGGCAAGTTGGCTTCCTACCCCAACAGGTCGCGAGCTGAAGCTACCTCCCACCCAAACAGTGCTTAACGCATAGGCATGAACTGAAGCCGTCTCCTACAAAAGCTACTCTTTATCCTGATAAAACTGCATCAGGCTGGAGAAGTCGAGTTTGCCATTGCCTTTGGCTTTGTGCAGGGTGAACAGCGAGCGGGCGGCGGAGCCCATGGGGATCGCTGATGCGCTTTGTTGGCTGACATCCATGGCCAGCCCTAGGTCTTTGATCATTAGATCTACCTGGAAGCCACCTTGGTAATTTTTAGACGCGGGTGCGTTTTCCATTACCCCTGGGTAAGGGTTATAAACATTTAGTGCCCAGTTGCCACCGGAGCTCTGCTTCATAATTTCTGAAAGCACCGCTGGGTCTAGGCCGTTTTTAACGCCCATATTAATCGCTTCACAGGTGCCCGCCATCAAGATAGATAGCAGCATGTTATTGCACACTTTGGCCACCTGCCCTGCGCCATGGTCACCGGCGTGGAAGATATTTTTGCCCATTACCTCCAGCACTGGCATGGCCTGTTCGAACTGGGCATCAGAGCCGCCGACGATAAAGGTTAGCGTGCCCGCTTGAGCGCCGCCTACTCCGCCAGAAACCGGTGCATCGACAAAGCCAATGCCTAACATCTCGCCTTCAGCAGCCACGCTACGGGCGGTGTCAGCATCGATGGTGGAGCAGTCGATGACCAGCGCGCTCTGCTTGATGACTTCGAACAGCGGCGTATCGCCCTCTACATACAGCCCGCGCACGTGCTTGCCTGCAGGTAGCATGGAGATCACAAAATCTGCACCGGTGGCGGCCTCTTGAGCCGAAAAAGCCACTTCGCAGCCGTTGGCTTTGGCGGTCTCCAGTGCGTCTTCAGTAAGATCAAAGGCGCGCACGTTGAAGCCTGCTTTTGCGAGGTTGGCAGCCATCGGGCCACCCATATTGCCTAAACCGATAAACGCGACAGTTGTCATTTCTTTTGTCCTTATTATTTGTTTATGAAGATTAAATCTTGGTCTGCTTATTAGCCTAGATCAGCAAGAGGGTTCTTATCCCACGGAGAGGCTAACAGTTCATCAATAAAGTGTTGTTCCACAGAGGCCACCTCCGGGTAAGTCCACGTCGGTTGGCCGTCTTTATCGACCAGCAGCGCACGCACACCTTCGGGGAACTCTCGATGGCGGCAGCACTGTACCGAAAGCGCCATCTCGGATTGGAACACCTCCGCCAATGACATGTGCTTGGCGCGTTTTAGCTGTTCATCGATTAGTCTGACGGACACCGGGCTGCCATGAGCCAGCGTTTGCTGTGCTTTGCTGAACCATTTATTGTCACTTTCGACCGCTGCAACGGCCTCGATAATTTGCTCAACGCTGTCGTGATCCATCAGCTCGCGAATCAGCGGTGAATGCTGGTAAACCGGCGCATCCAGCTCGGCAAATACCGGCTGCGATGTCTGTTCAAGCTCACGCATAATGCGATTAACCACACCGTGGGCGTCGGTATTTTCGCCTTTCCCCCAATGAGCATCAGTTAATTGCTGCACCAAGGTATCACGATG
>JAMCZP010000285.1:0-1285 GCA_023485185.1 Gammaproteobacteria bacterium
CAATGATCTGCTCTTGTCATAACGTCACAAAAGGCGATATTTGCGCCACTATTGAAAACGGCGCGGTTGATCTCGCTGGGGTAAAAATCGCCACCAAAGCCAGCACCGGCTGCGGTGGTTGTACGGCTCTGTTAAAAAGCATGGTCGATCATGAACTGGAAGCGCGCGGCGTCGAGGTCGATAAATCGATTTGCGAGCACTTCGCCCACACTCGTCAAGGGCTTTACGACATTGTGCGGGTTGAAGGTATCAAAACCTTTACTGCTTTAATTGAGCAGCACGGCAACCCCGACACCCACCGCCTGGGGTGTGATATCTGTAAACCTGCAGTGGCCTCCATTCTGGCCTCCTGCTTTAACGAACCGATCACCGATGCCGCGCATATCCCCTTGCAGGATACTAACGACACCTTCATGGCTAACATGCAGAAGAACGGCACCTACTCGGTGATGCCGCGTGTGGCTGGCGGTGAAATCACTCCCGACAAGCTGATCGTGCTGGGCGAGGTAGCCAAAAAATATAACCTCTACTCCAAGGTAACCGGCGGCCAGCGTATCGACCTTTTCGGCGCCCGTCTGGAAGAGCTGCCAGATATCTGGAGCGAGCTAATTGCCGCCGGTTTTGAAACCGGCCATGCCTATGGGAAATCACTACGCACCGTAAAATCCTGCGTGGGCAGCACTTGGTGTCGCTATGGAGTTCAAGACAGCGTCGGCATGGCGATCCAGCTGGAAAACCGCTACAAGGGCCTGCGTGCGCCGCACAAGATCAAGTTCGGCGTCTCCGGCTGCACCCGCGAATGCGCCGAAGCGCAGAGCAAAGATGTCGGCATTATTGCCACAGAGAACGGCTGGAACCTTTATGTGTGTGGTAACGGCGGTATGCGCCCACGCCATGCTGAACTGTTCGCCACCGATCTTGACGACGAGCAGCTCTACCGCACCATTGACCGCTTCCTGATGTTTTACGTACGCACCGCCGACCGCCTACAGCGCACATCCGTGTGGCGTGAAAACCTCGACGGCGGCTTGGAGTATCTCAAGCAGGTAATTTTAGACGACAGCCTAGGCATCAACGAAGAGCTAGAGCGCCAGATGCAAACCGTGGTCGATACCTATAAGTGCGAGTGGGCCGATGCCATCAGCGACCCGGAAAAGCTCAAACGCTTCCGTAGCTTCGTCAACGATGACCGTCCAGATCCATCCATCATTATGACCTCGGAGCGCGGCCAGCCACGGCCCGCTTAATCGACTCTTTATGACTGGCTGTTAATGAGCCGCCCCAT
>JAMCZP010000285.1:1295-10534 GCA_023485185.1 Gammaproteobacteria bacterium
TGAGAGTGTTTTGGCTAGCTGTGTTGAATGACAACAAATGGGGTACCCAATGAGCGTAACTGCATTGAAAAAAGAGATGGATACGGTGGGGTCGCAGAATACTATGAAGTGGCAAAAGGTCTGCACCAAGGCAGACCTAGTGGCATTCTCCGGCGTCGCTGCCTGGCTCGAAACCGCTGAAGGGCCTGCGCAAGTGGCTATTTTCTACTTACCTGGAAAAGGATTAGGCGACGAGCTTTTCGCCCTCGATCACTTTGACCCCTTCTCTAACGCCAACGTGATCGCCCGGGGCATCGTCGGCGACCTTAAAGGCTCCGCTGTCGTCGCCTCGCCTATCTATAAACAGCACTTCCGCCTTGCAGATGGCCAATGTTTGGAGGAGGAAGAGGTCAAACTGCGCACTTGGACAATAGAGTTCAGGGGTGAAGAGGTGTGGATTGAGGGGTAAAGCAGTACCTTTTAGTAGCGAATGGGGCGGCTCATTAACGCCGCCCTGCTACAACTCTTTTATCATTACTTTAACGACCAACTGCATATCCCTGCATATGCCGCGCCGAAGCCCCCGCATGCACCATGCCATTATGGCGTGCCACAGCACATACCCTTCCTAACGCCCAATCATCTTGTAACGCCATATCATGCCCTTTCTGGCGCAACGCCGCTAAGGTAGATTCAGGGAAACGCCTTTCAATCAATAAACGACCCAAAACACTCTCACGCGGGTGAAATGATGCAGGGAAGTGACGTATTTGAAATAGAGGAGCATCTATCGCTCGCTGCAGATCAAAGCCGTAATGCACCATGCGTAAAAAAGTGGTCAAACTCCACTGATCTTGTTGGTCTCCGCCTGGAGAGCCTAAAGCAAGATAAGGTCGACCATCTTGAGTAACCATCGTGGGCGTCAGCGTCGTTCTAGGACGGCAACCAGGCTGAAGCGTGCTAGCCAAGCCGGGTGTTAACCACGTCATCTGTGCCCGGGTAGAGATAGAAAATCCTAAGCCAGGCACACTCGGAGAACTCTGTAGCCAGCCACCACTTGGGGTAGCTGAGACCATGTTGCCAAAACGATCAACAATATCTAAATGTACGGTATCCCCTTCAACACTGGGCAGAGGCGCAAATGTTGGCTCGCCACCGCCTGGCCCTATCGTTGGCTCACTGCCTGCTAACGACATAATTGATGCAATACGATCATCTCCCCCCGGTAACCCTGGACGCATTTCAAAAGAGGCTCTTTCATCTATTAGCTTGCGGCGCGACACGTTGTAATCATCACTTAGCAATCTTGCGAGAGGAACATCAGTCGCTGCCGAATCACCGTACCAGGCCTCACGGTCTGCAAAAGCCAGTTTTGCCGCCTCAGCTATATAGTGAACAAACTCCGGGCTTTCAGGGCCAAAAGCGTTAAAGTCGATGCCCTTTAGAAGCGCTAGTTGCTGCAAGAATACAGGCCCCTGACTCCATGGGCCTGCTTTATGAACTTCATACCCTTTGTATATATAACTGACGGTGCTCTCTTCCGTAGCTGACCAGCGCGAAAGGTCATCACCATTCAATACGCCAGCGTGCCGCTCTCCTGTGCTATCCATAAGTGGCTGGCGATAAAATGTATCAATAGCATCGGCAACAAACCCTTCATAGAACGTGGTTCGTGCTCGCTCAATTTGGGCTTCACGCCCAGCACCTGCAAGTTTGGCCTCAATTACTATCCTTCGATAGGTAGCCGCTATATCGGGCGAGCGAAAAAGAGCATCTGGCTTAGGCGCCTGCCCTTGTTTCAGCCACTGTTTAGCTGAGCTAGGCCACTCTTTTTGGAAAAAATCCACAACGGGGATAATCGATGACACCGCTCGAGATAAAAGTGGAAATCCGTTTTCTGCATAGCCAATAGCAGGCGCCAGCACATCTTCAAGCGACATGGTGCCGTAATCGCGTAGTAACAGCATCCAGGCATCGAAAGCGCCTGGCACAACAGCAGGTAACAGCCCTGTTCCAGGCACTGTTTTGAGCCCCAAATTTTTAAAATACTCCAGTGTTGCTCCTGCTGGCGTCACGCCCTGTCCACAAATAACCCGCGGTGTCTCATCATCATGTCGCATTGCAATGATGGGCACTTCTCCGCCTGGGCCATTTAAGTGTGGCTCAACAATTTGTAAGACAAAGCCGACTGCCACTGCCGCATCAAATGCATTCCCCCCTTTCTCAAGCATTGCCATGCCAACACTTGAGGCGAGCCAATGAGTAGTCGATACAGCACCAAATGTGCCCTTAATTTCGGGGCGTGTTGTGAACGGAGGCATAGTTGGCATTACTGGGCATATCCTTGATTTGAAAAATTGGCTCAAAGGGTGCTTGAAAATAACATGTATTGCAGGCAGGATCATTAAAGCTATATAGCTATTTAGCTATTTACAACTCATTCGGAGCTTCATCCACGGTGACTCGCATGACATTAGATAAAATAGTTGAAGCCTGCCTGCCACATTTTGAGAATAACCATCTCGGCGTTCCAAAATATGCACGCTTTTACAATGCGATTAAAGAAGCCGTCCATGCTGGGAAGTTGATTCCTGGCGATAAGTTACCTTCAGAGCAAGAACTCTCTTCACGCCTACCAGCAAGCCTGGGCACTTTGCAAAAAGCACTAAAGGCCCTTTCGGATGACGGCATTGTGGTGCGGGAGCATGGGCGCGGAACGTTTATACGGGACCAGGAAGTAAAGTTTGAAGATATCCGAGTATTTCGATTTGTCGATCAAGGCCGGCCGCTTGGGCTCACTCTACAAGGGCTAGGTATTCGCGAAGCGGAAGTTGACGCTGAAATAGCCGATTTTTTTGGCTCTCAACACCGCTGCGCTGTCGTACAACGTTTGATTCAGGTGGAGGGCGAGCCCTGGACCTTTAACGAATTTTATATGCCACTGACTTACGCCAGTGAGCTAATGAATAAACCGCCCAGTGAATTCGACGGTTTATCGCTACACGAGTATCTGTTCCAGAGTCAGAAAATCCTTACCTCAAGGTTCATTCATAAATTAGGGGTCGGCTGTTTTTCTGCCGACGCTCGCTCCTCTCTGTGCCTTTCAAACGATGTGACCAACGGCATGCTCTGGCGAGTGCGTGGCTATTCCCGTGATGGGCTCCCCACTACATTTCAACGTTTTGAGCTCCAACCAGGTCACCGAGACATAGAGATAAGCACCCAAGCAGGACAAGGCAGCAATGCTTAATTAAGCGCTAATCACGCCTAGAAGAGCATCACTAGAACTAATGGACACTTTCACCAATAAGAAAGGTACCAACATGACAGAGAAACTTATCCTCACCTCCCCATCCATTATTGACGTTCGCCGTCGCCAGCTACTCAAGGCCGGTGCTCTTGGCATCGGCCTTGCAATGTTTCCAGGCATTCTGGCGGCAGCACCAAAACGTGAATTACGCTGGGGGTCCGCAAGCCTTGGATCAACGGGCTACATCATTATCGAAGCGTTAGCACAAACGGTGCAACGCAATAGCGACCTGCGCTCAACCACACTGGCCACCTCTGGCGGTGCAGAGAACATGGTCATGGCGAGCCGTAATGAGATTGACTTTGGTCAAACTACGTCGACCGACTGGCCTCCCGCGACTAAG
The DNA here is from genome assembly GCA_023485185.1 of Gammaproteobacteria bacterium. Next base: position 4,928 of record JAMCZP010000285.1, read on the forward strand.
GGCGAGCGCCCCTTTCGTGAGCCCATTGATGCGCGGCAGATGTTTGCCTATACCGTTTGGAATATTCCGCTAATCGTGCGTAAGGACTCTGATATCCACTCACTGGCGGATCTGGCTGGCAAGCGTGTAATGCCCTCTACCGCGGGTGGCGCCACCGCCATTATGCATCAGACTATTCTGCAAGCAGCTGGCGTGGCCGATGAAGTGGATTGGACTTACGGTTCATGGAACGACACTTTTAGTGCGTTTCAGTCTGGGGCCGTTGATGCCATCCCTTCAACCTTAACCAATGGGCGCCCTTCACCCGCACTGGCTGAAATAGACAGTACAGTCGAATTCAGAGTGTTACCGATTGAACCAGAGGTGCTGCAACGCGCTCAGGAAATCAATGCAGGTCTGCTTGCAACTACTGTCTCAGCTGAGCAGTGGGACAAGGTAGAGGGTGAAATGCTTATGCCCGCTATCTCTGGTTTATTAGCGACGCATGCTGGGGTGACAGATGAAGACGCCTATGCAGTTTGTAAAGCTATCTTCGACAATCCTGAGCAAGTACGTCGAATTGGTTCACAGCTACAAGATGTCGATCTGGCCTTTGCAGTAGAGTATTTGCTACAGGATTACCCTGTGAATGCAGGTGCTGCACGCTACTTTCAGGAGCAAGGAGTATGGCGCGATGAACTAATCGTTGCTGACTCCGTTACGGCCTGAGTCCGATATGTGCCATACCCCAACGGTATGGCACTTTTCTTACCTAGCGAAGTAAGCCCACCATGTCTCCTAAGCTTCTTGATCAAAAACGCGGGTATTTTAACACCGCAAATTTAGTACTGTTTCTCACACTGGTAATGGTAGCGACCCATTTAGCACAGGTATTTAAATACTATCTACCTTCAGGCCAGTTCAAAGCACTGCATCTTGGTTTCGCGCTCTTAATTATTTTCGCAACCGCTGCTGGCGACACAACACGTTGGTTCATGCGTCTTTGTTATGGCATATGTTTTGCCTTAGCGTGTTACACCACGGGTTATGTACTGCTTGAGTATCAAGGGCTGATCACAGACCGTGTATTTGGCCCGGATTCCATGGATGTCGTAGTAGGCTGTCTACTCATTAGCATTAGTTTAATAGCTGCGTGGCAGCAATGGGGGGTAACCATACCGCTTATCGGAGTTGTTGGGCTTTTATACGGTTACTTTGGCAACGTTATGCCCACAGAGTTGCTCTATCATGGGGGCATGGGATTTGAGCGACTTGTTTCTTATGCTTCCATTCCTAATTTTCAAGGCGTGCTGGGATCCCTTACGGAATTATCAGCAGGCACTATTTTTATCTTTATGGTCTTCGCCGGTTTACTGAAATCGACAGGCGGTATCGACTTTATTATGGGATTTGCGACTAAGTTGGCGGGTAATTCAAGAGGTGGACAAGCCAAGATTGCGGTACTTGCCAGTGCATTTATGGGCATGATTTCGGGGAGCACCGTAGCGAATATTGCCAGTACGGGCACCATGACCATTCCTACCATGAAACGAACGGGCTTCAAGGCACCTTTTGCCGGTGCCGTCGAAGCAGTTGCTTCCACTGGCGGCCAGATGACGCCCCCCGTGATGGGGCTGACCGCATTTCTAATGGTCGGAGTAACAGGTCTTGGATACGATCAAGTTATCCTGGCAGCCGCTATTCCTGCCGCCCTCTACTATTTTTATTTACTTCTCGCTGTTCATTTACAAGCAGCACGAGACGGCATTGAGCCTAGCTATTCTCAGTCAAACGAGGGAACTCAAGCACTCCCTGCCAAAGTGCTACTTTTACGTTACGGCCACTTACTAATTGCTATAGGCATACTTGTTTATTTACTAGTAAGCCGCATGCCGCCTTCCTATGCCGCCGCTTACGGCTGCTTGGCAATTATTGTTTTTGAACTTATCAGCAGCGTTACCCGCCACTACCATCAACCCTTTCAAGCATTAAGAAGTGCCGCGTCACGACTTATTGATGGCCTTCGTGACGGTGGTTTTAGCGGCGCCACAATTGCCGTTATCGTTGCAGTTATTGGGATTTTTGTGGAAGTGCTTACCGCGACTGGCTTTGCACAAAAACTCTCTTACTTGATGCTGGGCCTCGCGGATGGAAGCCTGGGTATTTTGCTGCTGATCGCCGCTATCGCCTGCCTCATTTTTGGCCTAGGGCTACCGACATCTGCAGCCTATATTTTGGTGGCACTATTAACCGCCCCAGCGCTTATAGATATGGGTGTAAGTATGATGGCAGCCCACATGTTTGTGCTTTACTACGCGGTTTTTTCAGCACTAACTCCCCCTGTAGCCGTTGCATCGCTAATCGCAGCCCGTATTGCTGAAGCTCCCTATTTCACGACAGCAGTACAAGCAGTAAAAATCGGTCTACCCGGTTTTTTCCTGCCTTTCTTGTTCGTTGCCCGCCCTGAATTATTAATGTTAGAAGGTACGTGGTTTGATCAATTAGTGGTAACTGCGATAAGTGCTCTGGCACTTGCTGCTCTGAATATAGCGATGGTAGGGCAAGGCTTTATACGCACTGTGTGGCCAATACGGCTATTACTTTTCGTTGCGGCAGTACTTACGTTAGTACCTGGAACCTACGGAACCTTATTGGGCTGCAGCATCATTGTGGCGATTCTCTTATTTCAATATCGCAGAAAAGCTAAAAAGCCTTTACTTCTTAACACATGATAAGAGGGTGAACAGAGGCATTGTTTAGAGAAACAATACTAATCGCGCCGCCCAGTGAAGCGGCGCGATTAAATGACAACGTTCAAAGTGGATTAGCCATCCAAAAACTTAATCAAAGCCTGATTAAACTCTTCAGGGTGCGTAGCGTTCAAGCCATGGGGGCCGCCTTTGATCACTTCTGTTTGCGCATTGGGCAGCAACTCCTGAGCCCGCTTGCCGCTTACTTCAAACGGCACGATGCCATCTGCATCGCCGTGCAGTACCAGAGCGGGAATATCGATATTGGGCAGGTCTTTGCGGAAGTCGGTATAGCTAAAGGCTTTGATGCAGTCGTAAGTGGCTTTAGGCGAAGCGAAGGCTGCAATATCGCGATGATACTGGCGGCTCGGCTCGCTGATTAAATCGCTGCGCTCACCGGCGGTAAAAAAGTTTTTGGTGAAATCTTCCAGAAACGCAATGCGGTCGCCCTTCACACCCTCTAAAAACTGATTGATCGTCTCATCATCCAGGCCGCCCTCTGGATTATCGTCTGCTTTATACAAGTAGGGAGGTACCGCCGCTGCAAACACGGCTTTATCGACTCGCCCCGTGCCGTAGCTTGAAAGGTAGCGCGCGACTTCTCCACCGCCCATCGAAAAGCCCACTAAGGTGACATCGTTTAGGTCGAGGGCTTCAATTAGTTTTTTAAGATCGGTGGCTAACGTATCGTAATCGAACCCACCATCGGGCTGAGTCGACCAGCCAAAGCCACGGCGATCATACGTCACCACTTTATAGCCTGCCTCGACCAACGCTGGCACCTGCTTTTCCCAAGAGCGACCGCTGAGTGGCCAGCCGTGAATCAACACCACAGGCTTACCCGCACCATACACTTCATAATAAAGCTCTACCGGCGTGCCTTTCTCCGTGCCTACGCTTAGCATTGGCATCGTTTTACCCTCCTACTTGGCTTAACGTTAATCCTTCAACTGCCATGTAAGGCTAGTACAACCTGTTTGGGCTTTCCAAAGCTTGGCTTTGGCAGACGTCATTCAGCACTATCAATCAGAGCTATCATTCAACCCTATCTTGGGCGGTGATTTTCATGTTTTTCTCATAAATCACACAATCAAGCTTGCGTTCCCCTACCACTGAATATTCAGGCAGCGCCTCACCTACTTCAAACCCAACTTTTTCCAGCACTCGCTGAGAAGCCCGGTTATCAATAGAAACAATCGCGGAGAGCGCGTTCAGCCGATAAACGCAGCGAGCTTCATTAACAAGATGTTGCAAGGCACGCTGGGCAATTCCTTGACCACAGGCTTGCTCTGCAATGCGATAGCCCACCTTGCCGTGACCATTGCGCATCTCACGCAAATTAGCACGCCCCACGATGGCACCTTTATCACGGATCAATAGTGGACTCATACGACGCTGCGCATTAAGCGCCAAGCACTCAATAATGTGCTGAACAATGCCTTCGGGGGTGTAAAAATGTTTAGGGCGCGCTTCAATATGCCGCTCAAACCAGTCACGTTGCTGGGTTTCAAAGATCAGCAACTCGGCAGCATCTTCTGGGGTTACCAGCTTGAAAGACAAATCGTTGGCGTGGCGCATAGGCACTTACCTCCCTGGGTGCTAAGTCAGCGGGCTAACGTTTACTACAAAAATCGCTGACATTGCGACCAATGAAGTTGCTATGCTTGCCAGCCTCTTTGTTAAGTAAGCATCGGAGCAGAAAAGTTCGTGAAGAGTGAATCGAATACGTTAGCCTTTTCCGCCTTTATGGCGCTGCTCATTGGTTGCGCAGGCATTGTGGCGACGTTAGCCTCAAATTCCCAAGCAATCCTGCTGGATGGGCTTTTTAACCTGATCTATTTCAGCGTAGCACTGGTGACGATAAAGGTAAGCAAATTAGCCAGCCGCCCAGATAGTGAGTCCTACCCCTTTGGCTATAGCTACTTTGAGTCACTGGTGAACCTTTGCAAAGGACTACTGATTTTAGGTGTGTCTATTTTTGCCCTAGTGGATGCCATTGCCGCCCTGCTCACTGGCGGCCGTGAAATATCAGCAGGTTTGGCGGTCATCTATGCCTTTTTTGCTACCTGTGCCTGTTCGCTAACGGCATGGGTGATGCACCGCAGCCAGCGCCATGTGCGAAGCCCGCTTGTCAGCGCCGACAAACTCAACTGGGTCGTCAACAGCGTAATATCTGCAGCGGTGTTAGCGGCCTTTTGTTTGGTAATGCTGTTTGAGCAGTTGGGCTGGTATGCCGTACTGCCCTATGTAGATTCGGTATTAGTCATTGCGGTGGTGGTGCTATGCCTGGGTGTGCCGGTGCGTATGGCATCCCAAGCACTTCAGGAATTGCTCAATAAGACCCCAGAAGAAGCCGTTGCTGTGCCGGTACGCCAGGCTGTGGCACGTGGTCTGGCCGACATCGACACCGTAGAAGTGCGCGTGCGCATGGTACGCCCTGGCCGCTTGCTCTATGTCATTGTGCATGTGGTACTACCCGATGCGTCTGAGGTTTCAGTCGCTACCCAAGATTCACTCCGTGCACGCGTTGATGAGGAAGTGCGCCGTTACCACTCCCCCGTTGTGTGTGATGTGGTATTTACCTCAAATACTCGTTGGGCGGCCCCCTCTTGTGGGCTGTTAGTAGAGACGCAGAGTTCATCTAAGCTTGAAAAACTCTGATTAACAATGTCGGCTCTTGTACTATTTCGCCTTTACTATCACGCCTTTCGCAGCAGGCTTACTGTCGCGATGACGCCCGCGAGTAAAGCAAGCCCAAACAGCAGTAACGCGGGCGTGTGTCCCAGAGCATCAATCAGTACCCCGGTGGCGATCACCGGGATACTGAAACCCAGATAGGCCATCAAAAAAAAGCCGGCGCTCGCTTGGGTAGAGGATG
>JAMCZP010000046.1 GCA_023485185.1 Gammaproteobacteria bacterium
CGCCAACTCAGGATGAGCTTCTAGAAGAACAAGCACAACCCTTGATATTGCTTTATGAGGTGGGTCTTTAACGCTTTCATAAGGGTGTTTGGGATGCTGAGAAAAGTCAGCCAAGCTTCCCAGGCACCCGAATAAAGTCGATATTAATCATATGTGAAATAGGGTTAGCCTTGCGATGAAGTGGTGTCTAGGTATGAAAAAATATGAACCATCACGTTATAGCTAAAAAAGTCAGTATGTCGACTAGGCGTCATAGAATTGGAAGGCATTTCGTTGTTGTACTGATTGGTGCCATGACAGCTTATCTTTTTTGGTTGAGCCGAATGGAGTGGGACGCTGAGATGCGCACTTGGCGTGCTTTAGGCGATGCTGCTTTTATCCTGTTATTTGTCACCATGGTGATAGGCCCTGTGGTGAAAATATGGCCTAGGCAATTGAGCTTTCTTGTCAATTGGCGGCGAGCCTTCGGGATCTGGTTTGCGATCTTTGCCTCTGTGCATGCTTTTCTAGTGTGGGATGGCTGGGCACGGTGGTCGATTCGTGGATTTTTAGGCTATCAGGAGCTGCCTTTGGCGGGGCTTTCAGGCCCGGTTCTTGTGGATCCGGGGTTCGGGCTTGCGAATATGGTCGGGTTAGTCGCCCTCTTTTTTGGGCTCGTCCTGTTTGCCATATCATCCGACAAGGCCATGCGCTTCCTGGGAAGCTCAACATGGAAGCATCTTCAAAATTATGCCTATGTGGTTTTCTATCTAGTTGCTCTTCATGGAATCTACTTTCTCTTCCTACATTATGAGCTGAGTCTCAGGAATCTAGTTTTCCAGAGTGGGGTGTCTGGGCCCAATTGGTTTCGGTTCTGGTTTGTAGGGCTCGTGAGTATTGTCTTTACCGTTCAGGTTGCGGCAATGATAAAACTGATTTTACAGCGAAGAAAAGGTGGTTTAGGGGGAGCATGAGCGATGAAAGGGAAAAGCCGGGGGCAGTAACGCTGCCCTCCAGGCGACGTCGATTCTGGCGTCGTTTACTGCTCGTGGTGGGAGTTGCTCATCTGGTTGGGTTTGTGTCGTCACTGGATGCGATGATGTCGAGCCGTACCTCTCAGGGAGCTGTGGCCTGGATCGTTTCACTAAACACATTGCCCTATGTGGCGGTGCCAGCCTACTGGGTGTTCGGCCGCACGAAATTCCAGGGCTATGTCTCTGCACGACGCGACGAGAACTCGGTGTTGGGGCAGGCGCTTGCTGAAAAACTGGCCGAGCTGCGGGCTCATGGGGTTTCGGATGAACACGCTGACAAGCATCTGGTGGGTGTCGAACAGCTGGCCAAGCTGCCGTTTCTAGGTGGCAACCGGGTGGAACTGCTGATCGACGGTGAGCAGACCTTCGAGAGCTTGTTTGCCGGTATTGATGCTGCTGAGCGCTATCTGCTTGTGCAGTTTTATATCGTTCGGGCTGATGCAGTGGGATTGGCGCTGCAGGCACGGCTGATTGAGAAGGCTAGGCAGGGCGTGGAGGTCTTCTTTCTATACGATGAAATTGGAAGTTATGCGTTGCCGAGCCACTATCTCCAGACGCTGGAAGAGGCGGGTGTTCGAGTACATCGCTTTCATTCTACGCGGGGGACAGGTAATCGCTTCCAGCTCAACTTTCGCAACCATCGCAAGATAATGGTGGCCGATGGAGAAAGAGCTTGGGTCGGTGGATTCAATGTTGGCGATGAATACTTGGAAGGCCACCCACGAATCGGCCCATGGCGCGATACCCACCTAATGATTGAAGGGCCGGCGGCCTTGGCGCTGCAACTGGTGTTTCTCGAAGACTGGCACTGGGCGACCGAGGAACTCCCCGAGCTTCCCTGGTCACCGGTGATTCCAAGCGGTCATGGTATACCGGTGTTAATTCTTCCGAGTGGACCCGCAGACCGTTTTGAAACCGCCAGTCTGATGATTCAACAGGCAATACACGCCGCGCATGAGCGTATCTGGATATCCAGTCCTTACTTTGTGCCAGACGAGGGGGTTCTATCTATGCTTAAGCTGGCGGCGCTAAGCGGAGTGGAGGTGAAAATCCTGATCCCCGAGCGTCCAGATAATCCGCTGACCTATTTTGCTGCCTATGCTTTTCTCGATTCGCTGCTTGCTGCAGGGGTCGAAGTCTATCGCTACGAGGAAGGCTTCCTACATGGTAAAGCGTTCTTGGTTGACGAAATCGGTGCGGCAGTGGGTACTGTCAACCTCGACAACCGCTCTTTCCGCCTCAATTTCGAGGTCACTGCGATGGTGATGGACTCCGACTTTGCCGCCGAGGTTGATTCGATGTTCAAGACAGATTTCGCGCGGGCTCGGCAGATGCAGCCAGAGGAGATCAATGATAAGCCGCTTTGGCACCGAGTAGCAGCAAGAGGAGCTTATCTCTTGGCACCTGTGCTTTGAGGCGGGGCTTAACTTTTACTACCTCCTTTCTACTCTCCGGTGTGGCTGAATCTCGATAACGTCTAGCAATATGGTCACTCTGTGTTAACAATGCTTTTCCAGCTCGCTGCTTGCTTAGCGTTACAGATGCTATGGCATATAAATATTTACAAGTAGTTGGAGGGTTAATCAACTTGTTGTTAGTGTCGCTGCCAAGGCCAGCGGCGCTTGGCGGGGGTATTGATCTGCTGCAGTGCAGAGGTAAGTGGCAGCATAATAGCGCCCAGCTGGCGATGACAGACCGCACTGCTGAGTACGCCAGGGCACTGCTTGAGTAACAGCTCGCACTGCTGGGCAGCAATATAGAGTTGCTCAGTAACGAGGGGGGCAAAGAGTGGTTTGGACTGCTGGCAGCAGCGGTTGAGTTCGCGCGACAGCATAGTCAGCATGCTGGTGTCCATCCAGCAGGGCAGCGGGTCTTCCAAGCGGCCAGCAATAGAGTGCTGAACCGCTTCAAAAGAGGTGCGCAAAAATATGACCGTTTGGCGAAGTTGCCGCTGCTCGCTAGTCATCCCACTAGTCCCTCACGCCTGACTGTCTATTTAATAAATAAAGAGAGTGTTTCTCATTTGCATTTATGGTGACGATAGCGCTACTCAATAGATGTGTCAATGCAGGGACTATGAGAGGGGCTATATAGGGGGCTATACGAGAGGCTATGAGCGCGCCTCAAACAGCTGCCAGTCGTTATTGGTCAGCGGTTTTGCTCCGTTTTCAGTCACCACCACAGTGTCGCTTATTCCAACGCCCCACTGGCCGGGCACGCGTAGGCAGAGCGGCAGGTGGAAGACCATATTGCGTTCAAAAATACAGGCCTGACCTTTGGCGATAAAGCCGGTGCCCTCCACCCAGCTAGGCGGAAACTGCGCACCCACGGCATAGCCAAAGACACCGGAGAAAAAATACTGGTCACGATGCGGTGCAAGTAAAGCGTCAGCCGCCTGGGCGGCTGCATCAAAGGTGTGGCCAGGCCGCATGGCGTCGCAGAGCGCTTCAAAAATTGAGCGGCACAGATCCCGAGTGGCGGAGAGCGCCGAGTTTGGAGTACCCGTCACCGCAGTACGCATCATCGGTGCTGTATAGCGTTGATAGGCAGCACCGAACTCTAGGAAAACCGGTTCGTCAGGCTGAATGACACGCCGCTTATGGTTGACGTGAATCACACCAATACGGTGCCCGCTAGTCACAATGGGCTGCAGGCTCATAAACTCGCTGCCGTTTTCCAACAGCGCTTTGGCGCCCACGGCGGCAATATCGTTGTCGGTCATGCCGGGGCGAACACTCTGTATCGCGGTCTCTAGCCCAAGAGCGGTGATTCGTGCGCTCTGTTGCAGCATCTCAAGTTCGGCGGGGCTTTTTATAAGTCGAATCGTATCGACCACTGCGCCTGCTTCGCTAAAGCGCTCACGGCCGATAGTCTGCATCAGCGCATCGATTACCCCAAAGCGCAGCCCGCTGCTCCAGCCATCAATACCAATTTTCGAGCAAGGAGAAAGCAAGTCTGCCAGCGGCGTGATGATTTCATCCAGATTTTCCCAGCGGTAACCGATGATCTCATCGACTCGGGCGGTAACTACCGCCGCGCCGGTTTCAATGGAGGCGACTTGCAACACTAGTTTCTCTTGTGTGCAGATCAAGCAGGCATGAACTGAGACTTCAAAAGTGTGATAACCGGTGAGGTAATTAATATCGGCGGGGTCGGTAAGCAGCAGCGCGTCTAATCCATGCTCAGTCATGGCATTGCGCACCTTCTCCAGGCGCACCTGGTATTCCGCAGCGGGAAAAGGCAGCTCACTTTGGGCGAGCGTTTCCGCAAGGGCTGTGCGGTAGTGGTGGTAATCCATAGCGACCTCCTTTAATAGGTAAGGTCAGTATAGGCACCTGCTTTAAGCCCGCTTTTATCTCTCTCAACGCTAGCGGGTGAGTAGGAATATCCCCTGAATAAAGTAGAAAACCCCAATACCGGTCACGATCCAGCGTGTCCAGGTGCGGAAGTTGGCATCAGTGAGTCGGTGTAAAATGCGGTTTCCAGTGTGGGTGCCAAAGATCGCAAACGGCGCCGCTAACAGCACAATGCCCCATTCACCTGCGCTAAGCGCCATGGCGGCGCCGAGATAGAAGATGATTTTAATACTGTGCGCCACCACCTGAATCATTGCTTTGGTCGCCACTACTTGGCGGCGATCCATGCGTGAGCGCACAAAGAAGATATCGATCAATGGCCCGGAAACCCCCGCGGCTATGGTCAATCCGCCGGAAGCAATGCCGCAGCAAAGCGCGTGGCTGGCGCGGTTAGCATCCAGGTGAAACCAGCGCTTGGGCATCCACACCAATATCGGCATTAGGCCTATCAAAAGTGAGACGCTGGCAGCATTGGGGCTGTAATTGAACAGTAGAAGCAGGCCTGCGGCGCTAAGCACCCCCAGCGTCATAAAGGCGACAATACGCCAGACAATAAAATGCCTTGAAAGCCATGCACGTGATGCATTCGCGGTCAGCTGAATAACCCCGTGCACGGCCATGGCAGTCGCAGCCGGAAAGATCAGCAGCAGAAACCATAGCAGTACCAAACCGCCCGCCATACCAAATATGCCAGATAGCAGTGAGGTGCTGAATACAACTGCAATAAATGCGAATCCAATCAGTAAAGGCAATGAATGACCTATAAGCGGTGAAAAACTGAAGCCTATAGGTTAGCACGATAACTTTTCGCCACAGCTACTGATTGATAGTGCTCTGCATAACCACCTTTCTCCCAATCGTTAAGGGGGTTATGCAGCTTTCAAGGCAACATTACGTCTCTTGAGTCACGGCGATATTATCTTCTATGCGGAAGCGCTCTAATAGAGCCGCTAATTCTCGAGCCTGATCATTTAGCGATTGGCTGGAAGCAGAAGCTTGTTCAACGAGAGCGGCATTTTGCTGAGTCACTTCTTCAAGCTGGTTCACTGCCTGATTGATCTGATCTATGCCGCTTGATTGTTCGCTGGCCGCGGTAGATATTTCGCTGACAAACTCTGTTATGCGTTTGACGCTCTGTGCAATGCTGAGCAGCTGTTGACCCGCATTAGCAACAAGGCTTTCTCCCTCATTAACTTTTGTGGCGCTGTTATTCACCACCTCACGAATTTGATTCGCTTCATCTGCGCAGCGTTTGGCAAGTTTGCGCACTTCATCCGCTACTACGGCAAATCCGCGCCCATGCTCGCCAGCTCGTGCGGCTTCTACCGACGCGTTTAGGGCAAGCAAGTTGGTCTGAAAGGCAATAGCATCAATCGACTCGACAATCGTAACGACTTGAAGGTTGGTTTGCTTGATGGCCTGCATCGCTTGGGTGGCCTGCTCGCCCACTTGGCTAGCCGTTTGGGTTTGCTGGTCTAAGGATTGAGTGAGTGCGTTAGCCTGATTAGCGTAGTCCGCCGTTTGTCTAACGGTTGCGCTCATCTCTTCAATGCTGGAGGCCGTTTCAACCAGGGAAGACGATTGCTCCTCTGTCCGACTTGCAAGGTCGTCATTGCCCTGGGCGATCTCATTGCTAGCGGTGTTGACTGAATCTGCGGCACCTTTAATGTTCGTCATCATCTGACGTAAATTCTGCTGCATTTCAGCAATGTTGGCTAGCAGGCTGGTGGTATCGCCGGGTTTGAGCGGTACCTGTGTTGTGAGGTCGCCGTTGACCACTCGCTGGACAATGTTGCTCGCAATCTGCGGGTCGCCGCCCAGCGTTTTCACCACCGAGCGTACAACCCATAAGCTGAATACGGCAGCGCAAACCACAATGACACTGGTAATCAAAATGAGTAGCCAGAACATTCTGTTTACATCAGCCAGGGCGTCCTGCTCTGGGATTTCAACCACTAATCCCCAGTCCAAACGGGGGAGATAAGTATAACTGCCGATCACGTTAGTGCCTGCTGCATCCGGGTAATGATCCACGCCCGTTTCACCAGCAGCGATAGCGGTGGCGGCTTGGGTACTTAAGGTAATGCTCTGATCATTAAGACCCGCAATTGGAGTTACCGGCGCTCCATCGCTAGCAAGTAGGTAAGTGTTTGAGCGCCCGCCCATCGACATTGCTTCCATGCGTTCAAACAGCACGTCGAGCCGGACAGCGGCACGTACTACACCCACTACATTGCTATTGTCGTCAAAAACAGGGGCCACTACGTTACTGACTTGATTCCCTGTGGCGCGGGATATGAGTGGCTGAGAGAAAACCATTTCTCCTTGGATCGCCTGCTGAAACCATGCGCGATCGGCAACATTGAACTCTGCTGCCTGGCTTTGAGTGAGAATGCTAGTGCCGTTGTCATAGCTTACTCCTGAGAGCCCTATGCCGTCGGGACCAACAAAAAATATCGTGTCGTAAAAGCCGTCTTGTGCTGCCATTTGGGCAAGAAGATGGTCAATTTGTGGCACATCCACTGAGCGGACTGGATCCAAACTCGCGATATAGCGCATATCATCTTGTCGGGCATTGAGCCACTGACTGAACGAGTCGCTCATCATTTGACCTGTGCTCTGGAGCTGCTCAACAGTAGCCTGCGTATAAGCCTGTCGGTATTGCAAATAAACCAGGCTTGCGACAATTGTGACTGACACCAGCACTAAGCTAACAATCATGCTGGTAAGCCGAGCACGGAAGCTCATGCGATGCCTTTCACGTTTCGTGGGAACGCTAGAAAATCCACTTTCTGAGTGTTTGTTGGCAATGCCTTTAGCATTTGCAATTGAGCTTATAGTCATTATTTTTTCTCCTACTCATTTGGCTCGCCGCTAGCATGGCGACAGTTGGTCACCAAAAACGAGTGACTTTTTATTCTTATAATACTTATCGGTAAAAGGGTGAGAGAACTTTACCTGATGAGGCAACGGTTGATTCAACGCCTGCAAAACGGCCAGACCTGATAAAACTTGCGGCACTGAAACTCCGCTTCGCAGCTGTTGAGTTGCGCTTGGTAACGGTTAGCGCGGGCCGCCACTTGCCTGCCCGCACTCAATACGTGGGACTTGCCGCGGTAAGTGCCCCGTTGATAGCCCCCCGCGCCTTCATGATAGGCGTAATAGAGGTGTTCAGGGTTACTGAGCGATATGCCCGCCTGCTGCTGAGAGCGGCGGTTGTACCAGCCAATAAAATCGGTGGCGTGCTTCATATGGGTACGCCGGGCAAACAGGCCGCCTGCCTGGTCTTGATACTCGCCCCAAACCGGGTCTTGGGCCTGGGCGTAGCCTCTGGCGGAGGAGGGGCGAGGGCCAGGGATAAAGCCTAGGTAGCGCTTACGGTCAGGGCGAACATGGCTACGAAACGAGGACTCCTGCTGAATAAACGACATTTGGGTAGCAATCGGTGTACCCCATTTTTGCTGTGAATCGCGTGCGTAGTCATACCAACTAGGCTGTTCGCGAAATATCTCACAGATATTGCTTTGATCCTGAGGGGGATTGGGGGCAAAGGTGGCGCAGCCAGAAAGCAATAAAACAAGGCTCATCGCTAGCCAAAAGCGAAGAGAAGCGAATGCAGGTGAAGCGTCAGCGGCAAAACTATCAACAGGGAGGTGCATAAAAAGCCCTTGTGCATAAGTTGTTTAAATTTTGTGAATACGTTATTGAAGTCTTGTGGATAAGGTGTTGAAAAGAACTCCCTTATCAATCAATGAGCGGTGAGCCCCCAGCCGCGCCTAGCGTAATAAAACCTCCAAGCAGCGACGCAGCCGCTGGGCTTCGCGCACTAAGGTTTCACCCGAGAGCATGCCCACACCCATCACCAAGCCAACGCGGGGGTCATGCTTGGCGCATACCGGACTCAATGGGCGCACAATTAAGTGCTCTTTTAACAGCGTTTGGGCGATCTGCACGTCATTAACCGGCGGTTCAAACTCAACGCATAGGCTAATGGCGCTGCTAGGTGGCGAAACGCTACGTACCTGGGGCAGCGAACGTAGCTGATCATGTAGCACCTGTTGGCGGCCTAAGTAGTCGCGCTGAATGCGCCGACACCAGGCATCCAAATCACCATCAAAAATAAACTGTGCCAGTACGGCCTGATCCAGCATGCGTCCTTCGCGGAATAGTTCACTGCGCAGTCGGTTCATGGGCCCCGCTAAATGGCGTGGCACGACTAAATAACCTAACCGCAGACCTGGAAACATCATCTTGGAAAACGAGCCCACCAGCAAGTGACGCTCTGAGTGTGGGTCAAACAGCAAGTTAGGGTGGTCGTCACGGTTGAACTCGTAATCATCTTCGACAATATAAGCGGGTGCTAAGGCATCGCACAAATGCTGTTTATCGATAGCGCTAGTAGGCACGCTGAGCGGGTAGTGGTGCGAGCCGGTTAGGTAGGCCAGCTTTACCGGGCCAGGAGCAGGCGGAAGGCTGTGCCCCTGACCTGGCAGCCACGCCACCGGTTCGATTTCCAAACCTGCAGCGGTAAAGACATTGCGCGCTCCCCAGTAGCAGGGCGACTCCATGGCCACGGTATCGCCCACATCAGCCAGCGCTACGGCGCAGAGTTCAATGCCGTTATGGGTACCGTCGGTGATGATGATCTGCTCCGTATCACAGCTAATATTGCGCCAGCGCGCCAAAAAATCACGTATCGCGCGCTTTAATGGCCCGTAGCCACCGGTGGAGTAGGAGAGCAGCAGCGCGTTTTGCGGCACCGTCACGCTGGCATACAGCTGCCGCCATTTACGCATCGGGAACTGGGCGATATCAGGAATGCCGGGCACAAAAGCGCCGCTTTGAACAGTGCTCGCACCCGGCCAACGCAACACTCGTTGTGCACGTTTTGATAGCTGCACACTGGTGGGTTTTGAGATAACAGGGGCTGACACTTTGCAGCTCCAAGTGCCACTGCCATGAGACGTCGTAAGCAAGCCCTCTTTAAGCAGCGTCGCAACAGCTAGTGACAGTGTATACCGAGCAACGCCTAACGCTGACGCTAGTTGCCGGTGAGAAGGTAGGCGAGTCTGGTTAGGCCACTCCTGGGTAACCGCTTGTCTCAGCGCTTGCTCAATTCGAACTTGTTTACTTAAGCGTTCAGGTTGCTGCGTATAGTGTTTTACAAGTTGTTGTAAAGCTGACTGGCCATCCATTCCTATCCCCAACATCACAATGCTCACCAATGTGTCAGTAAAACAGAAAAGTGGTCTGGTTGAACGCAAAAGTGGTGCATTCGCCTGCAACCATATTACTGCTAGCGTAAACGCAGTGTTATTAATCTAGGAGAAGACCATGAGCTTTATAGAACAGTGGTTGCACGATGCCGTACCGGCCCTGGTGGGCGGTGAATGGCGCAAGGGCCAGCAGACCTTCGCGGTGGACAACCCCGCCACCGGCGAGACAATTGCCCACGTGGCGGACTTGAGCGCCGACGACACCCGCGATGCCGTAGCCGCCGCTTATGACGCCGGTGCCGCCTGGCGCGCCACGCCGGTCAAACAGCGTTCCGCGCTGTTGCGCCGCTGGTTTGAGCTGATCAATGAGCACGCCGACGACCTGGCCCGCCTGATGACCTTAGAGCAGGGCAAGCCGCTGGCGGAAGCCAAAGGCGAAGTGACCTACGGCGCCTCGTTCATCGAGTTCTTCGCCGAAGAAGCCAAGCGCATGGCCGGGGAAACCCTGCCCAGCCACGGCGCTGACAAGCGCCTGCTGGTACTGCGCGAGCCGGTAGGCGTGGTGGCCGCGATCACCCCGTGGAACTTCCCGCTGGCGATGATTACCCGTAAGTGCGCGCCGGCGCTGGCCGCTGGCTGCACGGTAGTGATCAAACCCGCCGAGGCCACGCCATTAACCGCGCTTGCCACCGCGTATCTTGCGCTGGATGCGGGCCTGCCTGCGGGCTCCATTAACGTCATTACTGCCTCAAAACCGGCAGCGGTGGGTGAAGTGCTCACCACCGATCCACGGGTGCGCAAAGTCTCGTTTACCGGCTCGACCCCAGTGGGCAAACATCTGCTGGCCCAGTGCGCCAGCACGGTGAAGAAAACCGCCATGGAACTG
>JAMCZP010000279.1 GCA_023485185.1 Gammaproteobacteria bacterium
TGCGGCACCGGCTCCCGAGCCAAATCTTTCAGCGCGTGTACCGCGGCCAGCTTCATCTCTTCATTAATGCGCGTGGCACGCACATCCAACGCACCACGGAAGATAAATGGGAAACCCAGTACGTTGTTCACCTGATTCGGAAAATCCGAGCGGCCAGTTGCCATAATCACATCGGGGCGTGCCGCTCGGGCAACGTCTGGATGAATTTCAGGGTCTGGGTTGGTGCAGGCAAAAATCACCGGATCTCGCGCCATTTTCTTAACCTGCTCTGCGGAGAGCAGCCCAGGGCCTGACAAGCCGATAAAGACATCCGCATTGTCAATAGCATCATCTAAGGTGCGCATGTCGGTATCACGTGCGAATTCGGCTTTATATTCGTTAATACCTTCACGCTCGGAGTGAATAACACCGCGACGATCAAGCATCACCAAATTTTCTTTACTGGCACCACAAGAAACCAGCAACCGCATGCAAGCAATGGCCGCTGCACCGGCGCCCATGCAGACAATTTTAACGTCTTCGATTTTTTTACCGGCAATATCCAACGCGTTCAGCATGCCCGCCGCCGTTACAATCGCGGTGCCGTGTTGATCATCGTGGAAGACTGGGATACTGCAGCGCTCAATCAATGCTTTCTCGATTTCAAAGCACTCAGGCGCCTTAATATCTTCCAGGTTGATGCCACCCCAGGTATCTGCAATACGAGCAACGGTATCGATAAACGCCTGCGGGCTTTCCGCATCAACTTCGATATCCACCGAATTGATACCGGCAAAGCACTTAAACAGTACGCCTTTACCTTCCATGACTGGCTTACTCGCTAATGGACCAAGGTTACCCAGACCAAGAATAGCGCTGCCATCAGTAATAACTGCTACCAAGTTTCCTTTGCCGGTATAGCGGTAAGCATTTTCCGCATCCCTGGCGATTTCAAGCACTGGCTCAGCCACGCCTGGGCTATACGCCAGTGCCAAATCCCGAGCGGTCGCGGTGGGTTTAGTCAACTCCACCGATAGTTTTCCAGGAATGGGTTTCGCGTGATAATCCAAAGCAGCCTGCTTATTTGCATCCGTCATGGTCAGAGTCCAGTTAACATAAAGTAGATAAGTCATTTCAGAATATAGAAAAAACCTATGCGCCTCAAGCGCGTCGTCAACTCACAACAAAACGATCGTTTAACCGAATTTTAGCTTCACATTCGTCACTTTTAGTAGATATTTGCTGAATCTTATGCAAAAAGCCTTCACCCATAATGCTTTACTTATTGCTGTATCGCAGCATTTATGGAAGGATTTTCCACAAAAAAGCATGATATAAACAATGGTAGAAAACAAAAAACCCACGCCGAGGCGTGGGTTTTGCGCGAGTACACCGTGCACTTGCGATCTAGGCCTATCAATTGGGATAAGCCTATAGGTCTTAACCGCGCTTAACAGCAGCGCCGAAACGCTTGTTGAAGCGCTCTACACGGCCACCAGTAGTCGCTTGCTTCTGCTTACCAGTGTAAAACGGGTGGCAGTTGGAGCACACGTCCAGAGAGAAGTCCTGACCAGAGGTAGAACCGACCTGGAAATTTGCACCACAAGAACAAGTAGCGGTGACCGTGTTGTAATTCGGGTGGATACCTTGTTTCATCTCGAGCCTCACGAAGCTATATGCCGCCACCTGATCTCGTGCCAGGCACCGCATACGGGTTTGGAAAAAAACGACTAACCGGTTAGGCACTCTTTCGTTACGATAGTTCTTTAAGGCGGTTCTTAAAGGCAGTCCTTTAAAAATACAGCCCTGGCGTAGCCTGGGTTAAGATTGAGCGGTCGCATATTCTAGCAAAACTAACGCCGGAGGCCAATTGCCTGATTCTGTTTCTTCGCGGCCACCGACACAAGTGTCCACAAAAGTGCTCAAAGTGGCGCTGCCATCACCGCTACGCCGCCTGTTTGACTACTTGCCGTGCAAAACCACTCCCGCCGGAGGGTGGCAGCCGGGGGTGCGCGTTCGAGTGCCCTTTGGCCGCCGTGAAGTTGTCGGGGTCATCGTTGAGTTGGCCAATCACAGTGAGCTTGCACCTAACCAACTGCGGACGATTAGCGAGACCCTCGATGACACGCCCCTGCCGCAAGACTGGCTTTGGCTTTGCCGCTTTGCTGCCCGTTACTACCAGCACAGTCTGGGAGACACGCTACACCATGCGATGCCTGCCAGGCTACGCCAGGGCCATCCCATGGCGGGCCGCACACAAACGTTATGGTTAGCCCATGGAGAAGATGCCGACGCAACGCTCAGTAGAGCCCCCAGGCAAGCAGAACTCTATGCACTGCTACGCCAACACCCCCGCGGTTTGCCCAGCCGCGCGGTTAGCGCCCATGGCTTTACCCGTGACCAGTTATTAGCACTAGAAAAGAAAGGCTTGGCATCCAGCCAGGAACATATTCTCACCGCCCCCAGCCCGCCAAGCGGCAGCCTACTTGCAACGCCAGCCCTGTCCCTTAATCGCGAACAGGCCACGGCGCTGGCAGGGCTGCATGAAAAGCTCGACGGCTACCATCCCTGCTTGCTTGAGGGCATCACCGGCAGCGGCAAAACGGAGGTCTACCTACAGCTTATTGAAGCCGTGGTGGCAAAAGGCAAGCAGTCGTTGGTACTGGTGCCGGAAATTGGTTTAACCCCACAAACCCTTGCGCGCTTTCGCAGTCGCTTTCGCGTTCCCGTGGTGGCGCTGCATTCGGGCCTTACCGACCCCGAGCGGCTAGACGTATGGGAAGCCGCTGCCAGTGGTCGTGCATTGATTGTTATCGGCACCCGTTCGGCGATTTTCACACCGCTGGCCAACCCCGGTGCGATTATTGTCGATGAGGAGCACGACGGCTCCTATAAACAGCACGACGGCTTGCGCTACCACGCCCGTGACTTGGCCGTGGCTCGCGCCCACTATCATAAAATTCCGCTGCTGATGGGTAGTGCGACGCCTTCTTTAGAGAGTCTTCATCAAGCGCTTAGCGGTGCTTATCGCCATCTTCGCCTGACCCAGCGCCCTAGCCGCCACCCGCCGGCCAAACTGGAACTGATTGATTTACGTCACCAGCACCGCCAGGGCGGCCTGCTACCCGGTGCGATCAAGGCGATTAAAAGCACCTTGAGAGCTGGCAAACAGGTACTGATTTTTATCAACCGCCGAGGCTTTGCACCGACGCTCGCCTGCCACGCCTGCGGCTGGATGGCGGATTGTGGCCAGTGCGATGCGCGCATGACCTTGCACCGCCACCCTGCGATGCTCGCCTGCCACCACTGCGATAGTCGCCGCGCCCTTCCCGATGCCTGCCCAGAGTGTGGTAGCGGAGATTTACGCGCCCTAGGGAGCGGTACGGAACGTACGGAAGAGACACTTCAAACGCTGTTTCCAAAAACCACCGTTTACCGCATTGACCGCGACAGCACTCGGCGGAAGGATAGCTTTGAGCAAGTGTTAAAAGAGATACAGCGAGGGGAGCCCTGCGTGCTAGTCGGCACTCAAATGCTTGCCAAGGGCCACCACCTGCCCCACGTAACACTGGTGGTGGTCGTCAATGCCGATGGCGGGCTTTACGCCGCGGATTTCCGCGCCCTGGAACACAGCGCTCAATTGCTTGAGCAGGTAGCAGGCCGTGCCGGTCGCGCCGCCCATCCTGGCCGTGTGCTGGTCCAAACCCTGCACCCCGATGACCCGCACTTAGGCCAGTTGGCAGAACACGGCTACGGGGCGCTGGCGCGCAATATGCTTGAAGAGCGTCGCATCGCCCAATTGCCACCCTTCTGCTTTATGGCACTGCTGCGTATCGAAAGCCCTAAAGAGCAGGCTGCCTTAGCGATGGCGCAACAGGCCGCCCATGCCTTACGCCAATGGTTAAAAGAGTCAGGCGTGGCGACCCGCTGCCTTGGCCCGGTGCCCGCCCCCATGGAAAGACGCCAGAATCGTTACCATTTACACGTTATGCTGGCAGCAAACAAACGCAGCCAATTACACCCCGCCGTTAGCTGGATGGTGCAGTGGCTGGAAGCCAATCCCGAGGCACGCAAGGTACGCTGGTCGATTGATATCGACCCCCAAACCCTGGCTTAGTCAGCCTGCAGGTAACGCCTTCACTAAGACACGGCTTTGAAACTGCGGCTCAATTGCTGATAATAGCCGCCTTATAGACGCATCCTTATAGTTGCGCGTTAGCACACGCCGCCACCGACGACACCCGGATACCTAAATGAAAGACACGATAGTTTCACTGCTCGAAGGCGCGGTTACCGCGCTCAAGCACCAAGGCGTGCTGCCGAACGACCTACAGCTCAACATCAAAGTGGACCCGACCAAAGACAAAGCCCACGGCGACTACGCCACCAATTTGGCGCTCATGTTGGCCAAACCCGCCGGCAAAAATCCCCGCGAGTTAGCCAATACACTCGTTGCAGCGCTTCCAGAAAGCGATGCTATCCAAAAAACCGAGATTGCTGGCCCCGGTTTTATCAACTTTTTCGCGGCGACCGATGCGGCCGCCCAAATCGTTGCCCAGGTGCTCGACTGTGGCGATACCTTTGGCCGCAGCCTGATCGGTAAAGGCGCCAAGGTGCAGGTGGAGTTTGTGTCCGCCAACCCCACTGGTCCGTTGCATGTGGGCCATGGCCGCGGTGCAGCGATTGGCGACTGCCTCTGTCGCCTGCTTGAAGCCACCGGCTACGACGTTACCCGCGAGTTCTACTACAACGACGCAGGCGCACAGATCGCCAATCTAGCGCGCTCTGTACAGGCGCGCGTTAAAGGCTTAGGGCCTGACGATGCCAGTTGGCCAGAAGATGGCTATCGCGGCGAATACATTAGCGATGTCGCTAACGACTACCTGGCAGGCAAAACGGTAACGGCCGATGACCGGGAAGTCACCGCTAAAGCCGATCCAGACGATTTAGAAGCCATTCAAGAGTTTGCCGTGGCGTGGCTGCGCCGGGAGCAGGATCTGGACTTGAAGGCCTTCGGCGTTGAGTTTGATGTTTACTTCCTAGAGTCATCGCTCTACGAGGATGGCAAAGTAGACGCCACGGTCGAAAAACTGGTGGCCGCAGGCCACACCTATGAAGACGATGGCGCCATGTGGCTGCGTACCACTGACTTTGGTGATGACAAAGACCGCGTGATGCGCAAACGTGATGGTGGCTACACCTACTTCCTGCCGGATGTTGCTTACCACCTGGACAAGTGGCAGCGTGGCTTTAAAACCGTGATTAACGAGCAGGGGGCCGACCACCACTCCACGGTAACCCGCGTACGCGCTGGTTTACAGGCACTGGAAGTTGGCATTCCCAAAGGCTGGCCCGACTACGTGCTCCATCAGATGGTGATGGTGACTCGCTCAGGCGTCGAGGTAAAACTCTCCAAGCGCGCTGGCAGTTACGTCACGGTGCGTGACTTGATTGATGAAGTAGGCCGCGATGCAACGCGCTTCTTCCTTGCCGCTCGCCGTGCTGACTCCCAGCTCACTTTTGATATCGATCTGGCCCGCTCGCAGTCGAACGACAACCCGGTCTATTACATTCAGTATGCTCACGCACGGGTATGCAGCATGCTGCGCAAAGCGCAAGATGCTGATCAGCCGTTCGATCACGCATTAGCAATGGCCAATCTTGCCTTGCTGGATAGCGATCAGGAGAAAGCCGTATTAAATCGTTTGGCAAGGTTCCCCGAAGTGGTCGAAACCGCCGCCAAGAACCGTGAGCCGCAGCAAGTCGCTCAATATTTACTTGATCTATCCGGCGATTTCCACACCTGCTATAACGCCGTTAAAGTGATGGTGGAGGACGACACCCTGCGCAATACCCGCTTAGCGCTGGGGCTTGCTACCCGTCAAGTACTGCGCAACGGGCTGGATTTAATGGGGGTTAGCGCCCCAGAGGAGATGTAATTCATGGCTAGCCCACCGCGTAAAAAGCCCGCCCGCCGAGGAGCGACCTCGCAGCGCAAATCTGCTCGTAGCTCAGGCAGCGGCTTTCGCATTCCGGGTTGGATCTGGGGCCTGGCTGGCATGGCAGCGGGCTTCTTTCTCGCTCAGCACCAGCACGGTACCGCACCGTGGCAGGAGCAGAGCGAGCCGCCCCAGGCAACCGTGCTACCCAAGCCCTCTAGCAGTGAGGAGCGTGAGGCCGCCCGTGAAACCGAAGGCGCCGCTCAACCCTCAATGCCCACCTTTGAGTTTTATACGCTGCTGCCTGAGACCGAGGTCATTGCCCCCGGCGTTACACTGCCTTCAAGCGTTGTTCGTCCTGAGGTCGCTGAGCAGGTAACGGGTAGTGATCCAGGCGACGACCCCATTGCCCAAGTCATTGCGGCCAATACGCGCCCTGAAGAGCAGGTGTCCACTGCCCAGGTGAGTGCGGCAAACAGTAGCACGCCTAGCCGCTATGTCCTTCAAGCGGCTTCATTTCGTGAGTTAAGCGATGCTGAACAGTTGCGTGGGCGGCTGCGCAACTTAAGCCTGTTGGCCCAAATCAGCGAAGTGCAGGCTGACGGCAATACCTGGCATCGTGTTCAGGTCGGCCCTTACGAGGACACCCGGGAGCTTAATCGAGCGCAGGATTTAATGAGCACTCAAGGTATTGAGCCACTACTGATTCAACTGCAAAACTGATAAAACCACTCCTTGCTGATCTGCGGGCGGTTGATTTTTTATCAGCCGCCCGCATTTTGTTGTGAATGCTTACACAACGGTCGCTTGTTGAGCGACTTACAAGTCATAGGGAGTACGCCTCCCCATAAGGAGTTATCTCCATGACCACCATTGTCTCCGTACGCCGCGGTAACCAGGTCGCCCTCGCTGGCGACGGCCAAGTATCGCTTGGCAATACCGTGATGAAAGGTAACGCCAGTAAAGTACGCCGCCTCTACCGTGGCAAGGTACTGGCCGGGTTTGCCGGTGGTACCGCCGATGCGTTCACGCTATTTGAACGCTTTGAAGCACAGTTGGAAAAATATCAGGGCCATTTAACCAAGGCCGCTGTCGAGCTTGCTAAAGATTGGCGTACTGACCGTGCCCTACGGCGCTTAGAAGCGCTGTTAGCCGTTGCAGACCACAGCGCCTCGCTGATTATCACCGGTAACGGCGATGTGGTTGAGCCTGAACGCGGCATCATTGCGATTGGCTCTGGCGGCAACTTCGCCCAGGCTTCAGCTCGCGCACTGCTGGAAAACACTGAGCTTTCGGCGCGTGAAATCACCGAGAAGTCGTTGGCCATTGCTGGTGACATCTGCGTGTTCACCAACCATCACGTAACGCTCGAAGAGCTGATGATCAACGACCGTTGAGGCTATTTTTATGACCCAGATGACACCCCGCGAAATTGTTCACGCTCTCGATCAGCATATTATTGGTCAACAGGACGCTAAGCGCGCCGTTGCTATCGCGCTACGTAACCGCTGGCGCCGTATGCAGCTTGACGACGACCTGCGCCCAGAAGTCACGCCTAAAAACATTTTGATGATTGGCCCCACTGGCGTAGGTAAAACCGAAATTGCCCGGCGTCTGGCTAAGCTTGCCAAAGCGCCGTTTATTAAGGTTGAAGCGACCAAATTTACCGAAGTCGGCTATGTCGGTCGTGATGTCGAATCGATTATTCGCGACTTAATGGAAGCCGCGATCAAAATGGTACGCGAACAGGCCAAAGAAGAAGTCAGTCATCGCGCTGCTGATGCCGCCGAAGACCGGGTACTGGACGCTCTGCTTCCGCCACCACGTGGTCAGGAAGACAGGCAGCGTGAAGATAGCGGCACCCGCCAAACCTTCCGTAAAAAACTGCGCGAAGGCCAGTTGGACGACAAAGAGATCGATATCGAAATATCCTCGCAAGGTCACGGCATCGACATCATGACCCCGCCGGGTATGGAAGAGATGACCAGCCAGTTGCAGAGCATGTTCTCCAACATGGGGCACCAAAAGCGTGAAAATCGCCGCGTCACGGTCAAAGAAGCGTTGGTGCTGCTGCGTGATGAAGAAGCTGGCAAGCTGGTCAATGAAGAAGAGATCAAAGCCCGCGCTGTGTATGCTGTCGAACAGCACGGCATCGTGTTTCTGGATGAAATCGATAAAGTGGCCAAAGGTAGTGGCCAATCCAGCGGTGGAGAAGTCTCTCGCGAGGGCGTTCAGCGCGACCTGCTGCCGCTGATTGAAGGCTCCACCGTGTCAACCAAGTACGGCATGGTTAAAACTGATCACATCCTATTTATCGCCTCTGGTGCGTTCCACCTGTCGCGCCCATCAGATTTGATTCCTGAGCTTCAGGGCCGTCTGCCGATTCGCGTTGAGCTTGATGCGCTCACCCCTAACGATTTCAAGCGCATTCTTACCGAACCCTCCGCCTCCTTGACCAAGCAGTATCAAGCGCTACTGGCCACCGAAGGGTTGGACGTTGAGTTTACCCCGGACGGTATCGAGCGTATCGCCCAAATTTCCTGGCAGGTTAATGAAGGCACCGAGAACATTGGCGCTCGCCGCCTGCACACAGTGATGGAGCGGCTATTGGAAGAGGCTTCCTTCAAGGGCGGTGATATGGAAAGCCCGTTGATCATTGACGGCGACTACGTGAATGCTCAGCTTGGCGAACTCGCCGTTGACGAAGACCTGTCGCGCTATATTTTATAAGCTGAGCTAGCGCTATCAGCATTTCCAGGCAAGCGCCACGCCTAGTGTGGCGCTTGCCTTCGCG
Organism: Gammaproteobacteria bacterium; assembly: GCA_023485185.1. The sequence continues at coordinate 8,713 of JAMCZP010000279.1, forward strand.
CATTTGCTGAAGCGTAAAGCGCTAACCAAGCTGCTTTGATAACAGCATGAGTAATGAGGCCCTCTAATGAACGCCCCTACCCCTACTCGGGTGCACTACCATAAACAGGCCCGCGAGCTGGAGCTCGGCTACGCCACCGGTGAAAATTATCGGCTACCGGTCGAGTTTCTACGCGTCTACTCGCCTTCTGCTGAAGTGCGTGGCCACGGTGGCGATACCGCGGTACTTCAGGTGGGTAAAAAAGAGGTCGGCTTGCAAAACATTACCCAAGCGGGCAACTACGCGCTAAAGCTGCACTTTGATGATGGTCACGACAGCGGACTGTTTAGCTGGAACTACCTTTACGATCTTGCCACGCATCAAGAGGCCTACTGGCAAAACTATTTGCAACGCCTGCAAGATGCCGGTGCTTCACGAGAGCCTGCAGGCATTCAGTTCAAGCAACTGTGACCTAACGACTCAGGTAGCCAAGCAAACCGGGTTGAGCAGACAAAGCTGGGTGGACAAGGCTACAATGTCGCCAACCTTTTAAACGCGACGACCCCTAAGTCAAAAGACCAAGGTCGTTTTGCCACCGCCTCGAACTCGGGAGCTACGACCCCATGAGCCCCACAGAAAAACGCACGACCCACTTTGGTTTTCAGGAAGTACCGGTCGACGAGAAAGCCTCTCGCGTAGCCGATGTATTTCACTCGGTTGCCGCCCGCTACGATGTTATGAACGATCTGATGTCGATGGGTATTCATCGGGTATGGAAACGCATGACTATTGAGCGTGCAGGCGTGCGCCCTGGTCACCATGTATTGGATATTGCCGGCGGCACGGGCGATTTAACGCTTAAATTTTCCCGTTTAGTGGGTCCACGGGGCAAAGTGGTTCTAGCCGACATCAACGCCTCGATGCTTAAGGTTGGCCGCGACAAACTGATGGATAACGGCGTAGGCAGCAACGTTGAGTACGTTCAGGCTAATGCCGAAAACCTGCCTTTTCCTGATAACTGCTTCGATTGCATCACCATTGCCTTTGGTCTGCGCAATGTCACCGATAAAGACGCCGCTCTGCGCTCCATGACCCGTGTGCTCAAGCCAGGTGGACGCCTGCTGGTGCTGGAGTTCTCCAAGCCCAACAACCCATTACTCTCCAAAGCTTACGATGAGTACTCCTTCCGCTTACTGCCCAAGATGGGTGAATGGGTGGCTGGTGATGGCGAAAGCTACCGCTACTTAGCAGAGTCTATTCGTATGCACCCGGACCAGGAAACGCTCAAAGCCATGATGGAAGCCGCAGGCCTAGAACGGGTTGAATACACCAACCTCACAGGCGGCATCGTTGCACTGCACCGCGGCATTAAACTATGAGTCTAAAGCGCAGTATGACGCTACCGACCAAGAGGTCCGCATGCTGGTAACCCCGACCTTGCTATTGGCCGGTTGTGAACGCACGCTCAATGCCCTGCTCGCTCGCGACCCGGCAGCCCCTACTCGGCTGGCGGCGCTGGCAGGCAGCCGCCTTCTGGTGCGCTTAGAGCAGCCCAATCTTGAGCTAGTTATTCACTATCATCACGCAGGCCTTGACCTACTGCGCGGCGATAGCATTAATGAAGCCGATGTGGATGCAGTGGTCGAACTAACGCCTGAAACATTTTCTGAGTGGATCAGCGGGGCCTCAGTTGAAC
>JAMCZP010000011.1 GCA_023485185.1 Gammaproteobacteria bacterium
CTGCGTCTACTGCAGCGCGGGAAGCACCAATCGCCGCGCCCAACTTGTCGGCAATGCCGTCGAGTAGCTTAAAGTTTTCACCGTTGCCCATGCCACGACCACCGGAGATCACCACCTTGGCGCCGTTCAGTTCGGGACGGTCCGATTTCGCCAACTCTTCTTTAACAAAGCTGGACTGGCTGTTTTCGGCAACAAAATCAACCGCTTCAATCGTGGCGCTGCCGTTTTCACCGACGGCGTCGAAGCCGGTGATACGCACGGTGATCACTTTCAGCACATCGTCGCTTTTGACGGTGGCGATGGCGTTACCGGCGTAAATCGGGCGCAGGAAGGTATCGGCACTCTCGACACCCAGCACATCCGACAGCTGGCTGACGTCTTTAAGTGCGGCCAAGCGCGGTAGCACGTTTTTGCCGGTAGTGGAGGCGCTGGCGAGTACATGGGTGTAATCACCTGCCAGCTCGACCAGCAGTGCACCCATCGGCTCGGCGAGCTGGTGGGCGTAGACAGCGTTATCTGCGACGCGCACTTTGCTCACGCCGTCGAGTTTGGCGGCGGCGTCGGCCGCGGCTTGAACACCTTCACCGGCAACGAGAACGTCAATATCGCCGCCAATGGCTTTCGCGGCCGCCACGACATGGGCCGTTGCACCGGCCAGTTGGCCTTCGTGTAAATCGGCAAGTACCAGAATGCTCATGGAATCAGCTCCTTTCAAAGCGCTTGTAGCAAAGTACTTGTCTTAAAGAACTTTGGCTTCGTTTTTGAGTTTATCGATCAGCTCGTCTACCGAGGCGACTTTAATGCCGCCCTTGCGCTCGGCTGGGGATTCCACTTTGAGCAGGCTGACCTTGGAAGCGACGTCGATGCCATAATCGGCGGGGCTCTTCACATCTAGCGGCTTTTTCTTGGCCTTCATGATATCGGGGAGCTTGGCGTAGCGCGGCTCATTCAAACGCAAATCGGTGGTCACAATCGCGGGCAGCGTCAGGGCGATGGTTTGTAGGCCGCCGTCGATTTCCCGGGTGACATTCACTTTGTCGCCGTCCACCGCCACTTCCGAAGCGAAGGTGCCTTGCGGAAGCCCCGTCAAGGCAGCGAGCATTTGGCCAGTCTGGTTGTTGTCGGTGTCAATGGCCTGCTTGCCGAGAATGACCAGACCGGGCTGCTCTTCCTCAACCACTTTGGCCAACAGTTTGGCGACAGCGAGGGATTCGGCACGTTCGTCGGTTTCGATATGAAGGGCGCGGTCGGCGCCCAGCGCCAGCGCGGTGCGCAGCTGCTCTTGGGCGGCTTTGGGGCCAATTGAAACGGCGACCACTTCGGTGGCCACGCCTTTCTCTTTCAGGCGCACCGCTTCTTCCACGGCAATTTCGCAGAAGGGGTTCATGGCCATTTTGACGTTGGTCAGATCGACGTCAGAGTGGTCCGCTTTAACACGGATTTTGACGTTGTAGTCGATGACGCGTTTCACCGCGACGAGGATTTTCATAAGGCGTGCTCCAATTGCGTAACTAGCCAACTCTCTATTCTATTGGATAAATCGCTATTTTGTTTCGCATAGCAAAATATTATTTCACTTTATAAGAAACACAATAGAAAAATGCCCGCTAAAGGTCAAGCGCTTACTCTATCTCGCGAGGTCTTAAAAAGGCGACCAAACAAACCACGCTGCCAGTAGCGGAATCGAAGCTAACAAGAACCGACCGTTCCAGCGGTAGCCAATGCGCGTGGCGGATACGCCGGTAAAACGGGACAAAATCAGCATTGATGCCGTCATCGGTGATGACATCAGCGCCAGCGCCCAACCGACCATAAGCGACGAGCCAATGAGGGGTGGCGTTAGCCCCTCAATGGCTAACTGCGGCAGTAGGCCGACTAGCAGGGTTACCGTCACAATAGGATTAACGCCTACTTGGGCCAGACCCACCACCATCAGCATGGCCAGCACGGCATTAAAGGCGCCCCATTGGTTTAACACGGTGAGTAGCGGCGCCAACTGCTGGGTGTCTACCAGACCAACGCATAAGTGCCCCAAATAGCCCGCCGCTCCTAACACTACAATCTCATTGGCACTGGGCGACAGCAGCCACGGCAACTGACGATGTACCGTGCTAACCGCTGCGGGTAAACCCGCATAGCCAAGCCTGCGCCGTTGCCAGGCCAACCAAACCAACGCCCCAGTGGGTGCACCGAACAGCGCGGCAATAGGTAAGCGCAGTTCCAATAGCCAAGCAATGCTAAACACCAGCGCCACAATTCCCATTAACAGAACGCTAAACTGGGCCAAAGGACGTAATGAGGGTGTCATTGGCTGGGATTTATTGGTAGGGGGATGTGGCCCGGTGAGAAAATCAATGGCCCAACCTGCTAGAAAAATAAGTGCTGCTGCACCCAAAATATACGGCGCAAGCTGTAGCCAGGTGACCTGAGGAAGGCTCGAAAGCACCACTGCCACCCCAATGCCCATGGGGGAAATCAGCGGTGCCAGAGAAAACCCGCGCAGCAGCGCCAGCATCATGCGTCGCTGGCGAGCCTCTCGCACCCAAACGCGCCCTTGAGCGGCACCTAACGTATTGCTCTTTTCAATCATGGCGGCAAACAGGTTTAGCACGCCAATATTGAGAATGATGCCAAACAGCGCCGAGCCTAACGATAAAATTGGATAACGACGGCTGGGGGGTTGAAGCAGCATGCTTTTGCCGCAGCGGCGCACTAAACGTGAGCGATAGGCAGGTAAGCGCAGCATACTTAGCGCGACCACAAAGGTGGCAAAAAACGCAAAACGGCCGCTGGCGTCAAACAGCAACTGGCCAGGGTTAGGCGAACGCCAAAGCGCTAGCAGCGACAGTAAAGCGGCTACTAGCAATAACCCTTTAGCCATCCGCGTTAGCTGGCCCGCCAGCGTTGATAAATAGAGCAGCAGCGCCGTAATGCCGACCGCCTGCCAAAACAGACTACCAACCACCAGATGAAACAGCGTTGCCAGGGTGACCAGTAGTAACAAAGAGACCCGCAGGCGGGCTGGGTTCACTCAGCGGACTCCCTGGGTTTGTTTTCCGGAAATCCCTCAGCCGACTCACTACCACTGCGACGGCGAAATGATCCCTCACCCATCGCGACCAAGTTGCCCTTTTCATCGACAATCTCGCCGCTGGTCATATAGGTTTTCTGCCCGCCCCCGCGCAGTTTACCCGTTGCCCGCAGCACGCCTTGCCGGGCAGGCCCCACAAAGGTAGTGGTTAATGAGAGCGTCATCCCCCGGCGAATATTGCCGGGCACATCACAGTGCAAGCCCGCCAAGCTCAAGGCGCTATCCAACATCGACGCCAATACGCCGCCGTGAACATTGCCACTGCGGTTAAGGTGCTTTGGCTCAATGATGAGTTCAACCACGGCGCGGTCTTGCTGCCACTCAACCACGTGCATACCCAGCAGCTCGTGATAGCCCATAAGCGCTTGTTGAGACGTCTCCGATTGACTCATGAAGCGCTCTCCTGCTGCGCCAAATCCCGCAGCCGCCCTTTTAGTATTTTACCGCTGGCGGTGGATGGTAACGTGTCCATTAATACGATTTGGGTGGGCCGTTTATAGGGCGCAAGCCGCTCGGCGATAAACGCCTTAAGCTCCGCCATATCAACCTCAACGCCAGGCTCGCACTGCACAAACGCCACCACTTCTTCATTCCCAGCGATTTGACGACCCACCACGGCGGTTAGCGTAACGGCAGGATGTTCATTAATCACCGCTTCCACATCCGGCGGATAGATATTGAATCCTGAGCGGATAATTAGCTCTTTGCTGCGTCCGACGATATAAAGCTGATCATCGTGATCGAGTTTGGCGATATCACCAGTATTAAGCCAGCCGTCTTCAGTTAGGGTGGCGCGGGTAGCTTCCGGCTGACGGAAGTAGCCTTTCATAATATTAGGCCCCCGCACCCATAGCTCACCCACTTCGTCACCAGGCTGCTCGGAAGTGCCGCTGTCACTAAGGGGCTCCAGGCGATACTCCAGCAGAGGTAACACGCGACCCACGGTATTGCTGGCGTGGCGGTCCTCGATACGCGTTTGGCTGATGGTAGGGCTAGCTTCGGTTAAGCCGTAGCCGTTATGCAGCGTCAGCCCAAAGACCGCTTCCACTCGAACCTTGGTATCGCTATCTAGCGGTGAACCACCTGCTGAAATGTAAATCAGCTCAGGCGCTTCTAACGGCAGCTGTTCGCGCTTTAAAAATTCCAACGCCCGGGCATACATCGCGGGCACACCCTGGAGGACGGTAATTCGCTCTTGCATGAGCGTTGCCAGCAGTTGGGCGGCATCAAAACGCGGCACGGTATATAGGCAGGCACCGTTATACAGCGATCCCATACAGACAGATGAAAGGCCAAACACGTGGGACATTGGCAGTACGCCATACACCCGCTGCCCTTCACTCAAGTGGCGCATGCCACCTGAAATCGACGCGATATAAAGAATCCCACGGTGGGTCAGCATTACCCCTTTCGGCGTGCCGGTAGTGCCAGAGGTGTAGATCATCGCCGCGACCTGTTCGGCACCGCTTGCGCATACTGGCTCGGGTTCACTCTCAAACAGTGGTGAAATCGCCAGCCCGCCCAACTGAGGATGCTGGTAGCGGTCAGCGGCATTACGCTCGGCGTGCTGGCATGCCTCTGGCGAGGCATCGCAGGTATAGAACACGCGCCTGGGCAGGCAATTGCCCTGAATCAGGTCAACTTCCTGTGCGGAAAGGCGAGAATTAACAATCGCCACCCATACATCCATTTCACTGGCAGCAAGCAGAAGCACAACCAGGGCACGACAGTTTTCACTCACCGTCATAATGCGATCGCCAGGGCGTATGCCCATTGCGCTTAACCACTCACAGGCAGCGTCTATTTCCCGGCCAAGCTCTGCATAGCTCCAGCGAACGTTGCCATCCACAATGGCGGGCTGTTCAGCCAGGCGTTTGGCGTTCTCAAGCACGCGGGTGCTGAGCCGATCAGGAAGTTCAGCCACCAGTTCGCTGGCAAGGCGACCAAAAATATTTTCGTCCGGTGCTTGGTAGGGAACCGACAAAGCCATTAGGACGCCTCCCGCACCATATTCCGCGCGATGACGATCTGCTGAATTTGCGTCGTGCCTTCGTAAATACGAAATAGCCGCACATCACGATAAAAACGTTCAACCGCGTACTCAGACATATAACCCGCGCCACCATGCACCTGTACTGCACGGTCAGCCACACGGCCAACCATTTCAGCGCAGAACAGTTTGCAGCAAGAAGCCAGCGTTGAGACGTTTTCACCATCATCTTTGCGTCGTGCGGCATCCATTACCATAGTTTTGCCTGCATAAGCTTCGGTTTTACTATCTGCAAGCATCGCTTGAATCAACTGGTGCTCGGCAAGCGCGGCACCAAACTGCTTACGCTCCATGGTGTAGCGCAATGACTCTTCGACCAAGCGCTCGGCCACGCCGACGCACACCGCTGAGATATGCAGCCGCCCGCGATCGAGTACCTTCATAGCGGTTTTAAAGCCTTGGCCCTCTTTTCCGCCAATGATGTTTTCGGCGGGCACTCGGCAGTTATCGAAAATAATATCGCAGGTGTGAGCGCCCTTCTGGCCCATCTTGTTATCCGCAGGGCCACGGATTAACCCTGGAGTATCGCCTTCCACAATAAAGGCTGAGATGCCGCCAGCGCCTTTATTGCTAGGATCAGTGCGGGCCATTACGGTGTACAGATCAGCCTCGGGCCCGTTGGTGATATAGCGTTTGGTTCCGTTCAAAATATAGTGGTCGCCATCGCGCACGGCGGTCGTCCGCAGGCTGGCAGCGTCGGAGCCTGAATCCGGTTCGGTCAGGCAGAACGAGCTAAGAATCTCACCAGTGGCCAAACGCGGCACATACTTGGCTTTCTGCTCGTCGGTGCCATCAATCAAAATGCCCTGGGCACCAATGCCATTGTTAGTACCAAACACCGACCGAAAGGCGGGCGACGTTTTGCCGATTTCCATTGCCACCAGCGCTTCTTCTTCCATGGTTAACCCAAGGCCGCCGTACTCTTCCGGGATCGATAGCCCGAACAGCCCCATCTCTTTCATTTCCGCGAGAATTTCCGGTGGCACTGCATCTTCTTCTGCCAAGCGCGCCTCATTAGGAATTAAGCGCTCACGGACAAAACGAGCAATAGTATCGACAAGCTGGTTAATTAATTCGGGATCGCGAATCATGACGGCTCCTGGGGCAACGTATTTTTTATCGTTAGAGAGTGTTGTTAATTAGCGTCTGCATTTCTTGTCAGGCACTTTTGCATAGCCTAGGATGGCAGTCAATAATTGAAACACTATTTTGCAATGCAGAATCAAACGTACAAAAGAACCCATTTGCAGAGAGGATTTAGCGCATGTCTAATGAATCAACACCTTTGCCTTTCACCACACTTGGGATTGTCGGCACGGGTGCCATGGGCCGTGGCATCGCTCAACTGGCCGCCCAAGCAGGCCTCAAGGTCATGCTGTTCGATGTTAAAGAGGGTGCTGTAAAAGAAGCCAAAACGTTTATCAATAGCCTATGGGAGAGAAGTGCTGAAAAGCAACGCATCACTCAACAGCAGGCGCAGCAGTATAGTGAGCAGTTGATAGAGGCAAGTGAACTCGCGACTTTGGCCCCCTGCGATATCATCGTGGAAGCTATTGTCGAAAAGCTTGAGGCCAAGCAGGGCCTGTTCAGCGATTTAGAAGCAATTGTTAACCAGCAGGCGGTGTTAGCGACCAATACTTCTTCGCTATCTGTCACCGCTATTGCCGCCACCTGCCAGCATCCCGGGCGGGTTATCGGCTTTCATTTCTTTAATCCCGTTCCGCTGATGAAGATTGCTGAGGTCATCCCTGGGCTACGCACCGCCAATGAAGTTACCCAGCGGGTGAATGCTCTGGGCAAAGCGATGGGCCACTTTACCGCCCAGGCCACCGACACTCCTGGTTTTCTGGTTAACCATGCCGGGCGCGCCTTTGGCACTGAAGCGCTGCGAATTTTAGGCGAAAGCGTTGCTGACCCGGCGACCATTGATCGCATTATGGTCGATCAAGGCGGGTTCCGAATGGGGCCGTTTACCCTGCTTGATCTTACCGGGTTGGATGTTTCCCATGCCGTGATGGAGTCGGTTTATCACCAGTATTACGAGGAGGCGCGCTTTCGCCCTTCACCACTGACCCGGCAACGTCTTGCTGCAGGCTTATTAGGGCGTAAAACCGGCGAAGGTTTTTACCGCTATATAGAAGGCAAGCAACAGATGCCGGATGAGCCTGCCATCGCTGGAGTGTCTCCTTGCCCGGTGTGGATCAGCCAAGACGATGCCGAATCCGCCGCAGCGCTCGCTGAAATAGTCAACAAAGCGGGTTGGTCCTTAGAGACCGCCCCACAGCCTACTGAACAAGCACTCTGCCTGCTTACTCCTTTTGGAGAAGATACTACTAGCTGCGCACTACGCCAGGGGCTAGACGCCAAGCAGTGCGTGGCGGTGGATATGCTGGCTGGGCTTGAGAAGCGCCGCAGTCTGATGACCACGCCGATAACTCAGCACGCCTTTATTCAAGCCGCACAAAGCCTGCTGAATCATGACGGCACCCCGGTGAGCACGCTTCAAGACAGTAACGGCTTCGTTCTGCAGCGCATCATTGCCTGCATCGTTAACGTCGGTGCCGACATTGCCCAGCAAGGTGTCGCCGCTCCTGCCACTATTGACCGGGCGGTTGAGCTTGGCCTGGGCTACCCTTTCGGCCCACTGCGCATGGGCGACCATTACGGCGCCACCCGCATTATGACGATACTGACCAACCTGCTAGAGGCCACCGGTGACCCACGTTACCGCCCTAGCCCATGGCTACGCCGCCGAGCCGCCTTGCAAATATCGCTAACGACTGCTTAACAGCAACTTAACAACAACAGGAAAACCACCATGCAAGACGCTTATATTTACGACGGTTTACGCACCCCTTTTGGTCGCCACGGCGGCAGTTTAGCGGCTATTCGTCCCGATGAACTGCTGGGCTTAACGCTTAAAGCACTCGTCGCCCGCAACCCATTTGCGCCAGAAAGTTATGAAGAGGTGTTAGCAGGCTGCACTAACCAGGCGGGCGAAGATTCACGCAACGTGGCACGCCATAGTGCGCTGCTCGCTGGTCTACCCATTGAAGTAGCCGGGCAAACCGTCAACCGACTGTGCGGCAGCGGCTTAGCAGCAATGATGGATGCTGCCCGGGCAGCTCGACTGGGTGAAGGCGAGCTGTTTCTAGCGGGCGGTGTTGAGTCGATGTCCCGTGCGCCCTACGTGCTTGGCAAAGCGGACTCCCCTTTTGCTCGCAATCAGCCAATGTTTGACACCGTGATCGGCTCACGCTTTCCCAACCCGAGGATTGCCAAAGAGTACGGCAGCCACAGCATGCCTGAAACCGCTGACAATATAGCTCACGACCTTAACATTGGCCGTGATGCCAGCGATGCTTTTGCCGCCCGCTCCCAAGCCCGCTATGCCCAAGCGCTGGCCGCCGGTTTTTACGACGGTGAAATGTTTGGCGTTGAAGTTCCCCAAGGTCGCAAACAGCCGCCACTATTGGTAGGTAAAGATGAACACCCACGCCCGCAAAGCACACAAGACAAGCTGGCCCAACTGGGCGCGCTGTTTGAAGGCGGTGTCGTTACCGCTGGGAATGCCTCAGGTTTAAATGACGGTGCCGCGGCACTGATTGTTGGCACTAAGGCTGCCGGCGAGCGTGTGGGCTTAACGCCCCGCGCACGCATTGTCGCCAGCGCCGTTGCCGGCGTTGCGCCACGGGTGATGGGGTTGGGGCCGGTTCCTGCTTCGCAAAAAGCACTTGCACGTGCGGGTCTAACCCTTGAGCAAATGGACGTTATCGAAATTAACGAAGCCTTTGCTGTGCAGGTACTTGGCTGTGTGCAGCAGCTGGGGCTTTCTGTCGATGATCCACGTCTGAACGCCAATGGTGGTGCCATCGCCATCGGCCATCCGCTGGGAGCCTCAGGGGCACGCCTGGCGCTGACGGCGTTGCGCCAGCTTGAAGCCACCGGCGGCCGCTATGCGTTGGTCACCATGTGTATTGGTGTTGGTCAGGGTATCGCCACGATTATTGAGCGCCTGGACGGCTGAGTTTATTTTAAACCGCCGCCTTTTCGTTGATGGGCATCACAGCCGCGCCAAAGTAGATATGCGATACTTGGCGCCATAAGCCACCTATTGTTGGGACGATGAATGCACCCCACCGACACTGATGCTGACGACCCGCAGCTGCCAGGAAAAGATCGTAATTTTGTGACCGCGCTGGCGCGCGGTTTAGAGCTGCTGCGTGCCTTTGGCGCTGGTGAAGAGTATTTAGGCAATGCCGAACTCTCCAAGCGTACCAATATCCCCCGCCCAACGGTCTCACGGTTAACTTATACCCTTACCCAACTGGGCTATTTGCAGCACAACACCCATTTAGAGAAGTATCGCCTCGGCCCCGGCGTATTGGCGCTGGGGTATCGTTTTCTCGCCAATATGGGCATTCGTGAAATAGCCCGCCCCCATCTGCAAAAGTTCGCCGATGCCACCGACTGCAACGTCAGCCTGGGCGGGGCCGACCGCAGCGATATGGTCTATCTGGAAACCTGTCATGGCCATGGCCCGCTGATTATTCGTTTGGATGCCGGTTCACGGCTGCCCATTGCCACCTCCGCGATTGGCCGTGCCTGGCTATGTGGTTTATCCGAGGAGCGTCGCCAACAGGTGCTTCATGAGTTGGCCGACGTTTATGGCAACGAATGGCCGCGTTATGAAGCAGGCATTCAACAGAGCTTGCAAGATTATGCTCAATACGGCTTTTGTCTTTCTGAACAAGATTGGCAACGCGATATTAGCGCAGTCGCCATGCCATTGATCTTAGAAGGCGGTGCAGAAGTAATGGCGATAAATTGTGGTGGCTCCAGCCTGCGCTTGGATCATGACCGCTTGGTAAACAATTTAGGCCCGCGGCTCCAAGAAGTCGCTAACCAGATAAAGCTGGAATTGGCGCCTAGATATCGTGCGGGTAGATAGCCTTCAAGCTAGGAAGACTTTAACTAACGCTCGTTTGAATGCATCATAGTCCTCTAAACAAAGGCATTGATACTATTCATCAATACCGCTCATTAAGACTATTAGCGCCAAGGAGTGGGGATGCCAAGCGAGTGGATTGCGCGTGATGATCAAACTCTAGCGCTACAAGGCGAGTGGACACTTGCCAATTATCGCGCTATTAAATCGACGCTTTCTCATCATAAAGCCGACATTAAAGAGCCGATCA
>JAMCZP010000117.1 GCA_023485185.1 Gammaproteobacteria bacterium
CCAAGCGGACACGTTATACTACGCCCCCGCCAGATTTAGGCCGCGCCTAAGTCCCTGTAGCTCAGTAGGATAGAGCAGCCGCCTCCTAAGCGGCAGGTCGCAGGTTCGACTCCTGCCAGGGACGCCAAACAGCCACGCAAACTTTCTTACTCTTTAGCAACACCCCATCTCACCATTGCGATATCAGCATTAGTCAACTCTTTGTGTTACCCGCAACTATACCTGCCATCAACCCAGAGGGTGCTTGTGCGCTACAAGCATGACTGCTAAATGGTGTTGATTGGGTAATGGTGTGCTTTGGTAACCAACGCTAGTAATATATCTGTATATACAGCCTGTCATAATCGAAAAGGAGTTTCATGACTCGTCCTCCTCTCTATCAGCAGATACGTCAACATCTGTTGGATAGGATTCAGTGTGGTGATTGGCAGTTGAATCATCAGATCCCCGCGGAAGAGCAGTTGGCGAAGGATTTTGGCGTAAGCCGAATGACGGCCAACAAAGCCATAAGGGACCTAGTGCAGCAAGGGTACTTGGTGCGCCAACCCGGTGTCGGGACCTTCGTGACGGATCGTAAGGTCGAGTCCTCTCTAGTCGAGGTTTATAACATTGCTGAAGAGGTGCTTTCGCGGGGGCATCGATATAGTAATGAAGTGATCTTTCAAGAGGCGATTGAAGCCGATGATGAAGTGGCGCTTCGTTTAGGTGTAAGGCTGGGTAGCCGAGTCTTTCATACTTTATTAGTGCACCATGAAAATGACACTCCGATTCAGCTTGAGAACCGCTACGTCAATCCGCGCTGGGTCCCCAATTATCTGGACACGGATTTTTCACGCCATACACCGAATGAAGTGTTGGTTGCCGCTTGTCCCATCACGGATATGGAACATATCGTTGAGGCGGTACTGGTCGATGAGCAAACGGCAAAATGGCTACATATTGACACCCAGACGCCCTGCTTGAGCATGGTGCGCCGGACTTGGTCTCAAGAGCACTTAATTAGCTATGCCCGCCTGATCCACCCTGGAAACCGTTACAAGTTACGCTCTTCTCTACAAAAGAAGCCCACTTAATTTGTGGGCAAGTATTTCAAGCCATCGAGGCCGAAAGGTCGACCTCGTGGCTTGCGCGTATGCTTGGATTTAACTGATCAGGGACTGAACCAGATAGCCTGCGGGCACCGCAAGTAGCAAGCTTAAAGCTACCCGAAGGAACCACACGACCAGCATGCGGCCCACCGAAAGGGGAATGCTGGTAGAGAGAATGCACGGAATCGATGCTGAAAAGAACAGCACAGCCGAGACTGACACCACGCCTGCAGCGAAACGCGCGACGAATTCAGCTTCGGCCATCAGTAGAGCGGGTAGGAACATTTCTGCAAGCCCGGAAGCAGATGCCTGGGCTAACGCCGCCGCGTCCTCTAGCCCCCAAATGGCAACGAAGGGATAAAACAGCCATCCCAACCATTCAAATAAGGGCGTGTATTTGGCGATAAGCAGGCCGATTAAGCCGACCGAAATGATCGACGGTAGAATGCTGATGGCCATTATCAGCCCCTCTTTAAAGTTGAGGGCTACGCTGCGGTGAAGGCTGGGAGCGTTGGCAGCAACCTCCGTGCCTGCTTGCCAAGCCGTGCTAATACGTTTTCCCGGTTGTGCCTCAGGTTCCCCATCACTTTTGTGGTCATCCATGCTCGCTAGCGGTGGTAGTCGAACAGTGATGGCTGTGACGATAAATGTGATGACTAAGGTGATCCAGAAGTACAAATTCCAAATGCTCATGAGGTCCAGTGTACGGGCCACAATGATCATGAACGTGGCCGACACGGTGGAGAAACCAGTGGCAATGATGGCGGCTTCCCGGGCTGAGTATTGGCCTGCTTGATAAACACGGTTAGTAATTAATAGCCCGATCGAGTAGCTGCCTACAAAAGAGGCAACGGCATCAATTGCCGAGCGCCCAGGCGTTCGCCATAGGGGGCGCATAACGGGCTGAACGAGTACGCCAATTAATTCCAGCAACCCATAGCTGATCAGCAGAGCCAGGAAAATAGCACCGATAGGTACGATTAAGCCTACGGGGATGACTAGTTTTTCAAACAAAAAGGGCAGCATGTCCGGTTCGTGAAGAAACGCTGGGCCCCAACCCGTTAAGGCCATGAGTGCCACAGCCACGCCGATGATTTTGAGTACGGTAAAGATGTCTTCGGTCAGCGTGCGCCGCCAATAGCCTTTGATGAGTGGATAGGCGGCGCCCGCCACTATCATGGCTAATGCGTAGAAACCGCTGTACTCCCCCAGTAAAGAGCGCAGTCCTGTGACCATATGGTCAAGCAGAATAGTACGCCGTCCCGCTATCTCAATGGGAACAAAGAAAATCAGAATGCCCAGGGCGCTAGGTATGAAAAGTTTGCAAATGGTAGCAATGCTGGTTCGCTTCTTGGTGGGTGGTGAAACAGCGTTCATGGGCGAGCCTCTAGTGGTGTGATCATCATTGATATCACCATGTTGTCTTTTATGTATATACAATAAATTAAACCCACATGACGCATCCGTATAGCCTTTAAATGTAGACATTAGTCTAATTAGATGATCGTTCACAGACTCCTTTTCACCTTGTTTTTATTTATAGATAATTGATATTTAAGTATTAATTTAATTTTATAAAGCTTTTCTTTAGCACTGATTAATTCCTGTTATCTTACCCCGTTGCTTGACGAAAGATGCCATGGTGAGCTTAATTGTATATACATTAAGCTTGCTCGGAGGAGGCCTCCATGTCCAACAATCAACAGCGCTACATTTGGCGCGATATCAGTGTCTTTGATGGTCTGAAAACGTTGCCGACACCCATGGCCGTCATTATTCAAGGTGAGCGTGTTGTCACCCTAACGACCATGGCTGGTTTCGATGAGTCGCTGGCTGAGGGATGTCAGGACATGGGGCGGGGTGGTGTCATGACGCCTGGCTTAGTGGATTGTCATACCCATTTGGTCTTTGGTGGAGCACGTGCTGATGAGTTCGAGGCGCGCTTAGAGGGCGTTAGTTATGAAGACATTGCACGTCGTGGCGGCGGCATATTACGTACCGTTTCCGCAACGCGTGCAGCAAGCGAGCAAGCGCTTTTCAACGCAGCCTTGCCCCGTCTTAAAGCGCTGATTGAGGATGGCGTTACCACGGTAGAGATCAAATCAGGTTATGGGTTAGACGTGCCTACTGAATTGAAGATGTTGCGTGTCGCACGGCGTCTTGGGGAAGAGTTGCCGGTACGCGTGGTCA
Organism: Gammaproteobacteria bacterium; assembly: GCA_023485185.1. The sequence goes on from JAMCZP010000117.1 coordinate 3,279, forward strand.
CCACACTGCTAGGCGCCCATGCTCTGCCACCCGAGTATGAGAACAACAGCGACGGTTATATCGATCTGATTTGCAACGAGATGATCCCAGCAGCAGCGGCTGAAGTGTTGGCCGATGCGGTCGATGTTTTTTGTGAAAAAATCGCCTTTTCAGTAGCGCAGTGTGAGCGAGTTTTTAAAGCTGCGCATACCCATGGATTACCTATCAAAGCGCATGCGGAGCAACTCTCCAATTTAGGGGGCGCTGCGATGGCGGCGCGCAATGGGGCACTCTCTGCTGACCATATTGAGTATCTTGATGACAACGGAATTGCTGCCATGCGCGAAGCGGGTAGTGTTGCCGTTATTCTCCCTGGTGCTTTCCACACCCTGCGTGAAACACAGCAGCCGCCTATTGATAGGCTGCGCAAAGCAGGCGTGCCTATGGCGGTGGCTACTGACGCCAACCCAGGCAGCTCGCCGATATTTATGCCCACGTTAATGCTCAACTTGGCTTGCACGCTATTCCGCATGACGCCCCAGGAAGCGCTAGCAGGTATGACGGCCAATGGCGCTGCTGCGTTGGGTTTAAAAGGGCAGGGGCTGCTTCATGAAGGCGCTACGGCTGATCTATGTATCTGGGATATTGAGACACCCGCTGAACTGGCCTATGCGGTGCAGCCTGGGCGCTTGCGGCAGCGTGTCTATCAGGGAGAGTTAACCCATGGCCGCTGATATTGATATGTCGCTGTGGCAGGGGCGCACTGATCCTGAACCCGATAGTGACCGTTGGCACCAGCGTATTGAGCCGCTAACCGACAATGCCACTGCGGGCTGTGTACTGTTGGGCTTTGAAAGTGATGCAGGCGTTGCACGTAATAAGGGCCGAACCGGTGCTGCTGAAGGCCCTAATGCGTTACGCCGTGCACTGGCACCGCTGGCTTGGCATCGCACAGCGACTGCTTACGATGCAGGCAATGTGAGGTGTGTTGATGATGCATTAGAAGCTGCGCAACAGGCGCTGGCTGATCGTCTGACGCCTTTATTAACCGCTGGCCATCTGCCTGTTGTGTTGGGTGGTGGGCATGAAGTGGCGTATGGCAGTTGGCTTGGTTTGGCGCAATTCACTGCCCAAAAAGAAAAAACGCCACGAATCGGCATTATCAATTTGGATGCGCATTTTGATTTGCGTGATCCCGCGCATCTTCGCTCCTCGGGTACGCCCTTCGCCCAAATTGCCGACCAGTGCCACGAACGCGGGTGGTCATTTCATTACGCTTGCCTAGGGGTAAGTCGCGCTGCTAATACGCGCGCCTTATTTACGCGTGCCACCGCACTCAGAACATTGATTCGTGAAGATCGTGAGATCGATGCATTACGCCTTGGTTCGATCATCAGGGATGTGCAGCGCTTCATCGCCAAATGCGACCACCTTTATCTAACCATTGACCTGGACGTACTGCCTGCCGCCGAAGCGCCCGGCGTGAGTGCACCCGCCGCGCGGGGTGTTTCGCTTGCTTTGCTAGAACCGCTTATTGAAGTGGTACGAGACAGCGGCAAGCTTCGCCTTGCTGATTTGGCTGAGCTTAATCCTCGTCTTGATATTGATAGCCGCACTGCACGAGCGGCGGCCCGTCTCGTGCATTTGCTGACCCTGGATAACTAACCGGGTGTTCATCTAGCTCAATTTATAACGAACAGAACATATACAGAAACATATAAGGAACGACGCCATGCTAACCAACGATAAACGTCACGATGCTTCACGTAAGATCATTGCGCCGACCGGCACTAAGCTCAGCTGTAAGAGCTGGCTAACGGAAGCGCCGCTACGCATGTTAATGAACAATCTCCATCCGGATGTGGCTGAAAGCCCAGAAGATTTAGTGGTGTATGGCGGGATTGGTCGTGCTGCTCGTGACTGGGCGTGCTACGACAAAATCGTTGAGACATTACAGCGCTTGGAAGATACCCAGTCGCTGCTAGTGCAGTCCGGTAAACCTGTGGGCGTGTTCGAAACCCATAAAGATGCACCCAGGGTGTTGATCGCCAACTCTAATTTGGTGCCAGCCTGGGCTAATTGGGAACACTTCAACGAGCTGGATCGCAAAGGCTTGATGATGTATGGCCAGATGACAGCGGGGTCATGGATCTATATCGGCTCCCAGGGCATTGTACAAGGCACTTATGAAACCTTCGTTGAGGCTGGCCGCCAGCACTACAACGGTGAGCTTAAGGGTCGCTGGATTCTGACCGCCGGGCTTGGAGGTATGGGCGGCGCTCAGCCCTTGGCCGCTACCTTGGCCGGTGCCTGCTCGCTGAATATTGAGTGTCGGCAGGCGAGTCTCGACTTCCGCTTGCGTACTCGCTACCTGGATGAGCAGGCTGACAACCTGGACGATGCCCTGGCGCGAATTGAGCGCTATACCGCTGAAGGCAAAGCTATTTCTATAGGCCTTTGCGGTAACGCTGCCGATGTACTGCCAGCATTGATTAAGCGCGGCATCAGGCCTGACATGGTCACCGACCAGACTAGCGCCCACGACCCATTACACGGCTACCTGCCTTCTGGCTGGACGTGGGAGGAGTATGTGGCGCGCGGTAAGTCTGAGCCTGAAGTCACCGTAAAGGCAGCCAAGCAATCCATGGCCGTCCACGTGCAAGCGATGCTCGACTTTCAGAAGATGGGTGTTCCCACCTTTGATTACGGAAATAACATTCGGCAAATGGCAAAGGAGGAGGGGGTTACCAACGCATTTGATTTTCCTGGTTTTGTGCCCGCTTATATTCGCCCGCTCTTTTGCCAGGGTATCGGTCCCTTCCGCTGGGTAGCACTCTCTGGGGATCCTGAAGATATTTATAAAACCGACCAGAAGGTCAAAGAGCTCATCCCTGATGACCCGCACTTGCATAACTGGCTCGACATGGCTCGCGAGCGCATTAGCTTTCAAGGATTGCCAGCACGTATCTGCTGGGTAGGGCTTAAAGATCGTGCTCGCTTAGGGCAGGCCTTCAATGAAATGGTTAAGCGTGGCGAGCTAAAAGCACCGATCGTTATTGGTCGTGATCATCTCGATTCGGGTTCCGTTGCCAGCCCCAACCGTGAAACTGAAGCGATGATGGATGGCTCAGATGCAGTCTCCGACTGGCCTTTACTCAATGCATTGATAAACACAGCCGGTGGGGCCACATGGGTATCGTTGCATCATGGTGGTGGGGTTGGCATGGGCTATTCCCAGCATTCAGGGGTCGTGATTGTGTGTGACGGTAGCGACGATGCCCACGCCCGTTTAGGCCGTGTGCTACGCAACGACCCGGGCACGGGTGTGATGCGCCATGCCGATGCTGGCTATGAGATTGCGAAACAGTGTGCCAGTGAAAACGGTCTTGATTTGCCGATGCTTAATAAGTAAGGCTACAAAAATGCACAAGCAAGGGAGGAGAGATCATGACCTTCCTTTCTCTAAAGGCGATCAAATGAAACATTTAGATATTCAGCCAGGCAACATGACGCTTGCCCAAGCCCGCCAGATTCACGAAGCGCATGTGCCCGTTACCTTACCGGAAAGCGCCAATGCTGATATTCAGCGAAGCGTCGATTGCGTTAATCGGGTCGTCGATGAAAACCGCACGGTCTATGGCATCAATACGGGGTTCGGCCTGTTGGCGCAAACCCGTATCGCGAACGAAGATCTTGAATCGCTACAAAGCTCCTTGGTGCTTTCTCATGCGACCGGGGTAGGCGTACCGATAGATGATGCGCTGGTGCGTTTGATTATGGTGCTGAAGGTTAACAGTCTGGCCCGAGGATTTTCAGGCATCCGCCGCGAGGTACTGGATGCGTTGGTCGCCCTGATTAATGCTGAAGTTTATCCCCATATACCGCTTAAAGGCTCCGTCGGCGCTTCCGGCGATTTGGCACCCCTGGCGCATATGAGCGTTGTGCTGCTAGGCGAGGGCAAAGCGCGCTATAAAGGCGAGTGGGTATCTGCCGAGAAGGCATTGGAAATCGCTGGCCTAGCGCCAATCACGCTGGCACCGAAAGAGGGCTTAGCGCTGTTGAATGGCACGCAAGTGTCGACGGCCTATGCCTTGCGGGGGCTATTTGATGCCGAAGATCTGTTTGCGGCGGCAACCGTGTGCGGTTCGCTAACCGTAGAAGCCACTCTGGGGTCGCGTTCACCCTTCGATGCCCGCATTCATGAAGTGCGCGGTCAGCGGGGCCAAATTGATGCAGCCGCTGCTTACCGCCATTTACTAGGCGAACATAGTGCCGTCGGCGACTCCCATGCCAACTGCGAAAAGGTACAGGATCCCTACTCGCTGCGCTGCCAGCCACAGGTGATGGGCGCTGTATTAACCCAGATCCGACAGGCAGCCGAGGTGCTGTCGGCGGAAATCAATGCAGTTTCTGATAACCCGCTGGTATTTGCTGAGCATGATGACATCATTTCCGGCGGCAATTTTCATGCTGAACCAGTGGCGATGGCCGCTGATAACCTAGCGTTAGCGATTGCTGAGATCGGGTCTCTTGCTGAGCGTCGTGTCTCGTTGATGATGGACAAGCATATGTCTCAACTACCACCATTTTTGGTTGAAAACGGCGGCGTTAATTCGGGGTTCATGATTGCTCAGGTCACGGCTGCCGCATTGGCAAGTGAAAACAAAGCGTTGGCACATCCACATAGTGTGGACAGCCTGCCTACCTCGGCCAATCAGGAGGATCATGTCTCAATGGCACCTGCGGCCGGTAAACGCTTGTGGGAAATGGCGGAAAATGTGTGCGGCATACTCGCCATCGAATGGTTGGGAGCGTGCCAGGGGCTTGATCTGCGCCCGGGATTAACGACTACGGAGCCTTTAGAGAAAGCCCGCCAATTACTGCGTGCTCAGGTCAGCCACTATAAAAAAGATCGTTTCTTTGCTCCTGATATTGAAGCAGCCATTCAGATGCTGCGGGCACGCACGTTAAGTCCTCTGGCACATCCGCATACGTTGCCAAGCCAATACTAAGACGTTTGGTGCTTTTGTAAAGGCGGCTATTTCTTCTAACGAAAGCATGAGCAGGCTGGCGATTGGTTACATTTTTCATATAAAGCCCCGTATCGATACGGGGCTTTGTCGTATTAGAAGTGGAATTGTAAAACTTGTCATTAAAATGCCATCCTTGGCTAGCCGCGCATCCCTATTCCTTCCGCCTTATTTCTTCCTTAGCTCTATCCATAAGCGTCATCGTTGCATTCCTGGCATGCGGCTTTAAGTGGCGAATGAGCACAGTAAATGATCAGTAGGTAAAATTATGTAGGAAATTGCTGACAAGCTTGTAAGCCATATCTTACAAATGCATAAAAATCTCATTTAATACGATGGGCAAGGGGGCAAACATGAACGAATATAGAAAAGATATTTAGTGATAGGATGCCTCTCGTCGACCAATTGATTCCTAACGAGGAAGCACACTATGTTTTTCCCTAAGCGCGTTGCTATCAAAACGCTGGTTGTTATGCTGGCGTTGCTACCGGCTATGTTGATTCCATCGACGTTGTTGGCTCAGGACGCTCATATTGGCAGCGTGCGCACTGAGTTCAGGATGCTGGGTCCAAACAATACCATTGAGGTGGAGCGCTTCGATGACCCTAAGGTTCAGGGTATCTCTTGCTATATTTCTTACTCACAAATTGGCGGGCTCTCGGGCGCAGTGGGGCTAGCGGAAGAGGCCAGTGAAGCAAGCGTCGCTTGTCGGCAAACAGGCGACATTGTCTTTGACGCCGATGAGATAGAGCAGCAAGAGGTGGTTTTTTCACAGCGGCGTTCAGCGCTGTTCAAGAATATGCGAGTAATACGCATGCACGATTTAGAAACACAAACCTTCGTGTATATGACGTACAGCGCCAAACTGGTGGATGGCTCGCCTAAGAATGCCATTACGGCCGTTCATTACGGCGACCTTTAAGGTTTAACATTCAGACCTCAGCCAAAGCAACGGTGCAGTGGCTGAGGCGTCCGGAAGATCAACTGAGAAAGAGCAGTACTGCTTGTGACTTACTTATCAGTTTGCATCAAGCTTTCCAACTCATCTGCACGGTCAGTTGTTTCGGTGAGTACGCAGGAGTTGGCACTCACGCGCGCCAAGGTGCCGCCTTCGGGGTCGGCATAAAAATCACAGTTAGCGTCCTTATACGCAATCCATGCACGCTGGGCGGTTAGCAGTTGTTCTTGGCGACTGTCACTCAACTGATTGCGCAGTTCCTGATAGTTGTCGTTTAGACGCTGATCTTCGCGCTCAAACTCTTCGCTAATGCATGCCACCATATCGGCCGTGCTAACGGCGTTTTCCATACAAGCTTCATGTGATTGCTGGGATTCTTCGCCATAAGCGATAGTGCTCACCAGTAGGGTAGTGCTTAGTAAACCATTCAGAAGTAGCGAGTATTTCATCAGGCTATTTATCTCTTTCGGTGCTGACACTAAGCCAGCACTAGGTTAGAGGGATTGGCAACTTTGCCAATGTTCTACGAGTATGTAGGGTAGCCGATAAATGGCTAGTGACGCAGGGAGAGCTCAATGTTGTTATGTATTGGTAACGGTTATCGCTATCTAATGATTCCCGCTGTACTGCTGCTCGTCGGTTGTGCAAGCCGCGGGGAAGGCCCAGATTCACAAAACCAGATGACCCAATATGCCGCTGAATATTGTAGGAGCCTAGGCGGGGAGAATGAAATTCGTGAAAGCAGTTTAGGCACCGGCAGGTACTGCCGTTTGCCCGATGGACGGGTTGAAAATGAGTGGCAGCTTTATCGTTCAGAACGTCTCGATAATAACTAGCGCTGCTTGAGGTCTCTTCGCCGTTTAACGCTGAATATTGCTTCGACAGGCTAACACGCTATGGTAAGGGCGCTTCCCTATTCAACGTTTTGATCTTTAGGCAGTGCTATGCGTCTTAGTTACCCAGGCCCTTTGCCAGAAATGGTGGGGTTTTTATTGTTGCCGCAGTTTTCAATGATGGCTTTTTTTTCGGCGGTTGAGCCATTACGTATCGCCAATCGTATT
>JAMCZP010000323.1 GCA_023485185.1 Gammaproteobacteria bacterium
CGGTATCAACCAGTTCTCGGGCAGATTCCCATAGCAAATCCAAGCCTACTTTACCGACTAATAAGCCAACAATAATGGCGGCCACAGCGTCTAGCCAACCTAGCCCAAACTGGGCACCCACCAAGGCCACCAGCACCACGGCGGTGGATAACGCATCGCTGCGCGAATGCCAGGCGTTGGCTTCGAGTAATTTCGAATTTACCCGCTTGGCAACCCGCATGGTGTAGCGGAAAATCCACTCTTTGCTAAACAGCGCGATCACTGCAATCACAATCGCCAGTAAGCCAGGTGCGCTGACCTCCGTACCACTAAACAGGCGATGCAGACTTGACCAGGCAATGCCCCCTGCCACGAAAATCAGTACGCTGCCCAACAGCAGTGTGGTAAGTGTTTCGATACGACCATGGCCGTAATGGTGATCTTTATCGGGCTCTTGGCGCCCATAATGAATAGCCGCCAGGACAAAGCCATCGGTGACTAAATCAGACAGGGAGTGAATACCATCAGCGATCAGCGCGGCGGAACCGACCATAAATCCAATCGTCACTTTGACGATACTCAACACAGCATCAAGCCACGCGCCAATATAGGTGACACGCTTGGCATCTTGGCTTTGTAGCTCTTGGTTTTGAACCACTGATGTTTCGATGGTCTGAGTCATGGGTACCTTGCAAGGGCGCACACTTTCAATAGGTGCCTATTGTAGCGCACTCAGCTTCATCCTCTATAGCTTCCCCTCGTATTGATGGTGAATCAGGTCTTTTAATGTTGTTAGAGGATAGTTGCAGCAGTGGCGGACAATGAATTAGTGGATGTGTATCCTTAAGCGCCATTGCAAATCATGAAATTGTTTTTATACACAGGATTACCTATGGATTGGCTTCAGGTGGTGGTGTTAGCAGTTGTACAAGGATTGACCGAATTTTTGCCCATTTCTAGTTCTGCCCACCTGATTTTGGTGCCTGTGCTGACGGCCTGGGAAGATCAAGGGCTGGCATTCGATGTTGCGCTGCATTTAGGTAGCTTGTCTGCTGTGGTGATCTATTTTCGCCAGGAAATATGGCAAATGGTGACCAGCAGCCTGGCTGCCATTGGCGGTAAAGGGGTGGATCAGGATGCGCGGCTAGCTTTTTGGGTAGTGCTGGCAACGCTTCCCGTGAGTATTATTGGCCTACTGCTGCACGATGTTATTTCTCATTATATGCGTTCTACGCTCATTATCGGCATCAGCTTAATGGGTTTCGGGCTATTGTTGGGTTATGCGGACTGGCGTAAGCGGGGCACACGTAGCGAATACCAATTGAGCTTAAAAGATGTGTTGATTATTGGTGGTGCGCAGGCGCTGGCACTCATTCCGGGCACATCGCGCTCAGGCATCACCATGACAGCGGCCCTGTTGGTAGGCATGAGTCGTGAAGGTGCTGCACGGTTTTCTTTTCTTCTCTCTATACCGGTGATTGTTTTAGCCGGTGGTTTGGAAGTGGTCGGTATAATACGCGCGCCACAAGAGGTTGAATGGATAGCCATGTTAGTAGGGACACTGCTATCAGGCGTAAGCGCGTATGTATGTATCCATTACTTCTTAGTGATCATCAAAAAATTGGGAATGCAGCCCTTTGTTATCTATCGCGTGCTGTTTGGCGCTTGGCTGCTATGGTTCTTTCATTTTTAAGTGCTTCATTTTTAGGGCAAAGCAGCTATGAACAACTCTGGTGGGCAAACGTCTTTTAGTAAACAGAGTGTTGGGCGCAAGGTTGGGTGGGGGAGCTCGCTGCTGTTGGTGGCGCTGGTTATGGCGGGCTGTTCAGAAAATGATCGCCCGTTAGAGTCGCCGGTACGTTTTGAGGGCAATATTTTTGGCTCTTTTTATCAGCTGACCATTATGGATCCGCTAACGCTGGGGCAATCACAGGCCTTGGAAGAGGGGTTCTTGGCAGAGCTTGAAAGCGTTGATCAAGCGATGTCCACCTACCGAGATGATGCTGAACTGATTGCCTTTAACGAGGCCCCGCTGGAAGAGTGGCAGCCGCTCTCTAATGAGCTCATCGAAGTATTGGCGATTAGCCAATCGGTGGCTGAGGCCAGCCATGGCGCCTTCGATATTACGGTTGGTGACGTGGTTAATTTATGGAGTTTTGGACCGGGTTCACGACCGGAAACCGTGCCTTCCGATGAAGCCTTGGCCGAACAGCTCGCTAAGGTCGGCTTTGATGCGGTCGAGATCGATACCCAAGCAATGCAGGCCCGGCGTACCCGCGATGTGTTTGTTGATCTTTCCGGCGTGGCTAAAGGTCATGCCACTGATCGTGTGGCTGCGTATTTAGACCAGCAGGGTATGAAACACTATTTAGTCAATTTAGGTGGTGACCTAATTGCCAAGGGGCAGCGCGATACAGAAGAGCAAACGCCATGGCGCATTGGTATTGAAGTGCCTGAGGATGGGCAGCAGCGAGCGCAACATATTATCCCGCTGGAGAATATGTCGGTGGCTACCTCTGGTGACTATCGCAACTATTTTGAAGTGGATGGTGAGCGGTTCTCTCATACTATTGACCCGCGTACGGGCCAGCCCGTTGTTCATCGCCTCGTATCGGTATCCGTTTTTCACCCCTCTAATGCATGGGCCGATGCGTGGGCAACCGCGCTCATGGTTGTGGGTGAGGATGAGGCTATGCAGATAGCGGTGGATAATAATCTCAAAGTATTGCTGCTTATTCGCAACGGAGAAGCGTGGCAGAGCATTGCTAGCCCTGAATTTGTTAATGTTTTTGGTGACGCGCTGGTGAAGGAGTTGGGTATTGAACAATTCCCAGCTCCTTCGAGAGCGCTAGACCCAACGCTGCAACCTACCGTGCCCGTCGATCAACTCGTAACAGGTGAATAAAATGCATGAACTGGATGTCGTCATTCTCGCGGCGGGTAAAGGCACGCGTATGCGTTCGCAAACCCCCAAAGTGCTCCATACCTTGGCAGGCAAGCCGATGGTGCAGCATGTGTTGGATACCGCCTCAACGCTGCATCCTGACCGCACCCATGTGGTGATTGGTCATGGCGCTGAAAAGCTGCGCGTTGCGCTGGCTGAAAATTCAGTGCAGTTTGCTGTTCAAGCTGAACAGAAGGGTACTGGGCACGCAGTTGCCCAAGCGCTTGAACAGTTAGGTACCGGTAAAGTATTAATTCTTTATGGTGATGTGCCGCTTTTAAAGCGCGAATCGTTAGTTGAGCTTCTAGCCCATGTCGATGAGCAGCATATGGGGTTGCTAACGGTGATCCTTGATGATCCCTCCGGCTATGGACGGATTGTGCGCAACGCAGCTAGGAATGCGGTAGCGATTATTGAGCAAAAAGATGCTACCAGCACCCAGCTCGCCATCAAGGAGTGCAATACCGGCATAATGGCGATGACCAGCGCGCAGCTAAAACGCTGGTTGCCACAGCTCTCATCAAATAATGCCCAGGGTGAGTATTACCTGACGGATGTCATTGCTATGGCGACGGAAGAGGGTATTAACGTGCGTACCACCCAGCCTGCCACCACTGTAGAAGTAGAGGGCGTCAACAACCGGGCGCAAATGGCCCGCTTAGAGCGCACTTATCAACTAAAGCTTGCCGATAAATTAATGGATCAGGGCGTCGCGCTTGCTGACCCTGCACGCCTGGATGTACGTGGGCGCTTAGTCTGCGGCCACGATGTGTTTATCGACGTGGGTTGCGTGTTTGAAGGTGATGTTGAGCTTGGCGAAGGCGTACGCATTGGTCCTTACTGCGTGATTAAAAACAGTAAGATTGGTGCGGAAAGCGTTATAGATACCCACAGCGTGATAGACGGTACCGTCGCGGCGGGCCTTAACCAAATTGGTCCTTTTGCCCGGTTACGCCCTGGTACGCGGTTAGCGGTAAAAGCCAAAGTGGGTAATTTTGTCGAAACAAAAAATGCTGAAGTTGGCGAAGGCAGCAAAATTAACCACTTAAGTTATGTTGGTGACGCTCATTTAGGGCGTGATGTAAACGTAGGGGCGGGCACCATTACCTGCAATTATGACGGTGCAAATAAGCACCGTACCGAGATTGGCGATCAAGCCTTTATCGGTTCTAACACCGCGTTAGTGGCCCCAGTCACAATAGGCAAAGGGGCGACGGTAGGAGCGGGTTCAACAATCGCTAAGGACGTTGCCGACTACGCCTTGGCGGTGACACGAAGTCGACAGTTAGAAAAAATTGATTGGTTACGCCCCAGTAAGCGCACAGAGCCATAGTTCTTAAAGAGAGCTCTCAAAGAGAGTTCTATAAAAGGTTCTTAATGAACATTTTAAAAATAGTGCTAAGAATCATTAAAACAGAGTATGTGTATTCTGTTGCTGCTGATATACCGTCTTTGCGGGTGGGTTGAATGTTTTTATGAAGAGCTCTGATTAATAGCTCTGGTTAATAGCTCTGGTTAACAGCTCAGGAGAGTCGTCATGTGTGGCATTGTTGCCGCCGTTGCCCAGCGCAACGTCCAAGAGATTTTATTAGAAGGACTTAAACGGCTGGAGTATCGCGGGTACGACTCGGCGGGTATGACGGTGTTTAATGAGGGCGTGTTAACCCGGCATCGGGCGGTAGGTAAAGTGGCGGCGTTGGCTGCACAGCTTGATAATACCGCACTGCCTGGTTTCACAGGTATCGCTCATACGCGCTGGGCAACTCACGGCAAACCTTCTGAAGCCAACGCGCACCCGCACCATAGTAGTAATCAGGTTGCCGTAGTGCATAACGGTATTATTGAGAACTATGAGCGCATAAAAGATAACCTCCAAAGCAGCGGCTATCAGTTTAGCTCTGAAACCGACACTGAAGTGATTGCTCACTTACTGTCTGAAAAGCTCTCGGAGGGGCTGACGCTGTTTGAAGCCACCCAACAGATTGTTAACGGCTTGGGCGGTGCTTATGCGCTAGGGGTAATGAGTGCTAAAGAGCCAGGGGTAGTGGTGGGTGCCCGTCAGGGTAGCCCGCTGGTAGTGGGTGTCGGAATTAATGAAGCCTTTTTAGCCTCTGACCCGCTGGCGCTGCTACCGGTAACGGATCGCTTTATTTATCTTGAAGAGGGTGACCTGGTAGAGCTGTGCGGGTTGGGCGCTATTCGCATTGTAGATCGTCACGGTATTGATGTAGAACGCCCTATTCATATCTTTGAACATGGCGATGGCGCAGCCAGTAAGGGCGAATATCGTCACTACATGTTAAAAGAAATTTTTGAACAGCCGACCATGATCCAGGCGGCTTTAGAAGGCCGATTGAGTGCCCAAAGCGTATTAGTAGAAAGCTTTGGTCCGGACGCCCAGGCACTTTTCCAGCGTACCCGCTACGTGCATATCATCGCCTGCGGCACCAGCTACCATGCAGGCCTCGTGGCCCGTTACTGGCTTGAACGTTACGCCGGTGTGCCGGTACAGGTAGAGGTAGCCTCTGAGTACCGCTACCGCCACCCGGTCGTGCCCGAAGGCACGCTGTTTGTCACCCTCTCCCAGTCGGGTGAAACTGCCGACACACTAGCCGCGCTGCGCTTTGCTAAAACCCTCGACTATGTGGGTACCCTGGCGATCTGTAACGTGCCCGGCAGCTCGCTGGTGCGTGAATCCGATATTACCCTGATGACCCGTGCAGGCCCCGAGATTGGCGTGGCGTCTACCAAGGCCTTTACTACACAACTGGTAGCGTTAATGCTATTGACGCTTTCGGTAAGTAAAGCCAAAGGCCAGAGCGAATATCCCGAGATTATTGCAGCACTGCGTACGTTGGCTGAGGTGTGTCAGCGAGTACTGACGTTAGATAGCCAAATTGAAGCGCTTGCCCAGGCGTTTGCGGAAAAAAATCATGCCCTTTTCTTAGGCCGCGGTGCCCACTACCCGATTGCAATGGAAGGTGCGCTCAAGCTTAAAGAGATTTCCTATATTCACGCAGAAGCCTACCCAGCGGGCGAGCTTAAACATGGCCCGCTGGCGCTGGTGGACAGTGAAATGCCGGTGATCTCGATAGCCCCCAACGACGACTTGCTTGAAAAGCTAAAGTCCAACCTTCAGGAAGTCCGCGCCCGCGGCGGTCAGCTGTTTGTGTTTGCCGATGAAAGCGTGGGTATTGATGCCCAGGAAGATATCCGCGTGCTGACACTGCCCCACGTACATGAAGCGCTGGCGCCGCTGCTGTATACGCTGCCATTACAGCTATTGAGTTACCACGTGGCCGTCCTAAAAGGCACTGATGTTGACCAGCCACGTAACTTAGCTAAAAGCGTGACGGTAGAGTGATAAATACGCCGTTTTTTATGTGGTAATGAGCTAATAAAAATGCTTTACAACCTGTGGCAATGTGCCGCATCTTATGCGCAACCGTTGCGTTGCAGCATTTCGTTAGGGTGCTTATTATCGTAGCGGTCTCTCCCCTCTGCTTGGATAATATCACCATGAAACCACCAAACGTCCTCGCGACTCGGCAGCACGCTAGCCGAATCGCTTGGTTGTTGCTTGCCTGCTCTCTTTTTATCTTTCCTTCGCTTTCTTATGCCGCCGCCGGGCCGCTTGATCTTACCCTCTCCATTGCCGGTATTACTTCTGTCGTGATCTTCGTGCTCGCCTATGCGTTGGTGATGACGGAAGAGTTACTGCACATGCGCAAGTCTAAGCCGGTGCTGGTGGCGGCGGGGCTTATTTGGGCGCTAGTGGCCTGGGTCTATGTGCAGGCGGGAATGCCGGAAGAGGCGGAAACCGCGTTCCGTGAAACCTTGCTTGAGTACGCTGAACTGCTGCTTTTCCTGCTGGTCGCGATGACCTATATCAACGCTATGGAAGAGCGGCGCGTATTTGATGCGTTGCGTTCGTGGCTAGTCCGCAAAGGTTTCAGTTACCGCAGCCTGTTCTGGATTACCGGGGTAATGGCATTTGGCATTTCATCGATTGCCAACAATATGACCACCGCCATGCTGATGTGCGCGGTGGTGCTTAAGGTGGCCGATGGGGATAATAAGTTTATCGGCCTTTGCTGCGTCAATGTGGTGGTGGCCTCCAACGCGGGCGGCGCCTTTAGTCCGTTTGGCGACATCACCACGCTGATGGTATGGCAAGCAGGCCAAGTGCCTTTCGGTGGCTTCTTTGCGTTGCTGTTGCCTGCGGTGATTAATTTTATGGTGCCGGCACTGATCATGAATTTCTTTCTGGTTAATCGCCAGCCTGCAGCGTTACAAGAGAATGTCTGGCTTAAGCGTGGTGCGCGGCGAATTATCTTACTGTTTTTGCTTACCGTGGCGATTTCAGTTCTGTGCCACTCCATTCTCTACTTGCCGCCCGCCATGGGCATGATGTTTGGTTTAGGCCTGCTGCAGTTCTTTGGATATTACCTGCGTCGTAGCCTGCCACGTTCATTAGAGCGTAAGCGTGAGCGCTACTCCCGCCGGGGTGATTGGAAGAAGCTGGAGCAGTTAGGTAGCGTGGTGCCGTTTGATATTTTCAGCCGTATTGCACGCTCCGAATGGGATACGCTGCTGTTCTTCTACGGGGTCGTGATGTGTGTGGGGGGGCTTGGCTTTATGGGTTATCTCAGCCTGCTTTCTGAAACGCTCTACGGCAATTGGAATCCTATATGGGCTAACGTGGTGCTAGGACTTATCTCAGCAGTGGTAGACAACATACCCGTGATGTATGCGGTGCTCTCCATGGCACCAGATATGTCCGAGGGTAACTGGCTACTGATCACGTTAACTGCTGGTGTAGGGGGCAGCCTGCTTTCGATGGGGTCAGCAGCAGGCGTTGCTTTAATGGGCCAGGCTCGTGGTATCTACACCTTTGCCGTACACCTACGCTGGGTGCCAGCAATCTTATTGGGCTATATCGGTAGTATCGCTGTGCATCTCTGGATTAACGCCGGCATGTTTTAACACGGTATAGCAAACTGAAACGCCCCTCATTGAGCAATCAATGAGGGGCGTTTCTATCTTGCGAGTAAAAATAATAGGGGAACGACTATAGGTCGTGGCCGGTAATGACCTGGCAAATATCGGCAAAGCTTTTAGCCATCGGTACTGGATTGATCTCTTTTCCTACCGCACTTTGAATGTCACTGGCTGAAATAATGCCGCGAATTCTAAGTTCGTGATGATCGTTTTGCTCGGTGATTAGTAAGTGCTGGTCGGTAAACGTTTCCATCGATATCACTAGGTCTTCAATGGTCAATGAGCCTAGTTGTGACATAGGCATGGCGCTGAGCTTATGCCAAGGGGTCATAATCATTTCGGCGGTGACTTCCGCACGCGTGAGACTGCGCTGCTGCATGGCTAAGTTAATGCGCCTGGTACCAATCACTTCTTTAGAAGTAATAACGCCGATGCAGTGCGCGTTGCTATCCATGACAAATAGCAGACGTACGCCGCCGTGGCGCATTTTAAGGTGAGCCTCGTCGATGGGGGTATTAGCGTCGATGGATTGAGGTACTACTTGAGAAAAGTCGGTCAACACGGTCATCGCGGGGCTAGTGGGTAATAGCCGTTTTGGCGTTGGCATGGCTAACACAGGTGTAGTGCCTAATTGGATTAATGGTTTAGGCGAAAATGTTACTTGGTTCATCAGGAGACCTCCATGTGGCAAGAAGGCGAACCGTGCGTATCTGGCTCGCCGTGTGACACCACAGTTGCACTTAATTCTTACCACAACCTTAAGAGAGTCCTAACGTTAATAATGGCGTTAAACATTCAGCCGATTAGCGTCGGCTAGGGAGGGTAGGTTAACGCGTACACGTAAACCTCCATTGTGGGCATCTTCTAACTGCAATGTGCCTCTATGGCGTGTCACCAGCCGTTCAACAATAGAAAGCCCTAACCCTGAACCAGCGCTGGGGCCTGCACGTTGAAAGCGTTCCAGCGCTTTTGTGCGTTCATTGACAGGTATGCCAGGGCCTTCGTCATCTACCATGAGTTGAAAGCCTTGTGGCGTTGTCGCTAGCGTGATGCTGATGGTACTGCGATGGGGTGAGTGTTGAATCGCATTGCCCACTAAATTTTGTACCACTGTTTCAATCGCGCCTGGTTCCTCTAAGATTAACCAGTCTGATTGCTCATCGGCGTTTAACAGTAGCTGTTGGCTGCGTTCAGCGGCTAATGGTGAAAGCTTGGCCAGGGTTTCGCGCACTTCACGTAGCAGGTGTGAGTGGCGGTAATCGGGCTGCGATTCTTCCTCAGGTTCCAAGCGAGCGAGCGTCAATAATTGGGTGACTAAGCGCGTGGAGCGGGCAACGCCGCTGCGCAGGTGACCAAGTGCCTCTTGTCTATCTTCCACATTGTCGGCAGTGAGTGCATTTTGGGCGTGCAGATCAAGCACGGCTAAGGGGGTACGCAGTTCATGAGTGGCATCCGCGATAAAGCGCCTTTCTCGAACGCGCATTATGCGAATTCGCTCTAATAATCGGTTAAGGGCACCTGCGATAGTGCTTAGCTCTTGGGGAAGTGGGTTGAGCGTTAAAGGCTGTAAGTTGTGTGGATCGCGACTGCGAATCTGTTCAGCCATCCGTGACAGTGGTGCTAACCCCCAGCCGATAGACCACCACAGTAGCGCGGTGAGAAGAGGTAGGCCAATCAAGTCAGGCATCAGCGTGCGCAGAGCAACCGCTCGAATGATCTCGCCGCGTACGTCTTCACGTTCGCTGACCACAATCCGCTGATTGGAGTCAGCCACTTCCAATACATAAATACGCCAGTCGTATTCATCGACATGCTGGCTAGTGAATCCAGGCGGATGATTCGCCAAGGAAGACTCGGGGGCACTGGTGGAACGTAGAATCAGACGGTCATCTTCCCAGAGCTGAAAGGCCAACCTGCTTTCATAGGGGTGCCCAGTAAAGCGGGTGTTGGTTTGTTCGGCTCGCTCAAGCGCAATTTCCAGGCTTTCCAGCAATACACCGCGATACTCTTCGGGCAAAGACGCTTGCAGTAAACCTTCTAGTAAACGGGCGTTCTGCGTCAGGCTGGCATCATGTAGCTCTTCGATTTCATGAGCGGCATAGCGATAGCTGATAAAACCAATTACCAGCATGCTAAGGCCGAAGACCAGTAGCGCCAATCCAAGCGTGCGTCGGCGGATAGAGGTCATGGGTGCTCATCCTGTTCCGCTTTATCCATGACATAGCCAATGCCGCGCAAGGTGCGAATAAGCGTTGGAAAAAATTTACGGCGCAGATGATGCACATGAACCTCTATGGCATTGCTCTCTACGTCTTCA
>JAMCZP010000017.1:0-35732 GCA_023485185.1 Gammaproteobacteria bacterium
CTACGGCTACTGCCGTCATTCCGGCTGCCGCGGCGGCCTGCATATCGCGTACATGATCCCCGATATACCAGCACTGTTCGGGTGCAACGCCTAAACGTCGAGCCGCTTCCCATAGTGGTTCAGGTGCAGGTTTCTTAACGCTTAAATCATCTGCACAGAGTAGAGCGCCGGGCTGTAACGCCAATGCCTCTAAAAGTGGAAGGGTATAGCGGCGCGGTTTATTGGTCACAATCCCCCAGGGGCGCTGATCGCCATGCCATCCTTTTAGCCACACATCTAATGGCGAAAAAACTCGGCTGTGAACAGCCACGGCCTGCTCATAGGCATCAAGCAAAAACTCGCGCGCTTGATTATGCTCTCTGGAGGAAGCTTCTAGCCCCAGCGCCAGCGTCACTAAGGCGCTGCCGCCATTGGAGACTTGGCCGCGAATCACTTCAAAAGGTAGTGGCGCTAAACCGTGTTGATGTCGTAAAGCATTGGTGGCTTCAGCCAAGTCAGGGGCGGTATCTACCAGTGTGCCGTCCAGGTCAAAGAGTATTGCTTGGGGTGATTGTGTCGTCATTTAATCGCTCACCTTACGGCAGTACATCATGTAGTTAACCGAAACATCGTGGGCCACTAAGCGGTAGTGGCGCGTAAGCGGGTTGTAAGTAAGCCCCGTTTGTTCGCGCACTTCTAAACCGCTTTGCCGTGACCAAGCTGCCATTTCCGATGGGCGAATAAACTTAGCATAAGTATGTGTGCCCCGTGGCAACAACTTAAGGACGTACTCCGCCCCTAAAATTGCAAACGCATAGGACTTAGGTGTTCGGTTTAACGTTGAGAAAAATACGTACCCGCCGGGGCGAACCAGCGCACTGCAAGCACGAATCACGGAAGCTGGGGCCGGTACGTGCTCCAGCATCTCCATGCAGGTAACAACGTCATAACAACCAGGCTGTTTGGCCGCCATAGCTTCAACACTAATATGCTGATAATCAACGCTTACACCGTGTTCTTGCGCATGTAAGCGAGCAACCGCTAAGGGGGCCTCGCCAAGATCAATACCCGTTACCTTCGCGCCGCGATGGGCCATTGATTCGCTTAAAATGCCCCCGCCACAGCCTACATCAAGTACTTTTTTACCCGCTAGCCCGGCACGTGCATCAATAAAATCAAGCCGCAGAGGATTAATCTCATGTAGCGGTTTAAATTCACCCTGCGTGTCCCACCAGCGGCTAGCGAGAGCATCAAATTTGGCGACTTCCGCAGCATCGACGTTGCCTTGATAGCGATTAGCAGTGCTATCCTGTGGTGTCGGTTGCATATTGTGACTCCCTTTGTCCATTAAGCATTGAGCGAATGGTGTCAGCCAAACGACTGGTAATTGGCCATTTACACTCGTAATTGTCCATTAGTGAGGTGGCATCCACTCACGCCTTCAGTATTATGGACATTCTAACCACTCCTGTGTCGGAACGCATGAAAAGGACCTTTATATGATTCGCAAAGCCGTACTCCCCGTTGCTGGATTTGGCACTCGCTGCTTACCAGCTTCTAAGGCTATTCCTAAGGAGATGATTACGATTGTCGATCGGCCGGTGATTCAATATGTGGTCGAAGAGGCGATCGCCGCCGGGATCCGTGAAATTGTTTTGGTCACCAGTAGCCATAAAAGTGCTATCGAAAACCACTTTGATACCAATGCGGAGTTGGAAGATAGCTTAGAAGCAAAAGGTAAACACGAGCTTCTAGCGATGCTGCGCAATCTGGTGCCGGATGATGTCAGTATTATTAGTGTTCGCCAGGGGAAACCGTTAGGGCTTGGACATGCAGTGCTCTGCGCACGCCCTATTATTGGTGATGACGAACCTTTCGCGGTGCTGTTGCCCGATGTGCTGGTAGATAATAGCGCCAACCAAACATCTGACTTGGTCGGTATGTTAGAAGCTTTTGATCAACACAAGACTGCACAGCTAATGGTGGAAGCCGTTGCCTGGGAAAACGTAGTGAAGTACGGCATCGTTGCGCCTTCTGGACAGGCTCCGGCACCAGGAGAGTCAGCGGAGCTGGTTGGTATGGTAGAAAAGCCAACGCGTGAAGCGGCACCATCAAATTTAGCGGTCATTGGCCGGTATGCGTTGCCAGGCAATATTTTTTCAATTCTAGAATCAACAGCACCCGGTGCCGGTGGTGAAATTCAGTTGACAGACGCACTGGAAACCCTGCGAGAGCAGTCGGGCGTCCAGGCTTATTGTATGCAAGGGGCCACCTATGACTGCGGGCATCCAATGGGCTACTTGGAAGCCACGCTAGCCTACGCACGCCGCCATTCTGAGTTTGGAGAGGCTTTCCAGGCTCTGCTGTCACGTTACCATCAAGGGGTATAACCCATGCGGGTGTTACTTTACGGTAGCGAATTAAGCGCCGCAACGGCAGCCGCCGCATTGGCTTGGGTAGGTCATCAGGTTCAGTGGTTGCCGCATGGCGATGCGCCCTGGTCGGCGCTTTCTCAGGTTGATTGGTTACGCAGTGAGCCCCACTTGTTGGAACATTTAGAACAGGGAATGGCAGAAGGGGTGCTGCAGGTCATTGAGCGAATTGAAGATGCCGACGTTCCGAATGTAATCTGGTTGGCGTTATCCCCGGCACAGCGCACAGCAGCTAGCGCATTGGTTGAAAAGCCTCTATTTGCCGATCAGCGTGGCATTGTGCTGATTAATAATTCTACCTTCCCGGTGGGTGAGACGGAGCGTTTACATACGCTGATGGGTTCTCAGCACACCAGTGTTGCCCTTCCTGATACCCTGGAAGAGGGGCGCGCATGGGAGTCGTTTACTCGGCCAACAAGAAGGTTATTAGGTTGCGACGATGCCACTGGCGAGCAAGTGGTAAGAGAGCTTTTACGCGCATTTAATCGGCGGAGCGAAGTTTTTCAATGCATGCCGCGCCGCGCGGCGGAATTAACCAAGTTAGCGATTAACGGCATGCTGGCAACACGCATCAGCTATATGAATGAAATTGCTGGTTTGGCTGATACGCTGGGGGTGGATGTTGAGCATGTCCGGCAAGGGATGGGAGCGGACTCACGCATTGGTTTTGAGTATTTATACCCAGGGTGTGGCTTCGGCGGACCTAATTTTTCGCGTGACTTGATGCGCTTGGCCGACGTGCAGTTAAAGAGTGGACGCTACTCAGCGCTGCTTGAGCAGGTCATGGATATCAACGAACAGAAAAAAGAGACGCTGTTTCGCAAGCTGTGGTCCCATTTTGGAGGCGAACTCAATGGTAAAACCGTGGCTATCTGGGGCGCTGCCTTCAAGCCAGGTACTGCGCGTATTGATCATGCCCCGGTATTAATACTCCTAGAGGCGCTTTGGGCGCAGGGTGTTAAGGTTCAGTTACATGACCCGGCTGCGATTCCAGCGCTTCATGCCGTTGTGGGTGAGCGAAAAGATTTAAACACTTACTCTCATGATCCTTACCAAGCATGTGAGGGCGCGGATGTGTTAATGCTGGTCACAGAATGGAAAACGTACTGGAACCCAGACTGGCATCGACTCGCTTCGTTACTAAAGGGTAAGTTAGTATTGGATGGGCGCAATATCTATGACCCTGAGTTTGTTGCCAGCTGTGGATTAATGTATCGAGGTATAGGCCGTCGTGCCGACCCGAAGACTCTTTGAGGAAATGTCATGCCAGATTCCACCGCTCCCTCTCGCATTGTGCCCGATGTGGATCAAAGCTTGACTGCTCAGCACCTGCGATACCGAAAAGGCCCATCATTGTGGCCGCTTTGGTTATTCATGTTGCTCATAGTAGGGGTGCTAATTGCGGCGGCGGCTGGACTTTGGTACGAGCGTGAACGATTGTTAAATGAGTTGCAGCGCGTAAGCGGAGAGGTCTCCAACGTGCACGCTCGACTCGACTCGGGTGACACTGACGTACAAGATACGATAACCTTTGTACAAGCCCAGATGTCGACGCTCTTTCAAGAGCAAGAACAATTGGCTATTTCGTTGCTAGATGCCCGTGAAGAGTTATATGGCGCGATTACGACCAACGAAGAAGCCGCTACTAGTGATTCAATGAATGCTTTGCTTGATCAGTTAGCACAGTTCAGAGAGCAAGCGGAGTCTCGGGACAGTCAATTAGCCGCTTTACGCGACTCGTTAGATTCACTTGAACAAGCGGGTACCTCTGGGCGGCTTAATTTAATGGAGGAAGTTGATCATTTAGAGCAGCTTACCGATCAGCGTTTAGCCTCACTTGACTCTCAAGTCGCTAATCTTAGTAATGCTTGGGAGCAGCAGCTAGCTGCGCAGCAAGAAGCGATGGCTGAGCGTTTAGACACGTTAGAAGCATCGCTGGCAGAGGTAGAAGCACCGCTGGATCAGGCAGCATTGGACGCCTTTGAGCAAACATGGACTCAGCGCCTGAATACGCTAGAGAGCGATGTTCGCCAAGTCCGCCAAGCCCAACTGGCTTTCAGTGCTCAGCTTGAAATGCTGCGTTGAGCTTACCCTTTCAATCTCCAGGATGAAAAAGTAACGCGAAAATTAAACAGCTAAACCGATAATTAACAGAGAATCCGCCTTTTAATAGTGCGATGAAGCCGCTGATTTAGTTTAGGAAAAAATTGTATGGGAAGACAACGGCGATGGACTTCAGCCACTGAGCGCGCATTTTGTATCGCGCTACCGCTATTTTGTGTGTCGTATGGTGCATTTGCGGTTGATGCCACCATTACCGGCGTCCCAGGCGCGGTAGAACGCAATATTCAGGCCTATCTACAGAATGTTGATGCTGAACAATATACCGAAGTGCGTTTAGAGGGCGAGGTACGCCGTCGCACACAAGAAGCCATGCGAGTTTTTGGCTATTACGAGCCAGATATCACGCTTGAGCGTGCTACAGCGGAAAGAGTATGGCTTGAAATTGATCCCGGCCCTCAAGTAAAAATTGAAACGCTTTCAATCAATGTGGAAGGTGACGCAAGTAATGATGCGCCTTTTCAGGATGCTCTAGATGCATTCCCCCTGAAAGTGGGAGATGTATTACGACACGCCCCTTGGGATCGGTTGCGCAGCCAATTTACTGGGTTGGCTATCGAGCGAGGTTACTTTGACTGGGGCTTTACGGACAGGCGTATGGAAGTTCGTCCCTATCTGCAAAGTGCCCGCCTTTATATGGATTTCAATAGTGGGCCTCGCTACCAGTTTGGTAGAAGCTTTATTACCGGCAGCCATATTGAATTAGACCGTTTACGTCGTATTCAACCCTTTGAAGCGGGTGACCCCTACCTAGCGGAAGACTTGGCGCGTTATAACCAGCGCCTGAGTGAAACTGGCTGGTTTAGTTCGGTTTCAGTTCGCCCACGTCTTGAGACTGCTCAAGAGCTGGTCATAGCCCCTCCCGGTGGTGGTGATGCATGGTGGAGTGAGGCAACGGCTTCACAACCAGAGCGGCCGCGAGTCAGTATGGCCGCATTAGCTAGTGCATTAAGTATTAATAACCCCGATAACACACGGCTGCCCATTGATGTCAGTTTAGAGCCTGCTGATCGCCATCAATTTGAAGTGGGTATCGGCTACGCCACTGACGTAGGTCCGCGCTTGCGGTTTGGCTGGCAGCAGCCTTGGATCAATCAATATGGTCACAGCCTTAATCATGACCTTTATTTATCTGCTCCAGAGCAGCGTTTTACCGGGGTATATAACATTCCCTTAGAAGATCCCCTTCGTGATAGCTATCGCCTGCAATATGGTGTTCGCAACTTGGATGACAATGATACCGAGCTATTGGAAGCATCCGTTGAGGTGGCACGCCGATGGCAGTTTGACAACGATTGGGTTCAGTCACTCTATCTGCGTACAAGCTATGTTGACTTCGAGCAGGGGGGTGAAGCAGAACAAGTTTGGCTGCTCTATCCTGGGGTGCAATGGTCACGTACGCGAACGCGGCCTCAGCGTTTTCCTTTATGGGGTGACAGGCAGCAGCTTTCGGTGGAGTACTCGGACACCGCCTGGGGTTCTGATGCCCAGTTTGCGCGGCTGACAGGTGATACCGAATGGATACGCACTATTGGCGATGATAATCGTTTCTTGGCACGGCTAAGCCTGGGTGCCATCGAAACCGATGACTTTGACAAGCTACCACCTTCATTACGCTTCTTTGCTGGCGGCGACCGCAGCGTGCGTGGCTACTCCTTTGAAAGCCTTTCACCGCGAAACGAGCAAGGGCGTCTTCGCGGTGGCCAGCAGATGCTTACATCGACCTTAGAATATCAAAGGCGCGTTAGCGGAGACTGGTGGGGGGCCACCTTTGTTGATACTGGTGATGCGTTTGATAATTGGGGGCCTAATGACTTGAAGACAGGCGCCGGCGCCGGGGTACGCTGGATCTCGCCGGTCGGGCCCATTCGCTTCGATGTTGCCCACCCCTTTGATCATGAAGACGATTGGCGCTTGCACTTTTCCATCGGACCGGAATTCTAGGAGATAGACTTGTCACAGGTTGAAACATCTACGTCTGAAAAACGCCAAGTGCTGTCTTCAAAGTATCGCGTCTGGCTGTTGCTTTGGAGTTTAATACGCATCGCCATCGTGCTGCCTATCTGGTTATTTGGCGTTGTTGCTTTAGTTATTGGGGTAGCGTTATCACCTTGGGGCACGGGCGTATTGCTCTCTCAGGGTGAGCAGCGTGACTTCTTCTCCTACACGCATCACGAAGGGGGGCTGCTGGATCACATTCTGCTTGAAGGGTTTCAGCTGCAGGTGGGGACAACCCTTGTAGCCATTGATGAATTTGAATTGGCGTGGGCAGATGACTGCGTACTCTCTGGGCGTTTGTGTATCGACACCTTACGCGTTGTGGGTGCCGACATTCGGCTAGGATCAGCTAGCAATGAGGAGCCTCCTGCTGAAGAGAGCTCTCCACTTTCCATCCGCTTTCCTTTCCCCATTGAGTTACGCTCACTCCAATTTGCTGATGTCAATCTGCGACTTGCCAACGGCACCGAAATTTACTGGCAATCATTAACTTCAGCGGCCGTTGCTGAAGGGAACCTTGTCCGTTTGGCGCCGACTCACCTAGAGCAACCCCGCGTGTACTTGCCGCCATCGCCAGGCGTCCGGTTAACGCAAGAGATTGAAACGCCGCTCTATGCCGAAGCTATCGATGCCGCGATCTTGCTTCAACAGCCTCAACAAGAAGCAGTGCTTGCAGCTTCATCTGCTAACGAGAACCTAGAGGCGCGTGAGCGCCTTGTACTACCTGAAATAAGTCTGCCAGTCGATATTCAGGTGCCTGAATTTACGGTTAATGATTTTCGCCTTGAGGGTATTTTTGAATATCAGGTTGAGCGACTCCAGCTAGGGCTGTTCAGTGAGGGGGATCGGGTTGAAATATCGCAGCTAGCGGTGGTGACACCAGACGCAGAGGCAGAGCTCATGGCGACTGCTGTCTTGAGTGGCAACTATCCTTTAGAAGCTCGTTTAAGCACTGAACTCTTTATGCATAATCTAGCGCCTGAGCTGTTTGCCGAAAATAGCAGTGAAACCCTAGTGCTGGAACTTTCTGGCCCACTCGATGCACTGATGGTGCAGCTTGAAGCTAGCGGCACAGTGAGTGCTTTGATAAATGGAGAGGTGGATGCGCTATCCCCCACATTGCCTTTCCAATTACAGGTACAGAGCGAGCAACTACAGTGGCCGTTGCCTGCCCAAGCTGCAGATAATAACCGGGAAGGTGAAGAGCTCCCCGAGGATGCGTATGTTGTCGATGATCTGGATCTTCAAGTAACTGGCAGTCTCAACGACTACCGTGCTCAACTTGCTTTGGTTGTCGAGGGGCCAAGCCTGCCACGCACTGAAGTGGGTGTCAGCGGCGAAGGTGATTTTGAGCATTTCAACTGGCAGCCACTCACGCTCGCTGTGGGCGAAAGCACGCTACGTAGTGAAGGCAGCATTAATTGGCTTGCTCCACTACAGGTTAATGCCACTATTCGTTTAGATCAGTTTGATCCGGCACACTTTGTTGATCAGTTGGAGGGTAATCTCAATGGCGATATTGAACTCTCAGTTCGCCAGTTAGAAGAGCAGTGGGCAATTAGCGTACCTAACTTGGCTATTGATGGTGAATTGCGCGACTACCCGCTCACGCTGCAGGCCGCTTTTGATGCTAACAGCAACCTGGAAATTGATATTGATGAGCTGCTGTTCACTCAAGGGAATAATCGACTTGAAGCGGCGGGTCAAATCAGCGAGCAAGCCATGTCGCTTAATGCAGATGTTGCATTACGACAATTACAAACGCTCTCGCCTGACCTTGCGGGAACCTTAGTCGGCACCCTGCGGGCGAGTGGCAGTTTTAGCCAGCCGCAGCTAATCGCCAACTTAAGGGGGGATGGGCTGCGCTTTGCGGAAAATCGAGTTGAACGGCTCGAACTTGATGCCGATGTACGCGGCCTTGATGATCCTATTCTTGATGTGCAGCTTGCGTTGCAGAATGTTATTGCGGGTGGTCAGTCGCTATCCGACGTCGATGCCCATTTGTCAGGCCGTCTTTCCCAACATCAGTTAGAGCTAACGGCTCAGGGGCAGGAAAGCGCGGTCTTAAGCCGAGCGTTGATCGCCTTGGAAGGCCGGCTGAACCAAGATAACCAGCTATATCAAGCACGCATTACACCGTTGGAAATTGAT
Organism: Gammaproteobacteria bacterium; assembly: GCA_023485185.1. The sequence goes on from JAMCZP010000017.1 coordinate 8,682, forward strand.
TCTGAGGCGGGAAGTATCCGACTCGAAGCGCCTTTAGATGTACGTTACAACCTTGCTGATGGACAGGCGAGACTTTCGCCGTTCTGCCTGCGTCGTGAAGAAGGGGGGGTGGTCTGCTCTGAAGAGGCGATTAATGCATCGGCGCACCAGGGTAATGCGTTGCTGACGTTACGTGAAGTGCCAATGGAAATGTTAGAGCCCTTTTTGCCAGAGGAGTGGCAGTTAGAAGGTGATACTACCGCCGACCTTGCAGCTAGCTGGCGTCAGGGTGGTGCTCGTTGGCAGGCAGACGTTCAAATTTTAAGCGAGCTGGCGATTACCGCTGTTAATGATTACGGTCAGCCGGTTGAGCTCCCACGGATCAACTTGGATGCACAGGTAGAGGCCAACCAGGCCCAAGCGGATGCAAATATCGTACTCTCCCTTGCTGAGGCGGGTGAGCTAGGTCTAACCCTATCCATTAATGATCCCATTGGTCAGGGTGGTTTGACGGGTGAGTTGCGTGCGGACGATGTTTCTCTGCGGCCTTATCGTCCTATGATGGTGGGAATGGATCGGCTGGAAGGTGATCTCACCGGTAGTGTGCAAATTAGCGGTACTACAGCGCAGCCAGATTTGCAGGGGCAGCTTGGATTAAGAGGTATTCGTGTGAATGGCCCTGATATTCCGGTTGATATTCAAGGTGGCGAATTGATCGTTTCATTCGATGGGGATCAGGGCGATATTGACGGATACTTGGCAGCAGAACGTGGGCGTTTGGAGATAACCGGTGACGGTTACTGGCCTAGCAGTGATGACTGGCGGATAGGTGTTGACTTGAATGCTGTGCAAGAGCCCATACTGATTGTGTTGCCGCAATTTGGGCGGTTAGAAGCGGCCCCTGATATTCGTGTTCGCGTTACCCCAGAGCAGCTTCAAGTGAGGGGCGATATTAATCTGCCCTGGGCAAGGCTTGAAATCGGTGACATGCCATCTTCAGCCATCACGCCTAGCGGCGATGAAATTATTATTACCGAGCGCGATGATCGCCAGGCAGAGATCGAAGCGCAGCGTGTGGCGGCGAGTGCGGAGGGTCCCAGTACATCCGATGAGCTTGCGGCGACGGGTATTGAGCTTGATGTATTAGTTACCTTAACACTCGGTCGCGATATGCAGTTTTCGGCCTATGGATTAGAGTCTGGCTTGGGCGGCTCATTGGAAATCCGTCAGAGTGGTGGGGCGCTTCAACTGTTTGGCGATGTTAATTTAGTGGATGGACGTTTCCAGGCATTTGGCCAAGATCTACTTATTCGCCGCGGGGAGTTGTTGTTTAGTGGCCCTCCCGACTTGCCTACATTGGATTTTGAGGCGATCCGTAATCCTGACATCACTGAAGATGATGTTATTGCCGGGTTAAGGGTGTCAGGTAATGCTCAGGAGCCAAACGTAGCGGTATTTTCTGAGCCAGCTATGAATGAAACAAGCGCACTTTCCTACCTACTGCGTGGTCGTGCACCGGACGCCTCAGGTGGAGGTATTGACAGTGCATTGACCACTGCATTAATTGGCATGTCACTAGGTCGCACGGGCGGCGCGGTGGGCTCAATTGGTCAAGCGTTTGGTATTGACGATTTAACCCTTGATACAACGGGTGCTGGCGATGATAGTCAGGTGGCTGTTAGTGGCCAACTGACCGACGATATTCGCATCAGCTATGGGGTGGGTATATTCTCACCCATTGCAGAACTGACACTACGCTACACGTTATGGCGTAACCTTTATGTACAAGCCGTGTCGGGAACCAACCAAGCGGTGGATTTAATCTACACGTTTACCCGCTCTGGCAATCCTGTCATTCTTAATCAGCGTTAAAGTGAGGGCGATATGTCGCTATTTTCGAGTAATGAGAAAGTATTGCCTGGACGCGAGGCTCCTATAAAAACGAGTGAAGTACATACTATTAATGGCCATTCACTGCATCCGCCGTTTCCGGAAGGCCATGAAGAAATCGTGTTTGGCATGGGCTGCTTCTGGGGGGTAGAACGCCTTTTTTGGCAGCTCCCCGGGGTTTATGTGACTGCGGCTGGCTATGCTGGTGGGCAAACGCCCAACCCTACCTACGAGGAAACATGTACAGGGCGTACCGGCCACACTGAAGTTGTCCGCGTGATTTATGATCCCCAACGAGTGGCGATTGAAACGCTACTGCAAGTTTTTTGGGAGGAGCATGACCCCACCCAGGGTAATCGCCAAGGAAACGACATTGGCTCCCAGTACCGCTCTGCTATCTTTACCACCAGCCAAGCACAGCTTAGTGCAGTTGAGCAAAGCGCTGCTACTTTTCAGCAGGCGCTTGATAAAGCTGGCAAAGGGCGTATTACCACTGAAATTAAGCCACTGGATACGTTCTATTACGCTGAGGATTATCATCAGCAGTATCTCGATAAAAACCCAAACGGCTACTGTGGGTTAAAAGGCACAGGCGTGACCTGTCCCATAGGCGCTCAGCATGCCGGTTGATTCTCCATCTCTATTTAGAAGACAGCAGCCGGTCAAAATAAGCGCGCTAGCCAGTGTGTTGTCGCTGCTCTTCGTTGCTCCGCTGTCTTGGGGAAGCGACGAAGCAGCACCCGTGCTCACGATGCCACAGAGTGTTAGCGAAACACCTTTCTCAAGTGAGCGGGAAGCGGTGATTTGGCGTAGAGAAGAGCTGAAAGACATAGAGAGTTTGTTGCGTCAATTGCGCTTCGATCTGGTTAATAATCAGGATGCTGACGCTGCTACGCCGCGCTTGGTTGAGCTTCAGGAGCGTGCCAATGCCCAGCACTTATTACCCGCTTTTATAGCAGGCACCCATGGTAGTGGGTCAGAGGCAAGACCGTCTATCTGGGAAGAGTGGGATGCGTTTAGTGCTGGATTTGCTGACCTTGAAAGCAAGGTTGGGAACTTGGTTGAGGCCACTCAAGAGGAAGATTACCGAGGAGCAGCAAGGGCGTTGTCAGAGGTAGCAACAAGCTGTCGAAGCTGTCATCGCGCCTACCGTTTTAATTAGTAAAACGGCAGGCGCTGCAAAAGGGATTAATCGCCTTTTTGCAAACGGTCGATGCGGTAGAGGGTTTCAACTTGCTCTAAACCGCTGATCGTGCAATTGAGATCTTTAACACGGCCATCGCTCAAACCGTATACCCAGCCATGCACTGATATTTTCTGGCCACGCTGCCAGGCGCGCTGCAAGATTTTGGTGCGGCACAGGCTATTCACCTGGGCTTTAACGTTGAGCTCACACATACGATCAATCTGTTCATTCATGGGCAGGTGATCAAGGGTGTCTCGGTGGCGGGTGTATTGTTCGCGCACGGAGTGTAGCCAATAATCAACCACGCCACACTCACCTCCCATCATGGCAGCCTTAATGCCGCCGCAACCATAATGTCCGACAATCATTACATGGCTGACCTTCAGTACATCGACCGCATACTGAACCACTGAGAGGGCATTCATGTCGGTATGATGGAGCAAATTGGCGACATTACGGTGGACAAAAACTTCACCAGGCGGGAGCGCAATGATTTGATTAGCGGGCACGCGGCTATCTGAACAGCCAATCCATAAATAATCGGGGTTTTGCTGATTGGAGAGGCGCTTAAAGTACTCGGGGTCTTCTTCGCACATGCGTTCAGCCCAGGCGCGATTATTATCCAGTAGCGTCGCAATAGGGTCAGACATAGAGTCTCCAATGAGGTTAAGAAAAAGCCGGAAAACGAACCTTAAAACAGCAAAGAGTATAGGCTGTGGTAAGTATAAAATAGACGAATGGTTTTAACCTTCCCCGGCGGTCAGGTCAACCAGCGTGGGTCAGGTATTAACGCCCTGAACGTTATATCAATAGGAGTAAACGATGGCAGATGTTGCTGAATACGAATACGACCTTCTGGTCATCGGGGCAGGTTCTGGCGGCGTCCGCGCCGCGCGAATGGCTGCGGCGACAGGTGCTAAGGTGGCTATTGCGGAAGATCGCTATCTGGGTGGAACCTGCGTCAACGTTGGCTGCGTACCCAAGAAGCTTTATTCCTATGCAGCACACTTTCATGACAGTTTTGATGATGCTGCTGGCTTCGGTTGGCAGCTCCCTGGCCCAGCAAATTTCGATTGGGCGACCTTGCGTGATAACAAAATTAGTGAAATAAAACGCCTTAATGGTATCTATCAACGCCTATTGGAAGGTGCTGGCGTCACCTTGTTCAATGCTCGAGCCCGGGTAGTGGACGCCCACACGGTAATGCTAAAAAACGAACAAAATGATACGCCCGTAACAGCACACAAAATTTTGCTGGCTACGGGTGGCTGGCCATGGATACCCGATTTTCCTGGCAGTGAACATGTATTAAATTCAAATCAAATTTTTGATCTGGATAACTTTCCTAAGCGGTTTCTAGTACTTGGAGGCGGCTATATTGCCGTTGAGTTCTCAAGTATTTTTAATGGGCTGGGAAGCGAAACGCACCTGATTTACCGCGGGGAACTGTTTTTAAAAGGGTTTGACCAGCAAGTACGCGAATTCACCTGTGCTGAGATGGAACGAAAGGGCGTAAATCTTCACTTCAACACTAATATTGAGCGTATTGAGGCTACCGAGACTGCCTATAACGTTTACCTCACCACGGGTGAGGTGCTTGAAGTAGATGTGGTGCTTGCCGCCACTGGCCGACACGCTAATGTAAGCGACCTAGGCTTGGATGCCCTCGGAATAACTTTGGACAGGCAGGGTAAAATCCCGGTCAACGAGCGTTTTGAAACGGCCCTGCCTTCGATACTTGCACTAGGTGACTTAACCGCAGGGCCAGAATTAACCCCGGTTGCATTGGCAGAAGCTATGCAGTTAGTGGATCACCACTTTAGCAATACGGTGCCCAAACCGTTGGATTACAGCACCATTCCTACCGCTGTTTTCTGTCATCCTAATATCGGCACAGTGGGGCTTTCCGAAGAGGCCGCACGCGAAAAATTTACCAACATTCGCGTTTACAGCACTGATTTCCGCGCCATGAAGCACACATTATCGGGTAGTCACGAACGCACTTTAATGAAGCTGATAGTGGATGATGCAACAGATGTCGTGGTGGGCGCTCATATGGTGGGGGAAGAGGCTGGTGAAGTGATACAGGGTATTGCGATCGCTGTACGTGCTGGCTTAACAAAAGCGGATTTTGACCGTACCGTTGGCATTCATCCTACGGGTGCAGAAGAGTTTGTTACGTTGCGGACACTGACGCGCAGATAGTCAGTATCAAAGCTGTTATTCAATATTTATGTTTCAGTGAGCGGGCGAGGCGGTTTCACATAACAATAAATTATGCAAAATAGGGTGATGAATAATATGATTTTTGAATTGCTCATAATCAGCTGTTATAATAGTGCTCAAATTCGCCACAGCGAAGCATAACCATGAGTACACCCACGCAACCGTTTACACCTTCTGCCGACCTTGCCCGGCCCACCGTTGCTGACGCTGTGGTCGGTCATGCAGAGACGCCTCTCTACATCCGCAAGCCGAATGCAGACGATGGCTGGGGTATCTATGAACTTGTAAAAGCGTGCCCTCCGCTGGATGTAAACTCTGCATACGCCTACCTGTTGTTAGCGACACAATTCCGAGACACTTGTGCAATTGCGACCAACGAAGAGGGTGAGATCGTGGGTTTCGTTTCCGGTTATGTAAAAGACAATGCGCCAGATACCTACTTTTTATGGCAAGTCGCGGTAGGGGAGAAAGCGCGTGGAACCGGCCTTGCTCGTCGTTTGGTTGAAGCAATCATGTCGCGGGACGAACTTGATGATGTACACCATTTAGAAACGACTATAACGCCTGACAACCTTGCCTCATGGGGGCTGTTTCGTCGCTTGGCTTCGCGCTGGCAAGCGCCACTAAATAGTCGCGAATATTTCTCTACCGAACAGCTCGGAGGAGAGCATGACCCGGAAAACTTGGTCCGTATTGGTCCCTTCCAAACAGACCGTTTCTAATTCGCTATCTAGTGCTTAAAACTGAGTGCTTAAAACTAAGCGCTTAAACCTACCTAGCACTTAACAAGCAGTGCTGGAAGAGCAGTAGTGAATTAGTTAGCCCATTTTTCCCGTTCATGTTGCTCCGGGCTACCCACGCCTGATAGGCAAAATGATCAATTTAGGAGGTCGCCAATGCAGACCCAGACGCTTGAACGCATGGAATCCAATGTACGTACTTATTCTCGTTCGTTTCCGGTGGTATTTACCAAAGCGCAGAATGCGCGTCTAACCGATGAGAACGGTCGTGAATACATTGATTTTCTGGCCGGCGCGGGCACTCTGAACTACGGCCATAATAACCCGCATATGAAGCAGGCAATGATCGATTACCTATCGACAGATGGTGTTGTTCATGGCCTCGATATGTGGACAAATGCCAAGCGTGACTATTTGGAAACGCTTGAGGAAGTTATTTTCAAGCCCCGCGGTTTGGAATATAAAGTTCACCTTCCTGGGCCCACGGGCACCAATGCGGTTGAGGCGGCTATCCGTCTGGCTCGTGTAGCGAAAGGACGTCACAATATTGTGACCTTTACCAATGGTTTCCACGGCGTCACCATGGGGGCATTGGCGACTACCGGGAATCGTAAGTTCCGTGAAGCGACAGGCGGAATACCCACTCAGGGTGCTAGCTTCCTGCCTTACGATGGCTATATGGGTGAGCATACTGATACCCTGGATTATTTCGAAAAGCTGCTCAATGATAAGTCGGGTGGCTTGGATATCCCGGCAGGTGTCATCATTGAAACGGTGCAAGGCGAGGGCGGCATTAACGTTGCAGGCCTGGAGTGGCTAAAGCGTTTAGAAAGTATTTGTAAAGCACACGATATTTTATTAATTGTCGATGATATTCAGGCGGGCTGTGGCCGTACCGGTAAGTTCTTCAGTTTTGAACACGCGGGTATTACCCCCGACATTATCACTAACTCGAAATCGCTATCTGGCTTTGGTTTGCCATTTGCCCATGTGCTAATGCGCCCTGAACTAGATAAGTGGAAGCCTGGCCAATACAACGGTACTTTCCGTGGCTTTAGCTTAGCGATGGTGACAGCGACAGCGGCACTGAAGAAGTATTGGACCAATGATACTTTTGAGCGTGACGTTCAGCGCAAAGGACGTATCGTTGAAGAGCGTTTCCAAAAGCTGGCGGCGCTGTTAACTGAAAATGGCATGCCAGCCACAGAGCGCGGCCGGGGCTTAATGCGCGGTATTGATGTGGTGTCAGGTGATATTGCTGACAAGATCACCAGTAAAGCGTTTGAGCATGGCCTAGTGATTGAGACCAGTGGTCAAGATGGCGAAGTAGTTAAATGCCTTTGTCCACTGACGATTACCGATGAGGACCTATTAGAAGGTCTGGATATTCTTGAAGTGTGTGTCAAAGCTGTTGTTAGCGAGTAATCTAGCATTAACAACTAGTAGCAGTACTTACGAAGCATTTAGCTAGTATTGTTTAGCTTTTTGGTTAGGGATACAGCGGTTGGTAATCGCCAGCCGCTCTGCAACGGAGTAATCCTATGATCGTTCGTAATCTTGAAGAAGCACGTAAAACAGATCGTTTAGTGACCGCCGAAAACGGCAACTGGGATAGTACACGGCTTGTTCTGGCCAACGATAACGCAGGTTTCTCGTTCCATATTACCCGCATATTTCCGGGTACCGAGACGCATATTCATTATAAAAACCACTATGAAGCCGTATTTTGTTATGAAGGCGAGGGCGAAGTTGAAACCCTAGCCGACGGAAAAATCTGGCCGATCAAAGCAGGCGATATCTATCTGTTAGATCAGCACGATGAGCACCTTCTACGTGGTAAAGAAAAAGGTATGACGGTTGCGTGTGTATTTACGCCGCCTATCACGGGTAATGAAGTGCATCAGGAAGACGGTTCTTACGCTGCATCTGAATAACATCGGCTAGTGATATAGCGCACGCCTGAAATAGAAAAAGCAGCCTTGCTGAAAGCGGGCTGCTTTTTTTGATTACTTGTTAAAAGCCATTTTTAAGCTCCTGTTTGTTCAAATAGTAGAGTGATTTCACCTAACTTGAAGCCGAATTTGTGCATGGTAGTCCGGTTGATCAAGCGACCATCTGGCTGAAGGTACATCCAGTCATCCATAGTGAATGTAATCATGCGCCCGTCAATCTCTATAGCTAACGGATAGCGCATATGGAATACGTGGCCGTATTGACGTGCTTTAACACGTTCTTCTACATCATTGGCCGTGCCGACCCAGTGGTGCTCATCGATTCGCTCAAATGACCAAACTCGCTGGTCTGTTTCACCATCTGAAAACAAAAAGGACTCATCGAGAGTTAAAGTGCCATTGTCATAAGTACCTATAATGTCGACAGTAAAACGCCGCTGTACCTTGCCGGAGTAATCCTGCACCATGCCCCAGGCTCGGGTCGTGCCGGTGAAGTACTCGGCGATATCAAGCCTTGGTTCAGAATCAGCATAGTCTTCAATATCCACGCCGGCGCAGCCGACTAATAGGAACAGCAGGGTGAAGAAGCCTAAACGGAGTGATCTAATCATGGCGCCATTCCTGTATGAAAATTGATGATCGTATAAACACTGTAGAATATTTTGCGCACATAAGGTATCAGCAATGTTATCAATAATAGGTCTCTAATAGTTCGCTTAATATATATTATGTTAAATTAAGTGAAGTGAGTTCCCAAAAAACGGTGATGGCGTTGGACACTAGTCTCCCTTCTCCTTATCATTCTTCCACTTATTGTCCAAGGATATCTCTCGTTATGCGCCCAGGTGTTTTGTGGCTAATGGCTGGCTTGTCGCTTTCGATCGCAGGCTGTGCTGTCACCCAGCCGGAATCCAATGACCCGCCGCCGTTAAGCGAAGCGTCATTTAATGCTCGCATCCTGGAATTAGAAAGTCAGTTGACGCAGCAATGTAATACTCACTCTGAGCTCCAGTCGCGTCAATTGGATCAGCAGCAGGTATTGACGGCTGATATGCGTGAAGTAGGCAGCCTATTGCGCTACCTACGCCAAGACATACAGCAGCTTGAGGCGCGTGACGAAGATCCCATCATTATCCGTGAAGAGTGTGAAGTTGATGATGTTTTAACCACCAAAACGATGGTGGGTCGTAGTGAATGGGTTGGCTTTCCTGAGGTTGGCACGTATCTTCAAGCACGCGTCGATTCTGGTGCCAATACATCTTCGCTTTCAGCCACTGAGATCACCCGCTTTGAACGTGATGGCGAAGATTGGGTGCGCTTTAAACTAGCACTCAACGAGGATGACATTGTTGTTGAGTCTCAACGCGATGAATGGATTGAGGCGCCCATTGAACGTCGAGTGCGCATTCTTCAAGCATCAGGTGAAGAGTCTCGTCCCGTTATTTCGCTGTTAATGACGCTAGGCCCTATTAGCGAAAATGTAGAATTTACCCTTAATGATCGAACTCACTTAGTTTATCCGGTGCTGCTTGGCCGCCGCTTTTTAATGGATATCGCCTTGATTGATGTGGCGGATACCTATTTGCATGATCGCCCCGAATTCCCTGGTGGTGAGCCAGCCGATCAAGCTGCTGAAGACGAAGCTGCTGATGAAGACGATAACGAAGAGTAACTGCTCTCCCCTGGCGCTTCACGCTGAAAGGAATCTCCATGTCTCGGTTAATGTTTTATATTATTGTTGGCCTGCTGTTAATTGCGGGTATTGCTACCAGCATACATCGCCATGTGCAGTTTGAAATTCCATGGCTACCCGGTGAGCAGCGTCAGGTGTGGGAAATTGAGGCTGTTATTACCTTTAATGCCCAGGATGGCCCCGTACAAGTTGATATGGCGCTGCCATCTCATCAGGCAGGTTACCGTGTGTTAACCGAGAACACGGCGTCCTCAGGCTATGGGCTTGCTTACAGGGCCGATGAGTTAGGCCGTACTGCCCAGTGGACTATTCGTAACGCAACGGGCGGGCAACAACTGTATTACTCGGTTCAAATGTTGGTTTCGCAGGATGCTCGTTCGCCGGTTCAAACACCGCCTGAGTTGACCGCAGTAACGCCATGGCAAAGTCCCTATGACTCAGCAGCTAGCCAGTTGATTGATCAGGCCTGGGCGCGTAGTGCCAATAACGCCACCTTTGCGCGTGAGCTAATTCGCGATATTAATGGTGATCGTCAGAGCGAAAACGCGCGATTACTGCTGACTCAGGAGAACCCAGCCGCCCTAGTCGTACGTCTGCTTAATCAGGCGGACGTGTCGGCCCGTGAAGTGAGTGGCTTGCTATTGGAAGATGGGCGTCGCCGACAAGCCCTAAGCAGCTGGATTCAAGTGTTTGACGAAGAGGGTGATCAATGGACGATTTTTCATCCTCTCACCGGCGAGCAAGGTCGGCCAGATAATCTACTGCTTTGGGAAACGGGTGGTCGTGCTGTATTGGAAGTTCAAGGTGGTTCGGGCTCACGGGTCTCTTTCTCAATGATGACCCATGATCAGCCTGCCTCAGCGGCTGTGCGCAATCATTACTCTGACAATACGCTGCTGAACTTCTCAATCCACAGCCTTCCGCTGGAGGAGCAGGCGCTATTCCAGACTATTTTGCTGATCCCTATCGGCGCCTTGATGGTGGTGTTCTTACGCGTATTGGTCGGGATCAAAACATCCGGTACCTTTATGCCTGTGTTGATCGCCCTCGCCTTTATTCAAACCACGCTGATGACGGGGTTAATTGGTTTTTTGTTGATTGTAGCGATTGGTCTGGTTATTCGTAACTATCTCTCTTATTTGAATTTATTGCTGGTAGCTAGGGTGTCGGCGGTCATCATTACGGTGATTGCCATTATCTCGATCTTTACCGTGCTGGCCTATCGAATGGGGCTAAGTGCGGGACTTACGATCACCTTCTTCCCGATGATTATCCTTGCCTGGACCATTGAACGGATGTCGATTCTATGGGAGGAAGAGGGTCCCAAGCAGGTACTGATTCAAGGTGGAGGGAGCTTGATAACCGCTGTTCTTGCTTACCTAGCAATGAACAACCCTTGGGTGCGCCACATCACGTTCAACTTCCTGGGTGTGCAATTAATCTTAATGGCGCTCATCCTCATTCTGGGCAATTACACTGGCTATCGCCTACTTGAGCTCCGTCGCTTCAAGCCAATTACTGACGACGAGAAGCCCTCATGAGTTGGTTAAAAAATTGGACTTGGCCAACGCGGCTGCGCGATAAAGGCATTATTGGCATGAATCGGCGCAATATTCGTTATATTGGTCGCTACAATCGCCGCCGCCTATATCCGTTAGTGGATGATAAGCTGAAAACCAAACTGTTGGCACAGCAGCATGGGATTACTACGCCGGAGTTAATCGGTACAGTAACGACCCAGTTCGGCGTTAAGCATATAGGTCAAATGCTGACAGGGCACGCAGGCTTTGTTATCAAGCCTGCTAAGGGCAGCGGCGGCAAAGGCATTCTGGTGATTGAAAAAGTCCAGGCTAACGTCTTTATTAAACCCAGCGGTATGCATCAAACGCTTACCGACATAGAACGCCACGTCTCAAATATTCTTTCAGGTCTTTACTCGCTGGGCGGTTCCCCAGATGTGGCGGTCATTGAAACGTTGATCAATTTTGACGAAAGCCTGATGGATTACACCTATGAGGGCGTGCCTGATATTCGGGTTATCGTTTTCAAGGGGTACCCCGTGATGGCGATGATGCGCCTTTCTACCGCCGCGTCTGACGGCAAGGCTAACTTGCACCAAGGTGCGGTGGGCGTTGGCTTAAACATTGCCACTGGTGCCGCATTGCGAGCCGTACAGTTTGATCGGCCCTGCTTTAGCCATCCAGACACCGGGCATGACTTAGCTAGTTTAGTGGTACCTCAATGGGAAACGCTGCTTAATTTGGCGGCAGGCTGTTATGAAATGACCGGCTTAGGCTACCTGGGTACTGACATGGTGCTAGACCGTAAATACGGCCCCATGCTTCTTGAGCTAAACGCGCGACCAGGCTTGGCCATACAAATGACCAATGGTGAAGGTTTACGCCGTCGCCTTGATCTGATTGAACGCCAGCCTGATGGAGTGCCTGTAAAGGAGCGGGTGGCGTTTGCCCAGCACCATTTTGCCCGGCAGAGTGAGCTGGTCGTTAACGAGCCTGTATAAAGCCCTGACACCTCTTTTGCTAGCGCGTAGACTAAAGCTAATACAGAGCTTAAGAACACTCAATGAGTTGCCCATGACCCACGCGAATACATTACTGCAGCAGGCGGAATCACAGTGCCATATTAATGGGGTGAGGTTTACCCCGATTCGGCGCCGCGTGTTAGAGCTGATAGCCGAAAATGGCGGCGGGCTGAAAGCGTATGACCTGTTGGATAAGCTATCTACAGAGCACGCGGCCGCCCGCCCGCCAACGGTTTATCGTGCGCTTGAATTTCTAATTGATCAGGGCTTGGTGCATCGTATCGAGTCGCAAAACGCCTACGTGGCATGCGCCTGCCCTGAGCATGCTCACGGCTTTCAACTACTTATTTGTCGTATGTGTGGTTATGTTGAAGAACTGCATTTAGATGAAATTAGTGCGCAGTTGGCCGCGCTGGCACAACGACAAGGCTTTAATGTTGAGCGCCAAACGATAGAACTCCAAGGGCTCTGTCAGGCGTGCCGAACAGCTAATGCATCGAACAGCTAGTGAGTAAATAGTATGTCTCGTTTTGATCAAGTGCCGCCAGAAGCTCTTTTTAAGCAGCTCGAACGCGCAACGACAGATGACCGCCTGCCCGCGATTGTCACGCTACTAGATGCCGTACGCTTCAATGCCGACGGCCTTATCCCCGCCATTGCTCAGCAGCACGATTCAAAAGAAGTGTTGATGGTGGCTTGGATGAATCGCCGAGCCCTGGAAGAAACCTTGGCGACTCGCCGTGTCTGCTACTACTCCCGTTCAAGGCAAACTTTGTGGCGTAAAGGTGAGTCCTCGGGGCAACAGCAACAGCTAAAATCAGCGGCGCTCGATTGCGATGGCGACACGCTTTTACTGCAGGTAGAGCAAACCGGGCCTGCCTGTCACACTGGGCGACGCAGCTGTTTCTATATTGCCGTGGCTAATGAGTTAGGTGACAAGATGGGGGATGAGTTCGCTGATCAGCATGCAACTATCACAAGCGAACCGCTGATTGACCCCGATGTGCTTTATGGCAAAAAGACCGAGTCATAATCATGCTTCGCTGGAGAGCTACGTTGTACGCCTGGCCGCGATGGCTATTGACAAAAGTAATGATTGGCGCTGTCCGCGTTTACCAGTATACGCTTAGCCCCCTTTTAGGCCCGCGCTGTCGCTTCTGGCCAAGTTGTTCTTCCTACACCATTGAAGCGATTCAGGTGCACGGGCCCTTCAAGGGTGGCTGGATGGCAGTCAGGCGTATTATCAAATGCCACCCCGGCAGCCCCGGCGGCATGGATCCAGTGCCTGGCGGGCGCAGCGAGCAGCTTTGCCGTGAAGATGAAGAGCTAGCAGCGCCCTCTTGCTGTGATCACCGCCCCCGCTAGACTTGATTTGGCACTCGAATTTCTCTCCCGTTTGGCTTTTTAGCCTACTGCTGTTGCTGGGCAACCGAATAAATTTTTTCCAGCATGGCATGTAGCCCATTACTACGCGTTGGCGAAAGGTGTTTATCCAGCCCCAGGTCGGCCAAAAAGTGCGGCTCAGTGGCGCGAATTTCAGCTGCCGTGCGATCGCTGTAGATTCTTAATAGTACGGCAATTAAACCAGAGACAATCGCGGCATCTGATGTTGCTTTGAAAAGCAGCTTATCGCCCTTCTCTTCATGGCGCATCCATACATTCGACTGACAACCTTGGATTTTAAAATCGTCGGTTTTCCAATCTTCAGGGAATTCAGGCAACTGTTTGCCCATATCGATAATGTATTGGTAGCGATCCATCCAGTTATCAAATATCTCGAAATCTTCGATCAGCTCTTGCTGGGCCTGCTCGGCGCCGGAAGTGCTCATGGTGCTTCCTTTTCGTTGGTCTCTTTTAGTACCGCTTATTTACGCATCTGCCCCATTATAACGGCTCGAGGGCGAATTGCTTAGCCGATGTCGCTGTTGCTCACTGTGCCACTCAATATCTTCGTTATGCAGATAGCGTGAGGTGGTGTCTAGGCGCGCATGGCGGGCGCTCTCTGCTAAATGGCGTAGGCTGATACCCGATTGGGCCTGATGAGTAATTGAGGTGTGTCGTAACCAGTGTGGCGTTGCCTGGCGCAGCGCGGCAATATGCTGTGGCGGCCCGCTCTCTGCTTCAATTGTTTGTGCCGCCTGCTGAAAAGTGGCTTTAATAAGCCGATAAAGCTGATTGTGGCCAAGGCCGCGCTGACCATCCAGTGCACGCAGTAGCGGCGCATCCGCTTCTAACGCGCTTGGGTAGTGAGGCAACCCTAACGCTTGGCGCCACTGGCCAAGGCAACCCAGCATATCGTCGGGCAGCGGAATGCGTGCCACTTTGCTGCCCTTGCCCACCACATGCCACCACCATCGCCCTTCGCTACGTTGAAAATCTGACATGCGTGCGTCAGCCATTTCGCTAATCCGTGGTGCAAGCAAGTAAGCAAAGCCAAAGATAAATCGCAGTCTACTCTGTTCAAAATGGACACGATTGGCCTTCTCTATCGCCCTCTTTACGACCACTTCCTGCTCTACTGCTGCAGGTTTGTTCAACCACTGCCATAACCAAGCCCATAGATCGCTTTCCAGATAACGCTCAATACGGGGCGCTTGATTATTCAGGCGCCGCGATTTATCGCGCATCAAACGAAAGGGGTTGTGGTTGACCCACCCTGCTTCCACCAGCCAGGCAAACATGCCCTGCAGTATCACCAGGCTTTGGCGACGGCTGGCGGGCGATAAAGCCCCACGAAATGGTCGCCATGCTGGATGGGTACGTGACTTTGAAGGCCCAACCCACTGCTCGCTAGGCTGCGGGTCGGCTAAGAACGTCTCAAAGCGGCGCAATACCTCGCGGTCAATATCCGCCAGCGTGAGTTGTTGGCTAGCCAGCCAAAGCAGCAGCCGTTCGGACTCACGGCGGTATGCTTTCCATGTCTGTGGGCTGTCGGTGTACTCATCAAGCCATGCCATCACCGCCTGAGCGTCACATTTGGCGCTAATGCGTACGGCATTAGGTGGCTCTTCTAGTGTCAAAAAATGCCCGGCGGGTACCTTTAGATCGTTCGCCATGCCCCTACTCCCTTTAACGCCCTTTTTACATCCTCTGGCCTAAAGTGTGCTGCTGTAGCCGCATAAATTCAAGATAATACGGGTAATCTTGAATTTACGGCCAACAACATAAATAAAATTACGTATTACATAATACGTAATAATTGCTTTTTAGCCGATATATATCGACAATAGCTCTCTTAAAAGAGGGCCTAAATCGCCCACAGCAGAAATTGAAAAAGGACGGCACCATGGCTCGCAACGGCATTCAGTACAGTGATGTTCAGCATGCTATTGATACGCTGCTGACCCGTGGCGATACGCCAAGTGTTCAGCGTATTCGCGATGTTTTAGGTACAGGAAGCTTTACGACGATTAGCGAACACTTCCGCCTTTGGCGCAGTGAGCGTGAACAAAATCGTGATGTGCCGCCGCCTAAAGGTGTGCCTGAAGTAGTGGTTACACTGGCCAGTGAGCTGTGGCGTGAAGCCCAGGAGGTGGCTAACCAGACGCTTCTCCACTACCGCGAAGAAGCGAATCGCCAAGTGGAAGCTGCACAGTTAGCAGTAGAGTCGTCTGCGCAGCAGGCAGCCAATGCGGAGCAGCGGGAAAGCGCCCTTGCAGAACACTTGCGTCATATTGAGCAGCGTATGGAGGCGTTAAGTCGAGAACTGGCTGCAAGTCAAACGAGTGAAAACCATTGGCACCAATTAGCCGAAGAGGCTCGTGATCAAGTAAAGCAATTTGAACGAGATAAGCAGCAGTTAACTTCTCAGGCTGAAGAGCATGCTAGAGCGCATTCAGCTGAGCTTAAGCAGCAGCAAGCGGCATTTGAGCAGCGGTTATTACAGGAAGAACAGCGCCACGAAGCGGCTGAGGGCCGGTTAATGGCCATGTTGGATGCGGCTCAGCAAGCACGCGCCCAAGAAGAGAAGACGCAGCAAAAACGCTTACAGCAGGCTGAGCAGCGAGCTGTTACGTTAAGCCAAGAGCTATCAACTGCTCAAAAAGCGCTGCACCAACAGCAGCTAGACGTTAGCGATCGAGAGAAACAGCTCAGCGAATCCCAGCAGCAAAGCGCTCACTTGCAGCAGCAGAATCTAGACCTATCGTCGCAGTTAGCTGAGTTGCAGGCAGCGTTTGAGCGGCAGACAGAGCAGCATGCCAAGCGATATGAGCAGCAGGAAAAAGAGCAGCAGCAAGCATGGCAAGAGAAACTCTGGAATCGGATGGAAGCCATGCAGCAACAGCTCACCGACCTGCCCGACTCTTTGACAGAAAAGCAGTCATCGCCAAAACGTTAACGTAAATTGCATAACAAAAAAACGGCCACCTCATCTGAGGTGGCCGTTGTATAGATCTACTGCCTTGATGGCTTATTAACGATAATAAGCGTTAGTAGTATCTGTATGATCCGTGACATCGCGAATACCCGCAAGCTCAGGGATGCGCTCCATTAGGGTTTTCTCAACGCCATCCTTCAAGGTTAAATCAACCGCGGCGCAGCCTTGGCAGCCGCCGCCAAAAGCTAGGATGGCGTACTGCTCATCAGTGAGCTCTACCAGTTTAATCTCACCGCCGTGAGCGGCCAAACCAGGATTGATTTCGCTATAAAGCACGTAGTTAACGCGATCTTCCAGCGGGCTATTGGCGTTGACCTTGGGCATCTTGGCGTTAGGCGCTTTAATGGTCAGCTGGCCGCCCATGCGGTCTGCATTAAAGTCCACCACTGCCTCTTCCAAAAACGCCAAGCTGTTTTTATCGAGAAATACATTGATCTTCTCGAGTTCCAGCGTCACATCGGTGGGCTCTTCTTCCCCGGGGCGGCAATAGGCTAGGCAGGTTTCTGCATAGGGCGTGCCTGGCTGGGTAATAAAGATGCGTACCGCTATACCTTCAACGTTCTGCTTTACCAGCAGCTCTGCCAGGTACTCTTGGGCGCTATCTGTAATATTAATACCTTGAGCATCAATATTGGTGTCTTTTTCGCTAGTCGTGGTCATGAGGGCTGTCTTCCTCCCGTGGTAGTGGCGGCGCCACTTCACATGTCATTTGTCTCTATGGTAAGCAAAACGGCGCGCCGACACAATCCCGACTGTTTTAGTAGGCTATTTACAGGCTGCTTTGTAACGTTAGCGCATTCATTGCGTTTACTTATGCTCCTAATAGCTTCACTTATGCATTGTAGAGCTATGCTCAAGGGGGCGTTTTGCACTCGCTTTTGTTATCATTGCGCGCCTTATAGTGACTGATACTGCTTTTCCGCCGATAACAACATCCCCTTTGACGACTGTGACGCTGGAGAACTTCCCCTGCCATGGCTGATAGTGCTTTGACCGCAACCCTTACCCAACGCCTTGCTGAACGTATCCTGATTCTGGACGGCGGTATGGGAACCATGCTGCAGAATGCCCAGTTGAGCGAGGAGGATTTTCGTGGCGAACGGTTCAGTGACTGGCCTTCGGATCTTAAAGGCAATAATGACCTGCTCGCACTTACCTGCCCTGACGTAGTCGCGCGTATTCACCGCGCCTACTTAGAAGCAGGCGCGGACATTATTGAGACCAACACCTTTAACAGCACCCAGCTTTCTCAGTCTGATTACGGCATGGAAGCGCTAGTAGTTGAGCTCAACCGTGAATCAGCGCGCCTTGCCCGTGAAGTGTGCGATGCCGTTGCTGCTGAAACCGGCGTGCCTCGCTATGTGGCAGGCGTCCTAGGCCCTACCTCACGTACCGCATCGCTATCGCCGGATGTGAATGACCCTGCCAAACGTAACGTCACCTTTGATGAGCTGCGTGAGAACTATTATGAAGCCGCAGAAGCGCTGATTGCCGGCGGTGCCGATCTGATCATGATCGAAACGATCTTTGACACGCTCAACGCCAAGGCCGCTATCTATGCCCTGGAAGAGCTGTTTGATGATCGCGGCGAGCGATTGCCGGTGATGATCTCCGGCACAATCACCGATGCCTCCGGTCGTACTCTCTCCGGGCAAACCACTGAAGCGTTCTGGAATTCTATCCGGCACGCTCAACCGCTCTCGGTGGGCTTGAACTGCGCACTTGGCGCCGAAGAGCTACGTCCCTATCTGGAAGAGCTGTCTACTAAAGCAGACACTTTTGTCTCTGCTCACCCCAATGCAGGGCTACCCAACGAGTTTGGTGAGTACGACCAAACGCCGGAAGAGATGTCGGAAATCGTCAGCGAGTTTGCGGCAAGCGGCCTGGTCAATATTATCGGTGGCTGCTGCGGCTCAACGCCTGAGCATATCCGAGCGATCGCCGATTCCGTGCGCGATATGGCGCCCCGAGTTATTCCAGAGCGCAGCCGCGCCTGCCGTCTATCCGGGCTTGAGCCGTTTAATATTGAAGCCGACTCGCTATTCGTCAACGTCGGTGAGCGCACGAACGTCACCGGCTCGGCGCGCTTTAAGCGGTTGATCGTGGAAGAGGACTTCACCACGGCGTTAGAAGTCGCCCTTGAGCAAGTCGAGAGCGGCGCTCAGGTGATCGACATCAACATGGACGAGGGCATGCTTGAGTCCAAGGAAGCCATGGTGCGCTTTCTTAACTTGATCGCTGGTGAACCCGATATCGCCCGCGTGCCGATTATGATCGACTCCTCCAAGTGGGACATTATCGAAGCGGGCCTGAAGTGCGTTCAAGGTAAGGCTGTGGTGAACTCCATTTCGCTGAAAGAGGGCGAAGCGGCCTTCCGTGAACAAGCTACCAAGTGTCGCCGTTATGGTGCTGCTATCGTCGTCATGGCCTTTGACGAAGATGGCCAGGCAGACACCTTCGCCCGCAAAACCGAAATTTGTCAGCGGGCCTATCGTCTGCTGGTCGATGAGATCGGCTTCCCCGCCGAAGACATCATTTTTGATCCCAATATCTTTGCCATTGCCACAGGTATTGAAGAGCACAATAACTACGCAGTCGATTTTATCGAAGCCACCCAGTGGATTCGTGACAACCTGCCCCACGCGATGATCTCGGGCGGTGTCTCTAACGTCTCGTTCTCGTTCCGCGGCAACAACCCCGTGCGCGAAGCGATTCACTCGGCGTTTCTGTATCATGCGATTCGCGCAGGTCTCTCCATGGGTATCGTCAATGCCGGCCAGCTGGCTGTTTATGACGACCTGCCCGCCGAGCTGCGCGATGCCGTAGAAGATGTAGTACTTAACAGGCGTAGTGACGGTACCGAGCGACTGTTGGATATTGCCGATAAGTTTAAAGGCGATGGCAGCGGCGCTCCTAAAAAAGAGGACCTGGAGTGGCGTAGCTGGCCGGTTAACAAGCGCATTGAGCATGCCCTTGTTAAAGGCATTACGGTCTATATCGAAGATGACACTGAGGAGGCACGTGCCCAGGCCGAACGCCCCATTGAGGTTATCGAAGGCCCGCTAATGGACGGCATGAATGTCGTCGGCGACTTGTTTGGTGATGGCAAAATGTTTTTGCCTCAAGTCGTTAAGTCGGCGCGGGTCATGAAACAGGCGGTGGCCTACTTGATCCCCTATATCGAGGCGGAGAAAAGCGAAGAGACCAAAGCCAAAGGCAAAATCGTCATGGCCACGGTGAAAGGTGATGTTCACGATATCGGCAAAAATATCGTTGGCGTGGTCTTGCAGTGTAATAACTACGAGGTGATCGACCTGGGTGTGATGGTGGCCGCCGATAAGATTTTGCAGGCCGCCAAAGATCACAATGCCGATATCATCGGCCTTTCGGGGCTGATCACACCATCGCTGGACGAAATGGTTCATGTTGCTAAAGAGATGCAGCGTCGTGGCATGGATCTACCGCTGCTAATAGGGGGGGCGACCACCTCGAAAGCGCACACTGCGGTTAAAATTGAGCCGCAGTACGATCACCCGGTGATTTACGTGACCGACGCCTCACGCGCGGTTGGCGTCGCGGGTAAATTGCTCACGCCTGCTTTAAAAACACCTTACGTCGCTGAGATTCGCGAAGAGTATGAAAAGGTACGCGAGCGCAACGCCAAGCGCCGCCCTAAAGCGGCGGATCTGGACTATACCCAGGCACGCAAGCGGCGCTTCCGCACCGACTGGAATAACCACACGCCTGCCCAGCCAAACGTGATTGGTTTGAAAAGCTTCGACAACTACGACCTCGAAGAGCTAATCGAACGCATCGACTGGACGCCCTTCTTTATGAGCTGGCAGCTAGCGGGCAAGTACCCCAAAATTCTTGACGATAAGGTGGTCGGCGAGGCAGCTCGCAACCTGTTTGAAGACGCCAAAATCATGCTGCGTAAGCTGGTTGATGAGAAGCGCGTTCAGGCCCGCGGTGTTATCGGCCTATGGCCCGCCAATAGCGTTGATGATGACGTCATTGAAGTGTACGCCGATGAGTCGCGTAGCGAAGTCGTTGAGCGACTGCATCATATTCGTCAGCAGACCACCAAAGGCCGTGACGGTATCTGCTATAGTCTGGCCGACTTCATTGCCCCCAAAGAGAGCGGCAAAGCCGATTGGATTGGCGGTTTTGCGGTCACTACCGGCCACGGGGTTGATGAGCTTTCCAAAGCCTATGAGGCCGCGGGCGACGACTACAACGCTATTATGGTCCAGGCGCTGACGGATCGTCTTGCGGAAGCCTTTGCCGAACGTATGCATGAGCGGGTACGCAAAGAGTTCTGGGGCTATGTACCTGATGAAACGCTGGATAACGACGCCCTAATCGCCGAGAAATATCAGGGCATTCGCCCTGCCCCTGGCTATCCTGCCTGCCCGGATCACACCGAAAAAGCCACCCTATTCCGGCTGCTCGATGCCACCGAGAATACTGGCCTGGCGCTGACAGAGAACTTTGCCATGTGGCCAGCCGCGGCAGTTTCCGGCTGGTATTTTGCCCACCCTCAGTCGAAATACTTCTCTACCGGCAAGATTACTCGGGATCAGGTTGAAGCGATTGCAGCGCGTAAGCAGATGCCCCTTGAGGAAATGGAGCGCTGGCTCTCTCCAGTGCTCTCTTACGACCCGAGCTAATTAATGCTGTTTGTCGCCGGTCGCCATGGCAAGGTCATACGCTTAGCCTTTCCGATCATGTTGGGCATGCTGTCACAGAGCATGCTCAACTTGATCGATGCCGCCTTGGTGGGGCGTTTAGGTGAAGTCGCATTGGCGGGCGTGGGGGTCGGCGGTTATGCCATGTTTATGCTGACCGCTATTGTGTTTGGCCTCTCCTCTAGCGTGCAGTCACAAACCGCCCAGCATGAAGGCGCCACCCACACGAATATGGCTCAGCCGCTGCATTCGGGGCTGGTGATAGGGCTAGTCGTCGCCCTGCCGCTTTCCCTCTGGGCGTGGTGGCAGGCACCTCTACTCGTTGGCTTGATTACCCAAACAGCTGATGTGCAAAGCGTTGCCGTGGAGTACTTTCGCTGGCGCGTGGTGTCATTAACGGCCATTGCCTTAACACTCTGTTTTCGCGGTTACTGGAACGGTCGACAACAGACACATCTCTATTTGCGGATTATAGTGGCGGTTCATTTGCTCAATGTTGCGGCCAGCGCTGGATTAATTTACGGCTTGGCTGGGCTGCCCGCAATGGGTGCCAGCGGTGCAGGCGCAGGCACTACGCTGTCACTGTTTGTTGGCTTGATTGTTTGGTATTGGGTCAGCATAAAAGACACTCCTTGCTCAGCCCTTTTGACCTATTTGCCGAATCGCGCCACCCTGAAAGCCACGCTGGCGCTTGCTGTGCCTCACTCTATTCAGCAGCTATGGTTTGCTGCTGGCTATGCGGTTCTATTTTGGCTACTAAGCCAACTAGGTACGGCAAGTGTGGCGGTTGGGCATGTGCTGATTAACCTGTCTCTATTGCTGATTTTACCGGGGGTAGGGTTAGGTGTGGCCGCCATGAGCTTAGTGGGAGAGGCCATAGGACGCGATGCGCAAAAGGAGGCTCATCGCTGGGGGCTTGATGCCTTGAGTGTTGCTTGGCTACTGCTTACTATTCTGGCACTGCCGATGCTGTTAATACCCGAAAGCATCTTAGGGATATTTTTTGACAGTCAGGAATTGATTGCTTTAGGTAAGCTGCCACTCCAGTTAACCGGCATCATGATTATTTTTGACGCGGCCGCATTAGTACTCGCCCAAGCGCTAATGGGAGCGGGCGCTCAGCGTACGGTAATGACGCTTACGCTAGGCATGCAGTGGTTACTCTTTCTGCCCCTGGCGTGGTGGGTTGGTATTGAGCTAGACCAAGGCTTACTCGGCATATGGTTAATGCAATTGCTCTATCGTTTGCTTAACTCGGCTGGCTTTTTGTGGGTATGGCAGCGGCGCCAATGGCTCTCTCCTGCCCTTTAAGTGGTTGGCCAAGCTTGAGTTGAGCTTGAGCCATACTTGAAAGCAGTGCTCTAAATAGCTTTTAGAGATAAAAAGATAATTATATATTCTTTTGTAGAATATGACGCGCGCGTTAAGGTGACGCTACATTAACGTCCGTCTCAACGTGACCATTTCGCTTTTAGCAGGATCGTGCCACATGTACCGTTATGATATTCACGACCAAACCCTGGTCGATGAGCGCGTCGCGCAGTTTCGCGACCAAATGGAACGCTACCGCGCCGGGCGTTTGGGAGAAGAAGAGTTTCGCCCACTCCGGTTGCAGAACGGCCTCTATATTCAACGTCATGCGCCTATGCTGCGTATTGCGATTCCCTACGGCATGCTGGCAGGTAATCAACTGCGCGCGCTGGCGGAGATAACACGCCGTTATGACCGTGGCTATGGTCACTTCACTACCCGGCAAAATTTACAGTTAAACTGGCCTGCCCTTGAAGATGTGCCGGATATTTTGGCCGATCTCGCCAAGGTGCAGATGCACGCGATTCAGACCAGCGGTAACTGTATTCGTAATACCACTAGCGACCAGTTTGCTGGCATAGCCAACGATGAGGTGGAAGATCCGCGCCCTTGGTGCGAGCTAATCCGTCAGTGGTCTACCCTGCACCCGGAATTTGCCTACCTGCCGCGCAAGTTTAAAATCGCGGTTAGCGGCGCTGCCCAAGACCGCGCAGCGATCCAGGTGCATGATATTGGCCTGCGCTTATGGCATAACGCTGACGGCGAACTGCGTATCAAAGTTCTCGCCGGTGGCGGGCTTGGTCGTACACCGATGATTGCCGACGTGGTACGTGAAGACCTGCCCTGGCAGCATCTACTGACTTACCTGGAAGCCTGCGTACGGGTTTACAACCAGTTCGGCCGTCGCGATAACAAGTTCAAGGCGCGGATTAAAATCCTCGTTAAGGCCTTGGGTATTGAAGAGTTCCGTCGCCGGGTTGACGAAGAGTGGGCACATTTAAAAGATGGCCCGCAAACACTCAACCAAGCAGCTGTTGATGCCGCTAAAGGTCACTTCCCCGAGCCAGAGCGTCGCCCAGTGGCAGCGTCTGCAACGGAAGATTTTGACCGCCTGCGCGCTGAAAACCGTAGCTTTTCGCGCTTTGTGACGAACAACGTTACAGATCACAAAGTACCCGGCTATAAAGCGGTAACGCTGTCGCTAAAACGCCGCGAGCATGCCCCGGGGGATGTCACCGCTGATCAGATGGAAGCGGTGGCTGATTTGGCTGATCGCTACAGCTTTGGTGAAGTGCGCGTCACTCATGAGCAGAACCTGGTGCTTTCTGACGTGCCGGTAGATGAGTTGGAAGCGCTGTGGAAAGAGCTTGATGCCCTAGGCATGGCGAACCCGACGGTGGGCACCCTCAACGACATTATCTGCTGCCCTGGCGGCGACTACTGCAGTTTAGCCAATGCAGTATCGATTCCCATTGCTCAGGCACTGCAGGAGCGTTTTGAAGATTTAGACTTCCTGTATGATCTTGGCCCGCTGGATCTAAATATTTCCGGCTGCATGAACGCTTGTGGCCACCACCACGTGGGCCATATCGGCATCTTGGGCGTGGATAAAAAAGGTGAAGAGTATTACCAAATCTCAATTGGGGGTAACTCAACCGACGATGCATCGCTGGGCAAGATTCTTGGGCCATCGTTTTTCCGCTCAGATGTGCCTGATGTCGTTGAAAAAGTGCTCGAAGTCTATGTGGCCCAACGCCATGAAGATGAGCGCTTCTTAGACACTTACCGCCGTATTGGCCTAAAACCCTTTAAGGAGCGTGTCTATGCCTAAGCCTAATACACCTGATGAGACGCAAGTTGAAGCGGTTGAGCAGACGCCAGTTCATGTTGATCATCTGATTGCCAATGGCGAGCTGGCGGCCGAGAACGCTTGGTGTGTCTCTTACGATGCAGAGGCCCTGCCCGAGCAGCGCCCAGCGTTTGTCCCGCTGGCGCTATGGCAAGCCAATCCAGACGACGCTGAGCTGGCGCCATTGTTGACGAGTGATACGGAGCTTAATACCGAATTAGCTCACCAACTAGCGAGTGCCAGCGCGATTGCTGTTGATTTTCCGGCGTTTACCGATGGCCGTGGCTACACCATCGCTCGCTTGCTGCGCGAGCGCTACGGCTATAGCGGTGAAGTTCGTGCTGTAGGCGACGTATTAGTTGATCAATTGGACTACATGCGCCGCTGTGGTTTTAATGCCATGGCGCTACGCGATGATCAGCATCCCGAAGATGCCCTGCGTGCGCTAAGTTTTATCAGCGTTCGTTATCAGCCAGATGTGGAAGAGCGCCAAGCGCTATTTGAACGTCGGTTAGCCGACACTAAATAAGCGCTTATCTTCAACCGGCAAAGGTTGCACCTTTGCCGGTTGATTACTTTAAGGCGTTATTTCCTAATGCGATCTGCTGAAGCTTTTTAGGCGGCCTGCTAAATAGAGAGGCGAAGATTGGTTTCAACCTCATCTATCAATGACACAGGCACATGGTGTGCTTTAGCTAACCTACGCCATTGCGCTACGTGCTGGATGGTTTCGTCGATCATGTCGTTGATTTTTCTGCGGGTAAACAGCGGGCTGAGTTTTTCTAACGAATAAAAGTCGTCACGAGAAAAATGGTTGCGCTTGCCATTTAAACTCATCCAATGGCGATTGACCCAAGGGCTACCTGGTTTGTAGCTATAAGCAAGATCATAAGCTGGAGCGAGTGACCATTTGCCTGCGTTAAGAATAAATGCAAAATTTTTCGCGTGATCGTCGTGATTTCTAGCAACTATGTTGAAAACCATGCGTTTAAATAGCTGTTCAGCTTCTATCGCTGATAGCCGCAATTGCCTGGCTACACCCAATAACTCTGCGTACGAAAATGAGCCTGGTTTTTTATAATCAACATGGGCTATCCCATTAAGTGTCTGCACATGTAGTTTACGGTTGCCTACTCGATCAAAACGCTGGGTTAAAAAGTGACGTCGTTTGCCTTCATTAAGCAACTTGCAAGGCATCATTTCTATACCACAGGCTTGAGCAAGCAGGTGATAGACGTATTCCATGGCACCGTAGCCCAGTGGATCACCAAATGTCTCACGGTCTTTATTGTGCTCACTGACACCATCGAACTTCATTAAATAATGCGTGAATTCTTCTGGGATGGTGGCTTGCCCCGAACGTACCTCCTGAAAATCCTGATTGAAGGCTAGTACTGCTTTTGGTCGCGCTCCACCTGCACTCATACCTACAGATAGTAAGGCCATCATAGCCTCTCTATCTTCTAGCCCCTCCCTGCTAAGATCAACGGTGAAATCTGCCCGGCTATCAAGTATTTCCTGTGCAATGCTAACCAACGATGCTATTTCGACCTGGGTGGAGGAATTTAGCCTACGAAGTTTGGTGGCAGGTGAGTACTCAAGTGCTCCCATGCCCCGCTTTCCGGTATATTGCAATCTTTGTAGCGGCGTAATATCGTCGGTTTGCCCCCCTCTGCTAGCAACCCAGGCATTCAGTACCGCATTACCAAAATCATCGGGCAAGGAGTCGGCAATCAATCCTGGTAACCCTTTGAATGTCTCGTAACTAAGCTCAGGAAAGGTATATATTTTATTTTCTAAAGGCATTTTAATAGGCGAAAGTTCAACACCATTTTTAACAAACGAAGCATCGTATTCGAAAGCGCCAATGCCCGTATCGGTATCGAAACTGACCGCACCTACGTAGCGTTCAAGATAGTTAACATCGACAACTTCCATTACCATTCCAGCGCTTCCTCATCTTGGTTTTTTCTCTGACCAGATGCGCGTTGACGCTGTTTACCCTGTAGCTTCGAGAGTTGCACAGGCGAAATAATTTGTTTTGGTATAAAGTGATTTAGCTGTGCCGTTAAATTGAGAGCCATCATGATGGCGATCAACGTCTCCAATTGAACCCTACCCTTCTCAGCGTTGAGCACTACTTTTCTCGAGACACCTGCTAACTCAGCGACTTCTGACTGTGTCATGTCGTGATTGAGGCGCGCCTGCTTTAGGCGTTCCCCTAATTCTTCGGCAATGGCTGCAGGTGTCTTAGCATGAATGCTCATAATGTCCTCATAGAAGCACATAAAGCTAAAAAAAGCTTTTTATGTTCCCAATATAGCACATGAATAAGATTTAAACAGATGGTTTAAGGATCCAAATAAGGCACTTTAGCTGTAAAAAAAACCCAAAGTGCCTAAAAGTGGACTTTATGGAAACCTGTGCAAAGACTTGTTCTTCGCATCTATTACCCCCGCCGCTTCTGCTGACGCTCGCGGTTATTGGCTTTGGCGCGGTCGCTTTTGCGAAGCATCACCCAGGTAGCGCCTAGCCCCCCTTCTGAAGGCTGTGCGGATACGTACGCCTGCACTTGCTCAAACTGGCTGAGCCACTTGGCAAGATACGAGCGCAGCAC
>JAMCZP010000017.1:36243-37884 GCA_023485185.1 Gammaproteobacteria bacterium
AGCAGATTAGATAAGTCGATAACCTAGCTCTTGTCATCGGCTATTTAGCGCGCCAAGCTACGCAGCCAACCTTTAACCACGCTAAGTGAGGCATCATGGTTTGGCTTAAACGCCTATTGGTCGTTAGTGGTTTGGGGCTAATCAGCGTCGCGGGGTGGCTATGGCTCACGATGCTCAGCCCCTGGTTTTATGATCGCCCGGATGAACTACCCGATATCGAACAGCGCACCCACCATGTGTTTGTGTACGGAACGTTACGGTATGCCCCCATTAGGCTAGTGGTAATGGGCAGTTTTGGCGCGCCGGAAGAAGCCATGCTTGAGGGATATCGGCGTCATGGCCTTGATCTTTCCCCGCAGACAAATAGCCAGGTAGAGGGCTTGCGGCTACGTGTTGATGCTGCTGAACTGGCCCGTCTGGACCGCTATGAGCGGCTAGGCATTCGCTACGAACGTGTTAAAAAGACGCTTAATGATGGCAGCAGCGCCTGGGTCTACTTGCGCTTGCCCGAAGCACAAAATGCTTTTTCCCCGCCCGACAACTCATCATTAGCTCAGCTATCCCACTCGCTCTGGTAACATAGACCCTAATGTTAACTCTTTTACCAAAGCCATTTTGGAAAGCTCTATTTAATCGCCCCTTCAGGAATCCTTATGAGTGATATGACGCCCTACGTTTTAATCCTTTACTACTCACGCTCAGGTGCGACGGCCACAATGGCCCAACAAATCGCCGCTGGCGTAGAAAGCGTGGCCGGTATTCAAGCACGTTTACGCACGGTGGCGCCGGTTTCTACCACCTGGGAAGCCGTTGACTCTGAGATTCCAGCAGAAGGTGCGGTTTATGCTGATCTTGATGATCTACGCAATTGCAGCGCGTTGGCACTGGGTAGCCCTACGCGTTTTGGCAATATGGCGGCACCGCTAAAATATTTCATTGACTCCACCAGCAGTCTTTGGATGAACGGTGCTCTGATTGATAAACCGGCCTGTGCGTTCACTTCAACCTCAAGCCTACACGGTGGCCAGGAGAGCACCCTACTGACTATGCTGGTTCCGCTGTTACACCATGGCATGGTCTACGCTGGTGTACCCTATAGCGAAACGACCCTGCTTGCGACACAAACCGGTGGCACACCCTATGGTGCAAGCCATCTGGCAGGTGCGCGCAGTGATCGCTCGGTAGACGATCACGAGCGCGCACTATGCGTTGCCCAGGGCAAACGTCTGGCTCGACTCGCGCTCGCGCTTCACACCATGCGTCAGGAGGCAGTATGAGACAGTGGTTAGAAGATATGGAAGCACGTCACGGGATTGATAACCTCACCCAAAAAACTCGCCAGCTAGTGCTGGTCAGCTTTGTTCTACTGCTGTTACTGGTTATTTATCGGGGTTTTCTGCTACAAGGTGACGAGTTTAACTGGCGCCCAGTGGTCGCTTTTGTTCTACCCTTGGTGCTTTTTTTGCCTTCGATTATTGGTAAACGGGCGCGGGGCCATGCCTGGTTAGCTTTTGTCAGCCTGCTCTATTTCACTCAGGGCGTGATGCTAGTCACCCTACCGGGGCAAGGTATCCGTGGCGTTCTTGAGGCGATTATCGCACTGGCGCTATTTACCGGCTGTATGGGCTACGCGCGTTTTCG
>JAMCZP010000017.1:38263-39395 GCA_023485185.1 Gammaproteobacteria bacterium
ACGGCCTGAAAGCTAAGCGAAAGCAACATAACTATCACCATCCAGCCGCCCAATGGGTTATGGCTGGCATAGGCGCTAGTTTGACGCTTTATTACTGCTTTTGAATAGGCAACGGTTTTAGAGGGTGGGTATAAAAACGTACTGAACCTAGCGTACACGCTGCCTAATGCGCCCCAAAGCCAGCGAAACGTGAGCAACCCAAGCAATAAGTAGCCCGCTTGAGCGTGTACTTCGATGGGAAATAGAAAAGGTGCTCCGCCGGTCTTAGTAGTATAAAAAGAGACCAGCACAGCGAAGACCAACCCCCAATGAAACAGACGGATCCATAGATCCCACACCTCAATAGTTACCTTGGTATTGCGCATACCCAAGCCTCTTTCTGCAATCGTGAGCTAGTACTGGAGAGCTAACAGTCGGTGAGCCCGTAATAAATAGTGAGAGATTTTCGCATTTATTACGACGTTCTCAAAGAATTCGAGACAGTTAGTCATAACACTGGCTAAAATAACAGCAGTGTTGGCGCACGTTTAACGTCCATTGATGACGCTGACTTGAGCTTTACACAGAGACCAGCGAACATGGATGAAAATTCAAGGGAGAAGCATTCAATGACACGTAACATAGCCGATATAAGGCGTGATTATGAAGGCGGCAGGTTAGATGAGTCTCAGGCACCCGACGATCCATTCGTGTTATTCGATGAGTGGTTTACGCTGGCCCTAGAAAAAGAGGGCAAAGATGGCAATGCCATGACGCTATCAAGCGTTGATAGTCAAGGCCGGCCTCACGCCCGAGTTGTGCTGCTAAAGGGGTTTGACGAGCGCGGTATGGTCTTCTTCACCAATTATCATAGCCATAAAGGCAGTGAGTTAAGCAATGTGCCTTACGCGGCGATGACCTTTTGGTGGCCTTCCCTTTCTCGCCAAGTGCGTATTGAAGGGCCCGTTGAGCAAGTATCCGCGGAAGAGTCCGATGAATACTTTGCAAGCCGCCCCCGTGGCAGCCAGCTCGGTGCTTGGATTGCCACCCAAAGCGTTGTGATCCCAGGCCGTAAGTGGATTGAAGAGCGTCAGAGTCGTTTTGAGCAAGCCTATGATGGCCAAGAGATTCCACGACCTATTCATTGGGGCGG